>NZ_JBJJMM010000004.1:0-300717 GCF_046231795.1 Pseudomonas sp. KCJK9016 | reverse complement strand
AGGCGTCGTAGCCAAAATCATCGAGTAATCTCTTTTTAGAGAAGGCTTGATGAGTTGAAAAAGCCCCCGCTTAGCGGGGGCTTTTTTATTGGGTTGACACCTATCTGGGGCGTCTATAGAATTGCGCCTCCTTTTAACGGGCGTATTGCGCCCGGTGGGAATAGCAGCCGGAGTCTGAAATCCAATGCAAAATCAGCAAATCCGTATCAGGTTGAAGGCTTTTGACCATCGCCTGATCGACCAATCAACCCAGGAAATCGTGGAAACCGCGAAACGTACTGGTGCTCAAGTGCGTGGTCCAATTCCACTGCCTACCCGTAAAGAGCGGTTTACCGTTCTGGTTTCCCCGCACGTCAACAAAGACGCGCGTGACCAGTACGAAATCCGCACTCATAAGCGCGTTCTGGACATCGTTCAGCCAACGGATAAAACCGTTGATGCACTTATGAAGCTGGATCTTGCGGCCGGTGTGGAAGTGCAGATCAGCCTCGGCTAAGACTCGGTCTTGGTCGTGTAACGCTCTGAAATGGGCGGCCATAGCGGGTGAAAGCCCCGTACACTCATGAGGTTTACAACATGACTATTGGTGTAGTCGGTCGTAAAGCGGGTATGACCCGTATTTTCACCGAAGAAGGTGTCTCCATTCCGGTCACGGTCATTGAGATCGAGCCGAATCGCGTCACCCAGTTCAAAACTGAAGAAACCGATGGCTATCGTGCAGTGCAAGTCACTGTCGGCGAGCGTCGTGCTTCCCGTGTAACAGCTGCTCAGGCTGGTCACTTCGCCAAGGCGAACGTAGCTGCCGGTCGTACCGTGCTGGAATTCCGTCTTGAAGAAGGCGAATACAAGGCCGGTGACCTGATCAACGCTGAAATCTTCGCTGCTGGTCAGCTGGTTGATGTAACCGGTCAGTCCAAGGGTAAAGGCTTCCAGGGTACGATCAAGCGCTGGAATTTCCGCGGGCAAGATAACACCCACGGTAACTCCGTATCCCACCGCGTCCCAGGCTCTATCGGCCAGTGCCAGACTCCTGGTCGTGTATTCAAGGGCAAAAAAATGTCCGGTCATATGGGCGCTGAGCGCGTGACCGTGCAGTCCCTGGAAGTAGTGCGCGTGGACGCTGAACGCAATCTGTTGTTGGTCAAGGGTGCTGTTCCTGGCGCTACTGGCGGCAACGTGGTTGTACGTCCAGCAGCCAAGGCTCGCGGTTAAGGGGAAGCTGACATGCAATTAAATGTAAATGACGCTCAAGCGATCGAAGTTTCCGAACTGACATTTGGCGGCGAGTTCAACGAGACGCTGGTTCACCAAGCAGTCGTGGCCTACATGGCTGGCGGCCGTCAAGGTAGCAAGCAGCAAAAGACCCGTTCCGACGTTCGTGGTGGCGGCAAGCGCCCATGGCGTCAGAAAGGTACTGGCCGTGCTCGTGCCGGTACTATCCGTAGCCCAATCTGGCGTGGCGGCGGCACCACTTTCGCAGCTCGTCCACAGGATCACTCCCAGAAGCTGAACAAGAAGATGTATCGCGCAGCAATGCGTTCCATCCTTGCTGAGCTTGTGCGTACTGATCGTCTGGTCGTGGTTCAGGATTTCGCAGTTGAAACTCCGAAAACCAAAGACCTGCTGGGCAAACTGAACGGCATGAGCCTGACCGACGTACTGATCGTGTCGGACGCCGTTGATCAGAACCTGTACCTGGCTGCTCGCAACCTGCCGCACGTAGATGTACGTGATGTGCAAGGTTCCGATCCAGTTAGTCTGATCGCATACGACAAGGTGTTGATCACCGTGTCGGCCGTGAAGAAATTCGAGGAGCTGCTGGGATGAACCAGGAACGCGTATTTAAAGTTCTGCTTGGCCCGCACGTTTCCGAGAAGGCTACGGTTCTGGCGGACAAGAAAGGCCAGTTCGTTTTCAAGGTTGCTACCGATGCAACCAAGCTGGAAATCAAGAAGGCCGTCGAAAGCCTGTTCAGCGTGAAAGTTGAGCGTGTTACTACCCTGAATGTCCTGGGTAAGAGCAAGCGCACCGCTCGCGGTCTGGGCAAGCGTAATGACTGGAAGAAGGCAGTTATCTCCCTTCAGCCAGGCCAAGATCTCGATTTCAGCAGCAGTGCTGAGTAAGGAAGGGGTGCATCATGGCAATCGTTAAATGCAAACCGACTTCCCCTGGCCGCCGTTTTGTGGTCAAGGTGGTCAACCAGGAGCTGCACAAAGGCGCTCCTCACGCACCGCTGCTCGAGAAGAAATCGAAGTCTGGTGGTCGTAACAACAATGGCCGCATTACCACTCGTCACGTTGGTGGTGGTCATAAGCAGCATTACCGTATGGTCGATTTTCGTCGCAACGACAAGGATGGCATCGTCGCCACCGTCGAGCGTATCGAATACGATCCAAACCGTACTGCTCACATCGCTCTGCTGTGCTACGCAGACGGCGAACGCCGCTACATCATCGCCCCTAAAGGCGTGAGCGCTGGCGATCAGCTGGTAGCGGGTGCTCTGGCTCCAATCAAGCCAGGCAACGCTCTGCAACTGCGCAACATTCCGGTTGGTTCCACTGTACACGGTATCGAACTGAAGCCAGGTAAAGGTGCACAGATCGCTCGTTCCGCTGGTGCTTCGGCTCAGTTGATCGCTCGTGAAGGTGTTTACGTTACCGTGCGTCTGCGTTCCGGTGAAATGCGTAAAGTGCTGGCTGAATGCCGCGCGACCCTGGGCGAAGTCTCGAACTCCGAGCACAGCCTGCGTTCGCTGGGTAAAGCTGGTGCCAAGCGCTGGCGTGGCGTTCGCCCAACCGTTCGTGGTGTTGCCATGAACCCGGTTGACCACCCACATGGTGGTGGTGAAGGTCGTACCTCTGGTGGTCGTCATCCGGTATCGCCATGGGGCTTCCCGACTAAGGGCGCGAAGACTCGTGGTAACAAGCGTACCGACAAAATGATCGTCCGTCGTCGCAAGTAAATAGAGGGATACGACAGTGCCACGTTCTCTGAAAAAAGGTCCTTTTATTGATCTTCACCTACTGAAGAAGATCGAAGTGGCGGCGGAAAAGAACGATCGCAAACCAATTAAGACTTGGTCGCGCCGTTCGATGATCCTGCCACAAATGGTCGGTCTGACCATCGCAGTACACAACGGTCGTCAGCACGTCCCAGTTCTCGTTAACGAAGACATGGTCGGCCACAAACTGGGCGAGTTCGCCGGTACCCGCAACTATCGCGGGCACGTGGCAGACAAGAAAGCCAAGCGTTAAGGGGTAAGGAAATGGAAGTAGCCGCTAAGTTGTCGGGCGCTCGAATCTCCGCCCAGAAAGCCCGCTTGGTCGCCGACCAGATCCGCGGGAAGAAGGTGGGCGACGCGCTCAACCTGTTGGCTTTCAGCAGTAAGAAAGCCGCCGAGATCATGAAAAAAGTGCTGGAGTCGGCCGTGGCCAACGCCGAGCATAACGAAGGCGCAGACGTTGATGACCTGAAGGTCAGCACTGTTTTCGTCAACGAAGGGCGTTCGCTGAAGCGCATCATGCCACGTGCCAAAGGCCGTGCTGATCGCATCGTCAAGCGGTCTTGCCATATCACTGTCAAGGTTGCTGACAAGTAACGGAGTCGAAGAGATGGGTCAGAAAGTACATCCCATTGGCATTCGCCTGGGAATCGTCAAGGAGCACACCTCCGTCTGGTACGCAGACGGTCGGACTTATGCGGACTATTTGCTCGCAGATCTGAATGTGCGTGAGTATCTCCAAGACAAACTAAAAAGCGCGTCCGTAAGCCGTATCGACATTCATCGTCCGGCTCAAACTGCACGCATCACCATTCACACCGCTCGCCCAGGTATCGTAATCGGGAAGAAAGGTGAGGATGTTGAGAAACTGCGTCAGGACCTGACCAAGCAAATGGGTGTGCCTGTGCACATCAATATCGAAGAGATCCGCAAGCCGGAGCTCGACGGTATGCTGGTTGCCCAGAGCGTAGCTCAGCAGCTGGAGCGTCGTGTGATGTTCCGTCGCGCCATGAAGCGCGCCGTACAGAACGCCATGCGCATTGGTGCCAAAGGCATCAAAATCCAAGTGAGCGGTCGTCTCGGCGGTGCTGAAATCGCACGTACTGAATGGTATCGCGAAGGTCGTGTGCCACTGCACACCCTGCGTGCCGATATCGACTATGCCACCTACGAAGCTCACACCACTTACGGTGTGATCGGTGTAAAGGTTTGGATCTTCAAAGGCGAAGTAATTGGTGGTCGCCAAGAAGAACTGAAACCACAAGCACCAGCGCCTCGTAAAAAAGCTGCTAAGTAAGGGGTACGCCAAATGTTGCAACCAAAGCGTACGAAGTTCCGCAAGCAGATGACCGGCCACAACCGTGGTCTGGCGCTGCGCGGTAGCAAAGTCAGCTTCGGCGAGTTCGCGCTGAAGTCTGTTGCTCGTGGTCGTCTCACCGCTCGTCAGATCGAGTCAGCGCGTCGTGCTCTGACCCGTCACGTAAAACGTGGTGGCAAGATCTGGATCCGTGTATTCCCGGACAAGCCGATCTCCAAGAAGCCTCTCGAGGTTCGTATGGGTAAAGGTAAGGGTAACGTGGAATACTGGGTTGCCCAGATTCAGCCAGGCAAAGTCCTGTATGAAATCGAGGGTGTTTCTGAAGAGCTGGCGCGTGAGGCTTTCGCCCTGGCTGCTGCAAAGCTGCCGCTCGCCACCTCCTTTGTTAAGCGGACGGTGATGTGATGAAAGCGAATGAACTTCGTGAAAAATCCGCACAGCAGCTGAACGAGCAACTGCTCGGCTTGCTGCGCGACCAGTTCAATCTGCGTATGCAGAAAGCAACTGGCCAGTTGGGGCAGTCTCATCTGCTCTCGCAAGTTAAGCGTGACATCGCTCGCGTGAAGACTGTGCTCAACCAGCAGGCAGGTAAGTGATCATGGCTGAAGCCGAAAAAACTGTCCGTACGCTGACTGGCCGTGTTGTCAGCGACAAGATGGACAAAACCATCACCGTTCTGATCGAGCGTCGCGTGAAGCACCCGATCTACGGTAAATACGTTAAGCGTTCGACTAAGCTGCACGCGCACGACGAAACCAATCAGTGCCACATCGGCGACAAGGTCACTATTCGTGAAACTCGTCCGATGGCCAAGACCAAGTCTTGGGCGCTGGTTGAAGTTCTCGAACGCGCTGTGGAAGTCTAAGGGCTAGGGGTCGGAGAAATTATATGATTCAGACTCAATCCATGCTCGATGTGGCCGATAACAGCGGCGCTCGCCGCGTTATGTGCATCAAGGTGCTGGGTGGCTCCCATCGTCGTTACGCTGGTATCGGTGACATCATCAAAGTTACCGTGAAGGAAGCAATTCCTCGCGGTAAGGTGAAAAAAGGCCAAGTGATGACTGCTGTTGTAGTCCGCACTCGTCACGGCGTACGCCGTGCTGATGGCTCCATTATCCGCTTTGATGGCAACGCTGCTGTTCTGTTGAACAACAAGCAAGAGCCGATCGGCACCCGTATCTTTGGGCCAGTGACCCGTGAACTTCGTACTGAGAAGTTCATGAAGATCGTCTCGCTCGCCCCAGAAGTGCTGTAAGGAGATCCGACATGCAAAAGATTCGTCGTGACGACGAGATCATCGTGATCGCCGGCAAAGACAAAGGCAAGCGCGGTAAGGTGCTGAAGGTTCTGGCTGACAACCGTCTGGTTGTTGGTGGTCTGAACCTGGTCAAGCGTCATACCAAGCCTAACCCGATGTCGGGCGTACAAGGCGGTATCGTCGAGAAAGAAGCGCCACTGCACGCTTCCAACGTTGCCATCTTCAACGGCGAAACCAACAAGGCTGACCGCGTTGGTTTCAAAGTGGAAGACGGTAAGAAAATTCGTGTCTTCAAGTCGACCCAAAAAGCGGTTGATGCTTGAACACTGCTAGGTAGAAGACCATGGCACGACTACAAGAGATTTACCGGAAGGAAATCGCTCCCAAGCTGAAGGAAGAACTGAAGCTTGGCAACGTGATGGAAGTTCCGCGCGTTACCAAAATCACCCTGAACATGGGTCTGGGCGAAGCGATCGGTGACAAAAAAGTCATCGAGCACGCTGTTGCTGACCTGGAAAAGATCACCGGCCAGAAAGTCGTTGTGACCTACGCTCGCAAATCCATCGCTGGCTTCAAAGTCCGCGAAGGTTGGCCGATCGGTGTCAAAGTGACTCTGCGCCGTGAGCGTATGTACGAGTTCCTGGATCGTCTGCTGTCGATCTCCCTGCCTCGGGTTCGCGACTTCCGCGGCCTGAATGCCAAGTCCTTTGATGGTCGTGGCAACTACAGCATGGGCGTGAAAGAGCAGATCATCTTCCCGGAAATCGACTACGACAAGATCGATGCTCTCCGCGGTCTGGACATTACCCTGACCACCACTGCCAAGAACGATGACGAAGGCCGCGCTCTGCTGCGTGCTTTCAAATTCCCGTTCCGCAACTGATTGGAGTAGGAAAATGGCCAAGAAGAGCATGAAGAACCGTGAGCTGAAGCGTCAGCTCACCGTTGCCAAGTACGCCGTCAAGCGTGCAGCGCTGAAAGCTATCATCGTGGATCTGAACGCAAGTCCAGAAGCACGTTGGGAAGCTGCCGTAGCTCTGCAGAAGCAGCCGCGTGACGCAAGCG
Organism: Pseudomonas sp. KCJK9016; assembly: GCF_046231795.1. Lineage (NCBI taxonomy): Bacteria > Pseudomonadati > Pseudomonadota > Gammaproteobacteria > Pseudomonadales > Pseudomonadaceae > Pseudomonas > Pseudomonas sp. KCJK9016. The sequence goes on along the minus strand of NZ_JBJJMM010000004.1, from coordinate 294,073 downwards.
CTTCGCGCATGCGTAACCGCTGCCGTCTGACTGGTCGTCCGCACGGCGTTTACCGCAAGTTCGGCCTGGGCCGTAACAAGCTGCGTGAAGCTGCAATGCGTGGTGACGTTCCAGGTCTGGTTAAAGCCAGCTGGTAATCGCTGTCAACGTCTCGATGGTCGGGGTCTCAGGAGCCTGACCATCGGTGACCTTGAAGATGAATCAAGCCCCTTTTGGGGCTTGATTCATTTCTGGGGTGTGTCTAGAATGACCGGCTCGCCTGAGCCCGTGTTTTTCTGCCCGGAGTTTCTCGGCGACAAGTAGTAGCCGCAAGGCTAATTTTTCTGTATTAGGAGCGTCTAGCCCATGAGTATGCAGGACCCGTTAGCGGACATGCTAACTCGAATCCGTAATGCCCAGATGGCTGAAAAGTCCGTCGTAAGCATGCCTTCTTCCACGTTGAAGGTGGCTGTAGCTAAAGTCCTGAAGGACGAAGGTTACATCGCGGGTTATCAGATCAGCAGCGAAACCAAGCCACTGCTGTCTATCGAGCTGAAATATTTCGAAGGCCGTCCGGTTATCGAAGAAGTCAAGCGCGTTAGCCGTCCAGGCCTGCGTCAGTACAAGTCCGTCGAAGAACTGCCAAAAGTACGTGGCGGTCTCGGTGTGTCTATCGTCTCCACCAACAAGGGTGTGATGACTGATCGTGCTGCGCGCGCTGCCGGTGTCGGCGGCGAAGTTCTTTGCACTGTGTTCTAAGGGGGGATAAGCATGTCTCGCGTCGCTAAGAACCCCGTTAAGCTGCCAGCCGGTGTCGAAGTAAAATTCGCAGGCCAACAGCTTTCGGTGAAGGGTGCCAAGGGTACTCTCGAACTGAACGTCCATTCGTCCGTTGAAATCGTTGAAGAAGCCGGTGAGCTGCGTTTTGCTGCTCGCAATGGCGATCAACAGACTCGCGCAATGGCCGGTACCACTCGTGCGTTGGTAAACAACATGGTCCAGGGCGTAAGCCAAGGCTTCGAGCGCAAGCTCCAGCTGGTCGGTGTTGGTTACAAGGCGCAAGCAAAAGGTCAGGTGCTGAACCTGGCTCTTGGCTTCTCGCACCCAGTGGATTACGAACTGCCGGAAGGCATCACCGCTGAGACTCCTAGCCAGACCGATATCCTGATCAAGGGCATCGACAAGCAGCTGGTGGGTCAAGTGGCCGCCGAGATCCGCGACTTCCGTCCACCAGAGCCGTACAAAGGCAAGGGTGTGCGCTACGCGGACGAAGTCGTCCGTCGTAAAGAAGCCAAGAAGAAGTAGGGCATAGCAAATGACCGACAAAAAAGTTACTCGACTGCGTCGCGCTCGCAAAGCACGCCTGAAAATGCACGAACTCGAAGTCGTGCGTCTCTGCGTGTTCCGCTCTTCGCAGCACATCTACGCCCAGGTCATTTCGGCCGACGGCAACAAAGTCCTGGCAAGCGCCTCGACTTTGGATAAAGAACTGCGTGATGGCGCCACTGGCAACATCGACGCGGCCACTAAGGTTGGCCAGCTGGTCGCTACGCGTGCTAAGGCCGCTGGCGTCTCGCAGGTGGCTTTCGACCGCTCTGGCTTCAAGTACCATGGCCGCGTTAAAGCGCTGGCTGATGCTGCTCGTGAAGCTGGGCTGGAGTTCTAAGTTATGTCAAATAACGACCAAAAGCGCGACGAAGGCTACATCGAGAAGCTGGTTCAAGTTAACCGCGTAGCAAAAACCGTTAAAGGCGGCCGTATCTTCACTTTCACCGCGTTGACCGTGGTTGGTGATGGTAAAGGCCGTGTTGGCTTCGGCCGTGGCAAGTCGCGTGAAGTGCCTGCTGCGATCCAGAAGGCAATGGAAGCTGCTCGCCGCAACATGATCCAGGTTGATCTGAACGGCACCACTCTGCAGTACGCAATGAAGTCCGCCCACGGCGCTTCGAAGGTGTACATGCAGCCTGCTTCTGAAGGTACCGGTATCATCGCTGGCGGCGCAATGCGTGCTGTCCTTGAAGTTGCTGGCGTCCAGAACGTTCTGGCCAAGTGCTACGGCTCGACCAACCCTGTAAACGTGGTTCACGCCACTTTCAAGGGTCTGAAGGCCATGCAATCTCCTGAATCCATTGCGGCCAAGCGTGGTCTGCGTGTTGAGGAGATCAAGTAATCATGGCTACCGTAAAAGTTACGCTGATCAAAAGCATGACCGGCCGCATCCCTAACCACAAACTGTGCGTTAAGGGTCTGGGCCTGCGTCGCATCGGTCACACTGTAGAAGTCCAGGATACTCCCGAGAATCGCGGGATGATCAACAAGGCTTACTACATGCTGCGTGTCGAGGGTTAATCGATGAAACTCAATGATCTGAGTCCAGCGCCGGGTTCCCGCCGCGAAAAGCATCGTCCGGGCCGTGGTATCGGTAGTGGTTTGGGCAAGACTGGTGGCCGTGGTCACAAAGGTCAGACCTCCCGCTCCGGTGGCACCATCGCTCCAGGCTTTGAAGGCGGTCAACAGCCGCTGCATCGTCGCCTGCCGAAGTTCGGTTTCGTTTCCCTGAAGGCCATGGATCGCGCAGAAGTGCGTCTGTCCGAACTGGCTAAAGTGGAAGGCGACATCGTCACCGTGCAGTCCCTGAAAGATGCCAACGTGATCAACGTCAACGTACAGCGTGTGAAAATCATGCTGTCCGGTGAAGTGGCTCGCGCTGTCACTATCGGCAAGGGAATCGGCGCCACCAAAGGTGCGCGTGCGGCTATCGAAGCAGCTGGCGGCAAGTTCGAGGAATAAATGGCTAAGCAAGGTGCTCTCTCTGCGCTCGGCAAAGGCGGTATGTCTGAACTCTGGGCTCGTCTGCGTTTTCTGTTCCTGGCGATTATCGTCTACCGAATAGGCGCACACATCCCGGTTCCAGGTATCAACCCGGACCGACTCGCGGACCTGTTTCGACAGAATGAGGGGACCATTCTTAGCTTGTTCAACATGTTTTCCGGCGGCGCGCTGGAACGGATGAGCATCTTTGCACTGGGGATCATGCCGTACATTTCGGCATCGATCATCATGCAGCTGATGACCGCCGTCAGCCCGCAGCTGGAGCAGTTGAAGAAGGAAGGTGAAGCTGGCCGTCGCAAGATCAGCCAGTACACCCGCTACGGCACCGTCGTCCTCGCTCTCGTTCAGGCCATTGGCATGTCCATTGGTTTGGCGGGGCAGGGCGTTGCGTTCACTGGTGACTTTGGCTTCCATTTCGTCGCGGTATCCACGTTTGTGGCTGGCGCGATGTTCATGATGTGGCTGGGTGAGCAGATTACTGAGCGTGGTGTAGGCAACGGTATCTCGATGTTGATTTTTTCGGGTATCGTCGCCGGTCTTCCGAGAGCGATCGGGCAGTCTTTCGAGTCTGCGCGTCAGGGTGATATCAACATCTTCGCCCTGGTTGCCATCGGTTTGCTGGCAGTAGCGATTATCGGTTTCGTGGTGTTCATTGAGCGTGGCCAGCGTCGTATCGCTGTTCACTACGCCAAGCGTCAGCAGGGCCGCAAGGTTTTCGCTGCGCAGACCAGCCACCTGCCGCTGAAAGTGAACATGGCCGGTGTTATTCCGGCTATTTTCGCGAGCAGCATTTTGCTGTTCCCGGCTTCGCTGGGTGCCTGGTTCGGTCAGTCTGAAGGTATGGGCTGGTTGCAGGACATCTCGCAGTCGATCGCTCCTGGTCAGCCGTTGAATATTCTGCTGTTTAGTGCAGGGATTATTTTCTTCTGCTTCTTCTATACGGCGTTGATGTTCAATCCGAAAGACGTAGCGGAAAACCTGAAGAAGTCCGGTGCCTTTATTCCGGGCATCCGTCCAGGCGAGCAGTCTGCGCGCTACATTGATGGCGTTCTGACTCGTTTGACCATGTTCGGTGCTCTTTACATGACGGCCGTGTGTCTGTTGCCCCAGTTCCTGGTGGTTGCAGCAAACGTTCCGTTCTACCTTGGCGGGACCTCGTTGCTGATCGTGGTCGTGGTTGTGATGGACTTCATGTCCCAAGTACAATCGCACCTCGTTTCGCACCAGTACGAATCCCTGATGAAGAAAGCCAACCTGAAGGGTTACGGCAGCGGCATGTTGCGCTGAGTACCCATAAGGTTCGAGGAGTTGGTGATGAAAGTTCGTGCATCGGTGAAAAAGCTGTGCCGTAACTGCAAGATTATTCGCCGCGAAGGTGTTGTTCGAGTAATTTGCAGCGCGGAACCGCGTCACAAACAGCGCCAAGGCTGAGTGTGATTGTGCTTCAAGCCCGGCAGCTAGTGCGCTGCCGGGTTGATTATTTGTTATTACAGCGATATTATCTCGCGCCCTATTTCTTGGCTTCCGGGGCGTAGGTAGCTGTCAATTGGAGTCCCACTGAATGGCCCGTATTGCAGGCGTTAACATTCCAGATAACAAGCATACTGTTATCTCGCTGACCTACATCTATGGTGTTGGTCGCACTACTGCGCAGAAAATCTGTGCAGTGACTGGGGTAAACCCAGCAGCAAAGATCAAGGATCTGAGCGACGAGCAAATTGAACAGCTGCGTGGCGAAGTGGCGAAGTTCACCACTGAAGGTGACCTGCGTCGCGAAATCAACATGAAAATCAAGCGCTTGATGGACCTCGGTTGCTATCGCGGTCTGCGTCATCGTCGTGGTCTGCCAGTACGCGGTCAGCGTACCAAGACCAACGCGCGTACCCGTAAAGGTCCGCGTAAGCCGATCCGCAAGTAATCGCCCCAGCGAATCGACAGGAATTTAATCATGGCAAAACCTGCTGCTCGTCCTCGTAAAAAAGTTAAAAAGACAGTGGTTGATGGCATCGCCCACATCCATGCCTCTTTTAACAACACCATCGTGACCATTACCGACCGTCAAGGTAACGCTCTTTCCTGGGCTACCTCCGGTGGTTCGGGTTTCCGCGGTTCCCGCAAGTCCACCCCGTTCGCTGCTCAGGTAGCTGCTGAGCGTGCTGGTCAAGCTGCGCTGGAATACGGCCTGAAAAACCTCGACGTAAACGTCAAGGGCCCAGGTCCAGGTCGTGAATCCGCAGTCCGCGCTTTGAACGGCTGTGGCTACAAGATCGCCAGCATCACCGACGTGACGCCAATCCCGCACAACGGGTGCCGTCCGCCGAAGAAGCGCCGCGTGTAATCCAGGAGATTGTAAAGAATGGCTCGTTACATTGGTCCAAAATGCAAACTCGCTCGTCGCGAAGGCACCGATCTCTTCCTGAAGAGCGGCGTGCGCGCGATCGAATCGAAGTGCAACATTGAAGCAGCACCTGGTATCCACGGTCAGCGCCGCGGTCGCCAGTCCGACTACGGCACCCAACTGCGTGAGAAGCAGAAGGTTCGTCGTATCTACGGCGTTCTCGAGCGTCAGTTCAGCAGCTACTACAAAACTGCTGCCAGCAAGAAAGGTGCAACCGGTGAAAACCTGCTGCAACTGCTCGAATGCCGTCTGGACAACGTTGTATACCGTATGGGCTTTGGTTCGACTCGTGCCGAATCCCGTCAGCTGGTATCTCACAAGTCGATCAGCGTTAACGGTCAAACCGTAAACGTTCCTTCGTACCAGGTTCGTGCTGGTGACGTGGTCGCTGTTCGCGAGAAAGCAAAAAATCAACTTCGCATTGTCCAAGCTCTCGATCTGTGTGCTCAACGTGGCCGCGTAGAGTGGGTAGAAGTAGACACTGAGAAGAAGTCGGGCGTTTTCAAGAACGTTCCTGCTCGCAGTGATCTGTCCGCCGACATCAACGAAAGCCTGATTGTCGAGCTCTACTCCAAGTAAGGGCTAGAAAATAGGTGCATCCATGCAGATTTCGGTAAATGAGTTCCTGACACCCCGCCATATTGATGTGCAGGTTGTCAGTCCAACCCGCGCCAAGATCACTCTCGAGCCTCTCGAGCGTGGTTTCGGCCACACCCTGGGCAACGCGCTGCGCCGCATCCTGTTGTCCTCAATGCCCGGCTGCGCAGTAGTCGAGGCCGAGATTGACGGTGTGCTCCACGAGTACAGCGCCATCGAAGGTGTACAGGAAGACGTAATTGAAATCCTGTTGAACCTTAAAGGTCTGGCTATCAAGCTGCACGGCCGTGACGAAGTTACGCTGACCTTGTCGAAGAAGGGTTCGGGGGTGGTTACCGCTGCCGATATTCAGCTGGATCATGATGTCGAGATCGTTAATCCCGATCACGTAATCGCTAACCTGGCGTCTAACGGCGCCCTGAACATGAAGCTCACCGTAGCTCGTGGTCGTGGTTATGAACCAGCCGACTCGCGTCAGAGCGATGAAGACGAAAGCCGCAGCATCGGTCGTTTGCAGCTTGACTCTTCGTTCAGCCCGGTTCGCCGTATCGCATACGTGGTGGAAAACGCCCGTGTTGAACAGCGTACCAACCTGGACAAGCTGGTTATTGATCTGGAAACCAACGGTACTCTGGATCCTGAAGAGGCTATCCGTCGTGCTGCAACCATCCTGCAACAGCAGTTGGCTGCGTTCGTAGACCTCAAAGGTGACAGTGAGCCAGTGGTTGTCGAGCAGGAAGACGAGATCGATCCGATCCTGCTTCGCCCGGTTGACGATCTGGAACTGACTGTACGTTCGGCTAACTGCCTTAAGGCGGAAAACATCTACTACATCGGCGACCTGATTCAGCGTACCGAAGTAGAGCTGTTGAAGACTCCGAACCTGGGCAAGAAATCCTTGACTGAAATCAAGGACGTTCTGGCCTCCCGCGGTCTGTCCCTCGGCATGCGCCTCGACAACTGGCCGCCTGCAAGTCTTAAGAAGGACGACAAGGCGACTGCCTGATCGTCGTAATCACCGAACGTAGTGTTTGGTAAGGAATGAACCATGCGTCATCGTAAAAGTGGTCGCCACCTGAGCCGCACCAGCTCGCACCGCAAGGCCATGTTCCAAAACATGGCTGTGTCGCTGTTCGAGCACGAGCTGATCAAAACTACTCTGCCAAAAGCCAAAGAACTGCGCCGCGTTGCCGAGCCGCTGATCACTCTGGCCAAGACAGACAGCGTTGCTAACCGTCGTCTGGCTTTCGACCGTACTCGTTCGAAAGCTATCGTTGGTAAGCTCTTCAACGACCTGGGCAAGCGTTACGCTACCCGTGAGGGTGGCTACCTGCGCATCCTCAAGTGCGGTTTCCGCGCTGGCGACAACGCGCCTATGGCGTATGTCGAACTGGTTGATCGTGCTGTCGGCGGTGAAGCTGTATCCGCTGAGTAAGACGTCAGTCTGAAACAAAAAACCGGGCCCAGTGCCCGGTTTTTTGTGTCTGTAAGAAATGCGCCGTTCGTACAAGCTTCTACCCTGTTGAGGTCTGCACTATATGCTGGGGTTGATCGTTAGTATTTTTCTATTGATAGCCATAAGTTAATGAATTTGTGGACGTCATAGTGATGATCGATACTCCCAACAAGCCGATTAGCCGGCAGTTCAAGACTGACAGAGGAAGAAGATCGCATGAGCCAGAACAAGACGCTTACGACTGCCAGCGGCGCGCCTGTCGCCGACAACCAGAACTCCCGTTCCGCCGGGCCGCGTGGTCCGTTGCTGCTCGATGATTTTCACTTGATCGAGAAGCTTGCCCACTTCAACCGGGAGAACATTCCGGAGCGCCGTGTTCACGCCAAAGGCTCGGGCGCCTACGGTACTTTCACCGTCACACGCGATATCACGCAGTACACCAGCGCCAAGCTGTTTTCTGCTGTAGGCAAGCAGACACCGACTTTCCTGCGATTCTCTACGGTGGGTGGTGAGCGCGGATCGGCTGACACCGAGCGTGATCCTCGTGGATTCGCTCTGAAGTTCTACACCGAAGAAGGTAACTGGGACATCGTTGGTAACAACACTCCGGTGTTCTTCATTCGTGATCCACTGAAATTCCCTGACTTTATCCACACCCAGAAGCGTCTGCCGCAAAGCAACCTGAAAAGTGCGCAGATGATGTGGGATTTCTGGTCGCACTCACCCGAAGCGCTGCACCAGGTCACTATCCTGTTTTCTGATCGCGGAATTCCCGATGGATACCGCCATATGCACGGTTTCGGCAGTCATACTTACAGCCTGATCAACGCACAAGGTGAGCGTCATTGGGTCAAGTGGCACTACAAGACCATGCAGGGAATCAAGAATCTCGCGCCGGCTGAGGCGGCACGCCTGGCAGGCACAGATCCAGACTACGCACAACGTGACCTGTTCGAGGCCATCGAACGTGGTGATTTCCCGAAATGGAGCGTATGTATCCAGATCATGACCGAAGCCCAGGCCGCGGCGCATTACGAGAACCCGTTTGACGTGACCAAAACCTGGTCGCAGAAGGAGTTCCCGTTGATCGAAGTCGGTGAGCTTGAGTTGAATCGCAATCCGCTGAATTACTTTGCTGAAGTCGAGCAAGCCGCGTTCGGTCCAAGCAATATGGTGCCAGGCGTAGGCCTTTCGCCGGATCGTATGCTGCAAGGTCGAGTGTTCGCTTATGCCGATGCGCATCGCTACCGTGTAGGCACCAATCACCAGCAACTGCCGGTGAACGCTCCGCGCAGTCCGGTCAACACCTATCAGCGTGATGGTGCGATGGCGTTTGGCAGCAATGGTGGCGCAGCGCCCAACTATGAGCCGAACAGCTACGTAGAGTCGCCGAAGCAAGCGCCGCACTATGCTGAACCGGCACTTGCCTTGAGCGGGGCGGCTGATCGCTACGATCACCGGGAAGACACCGATTACTACAGCCATGCCGGTGCACTGTTCCGTTTGATGAGTGAAGAGCAGAAAACCCTGCTGGTCAGCAACATCGCGGGTGCGATGGCAGGTGTTTCGAGTGACGTGGTGGACCGTCAGTTGCAGCATTTCCACAAGGCCGACCCGGCGTACGGAGAAGCAATCGCAAAGCTGCTCAACGTACAGCTTAACGAAGTCTAAACGAGAAGCAGAACCGCCCTCATTGGGGCGGTTTTTGCGTTATTTAGCCTGCTTTTCTCAGAATGTCTTCGCTTTTATTGCGCAAGGTGAGTGACCTCGCGGTCATGTTGGTTCAAACTACAGACTTTCAGGAAGGGAGATGTAGGGCGATGCAAGGCCACCCAGACGTTATCGATTACCTCAACACGTTGCTGACCGGCGAACTGGCCGCGCGCGATCAATATTTCGTTCACTCGCGGATGTATGAGGACTGGGGATTCACCAAGCTCTACGAACGAATCAACCACGAGATGGAAGAGGAAGCCGGTCACGCCGATGCCCTGATGCGCCGGATTCTGATGCTTGAAGGCACCCCGCGCATGCGCCCGGATGATCTGGATGTGGGCACCACGGTGGAAACCATGCTCGAAGCGGATCTGCGCCTTGAGTACAAGGTACGCGCCGCGCTCTGCAAGGGCATTGAACTGTGCGAAAAGCACGGTGACTACGTAAGCCGCGATATCCTCAAGCTTCAGTTGCACGACACCGAAGAAGATCACACCTACTGGCTGGAAAAACAGTTGGGCCTGATCAAGCTGATCGGTATCCAGAACTATCTGCAATCCCACACCTCCTGATTGCAGTTGCTACAAAAAAGCCCCTGTCACTGATGAAGTGACAGGGGCTTTTTCATGCCCGTCAATCAGGCTCTATCGCGGATCAGCAGCGGCTTGAGGTAATGGCCGGTGTGAGACTGCTTCATCTCGGCCACTTCCTCCGGCGTACCGGTAGCAATGATCTGCCCGCCTTTCGAGCCACCCTCCGGGCCGAGATCCACCAGCCAGTCGGCGGTCTTGATCACGTCGAGGTTATGTTCGATCACGACCACGGTGTTGCCGTGGTCACGCAGGCGATGCAGCACATCGAGCAGTTGCTGGATATCCGCGAAGTGCAGGCCGGTGGTCGGCTCATCGAGGATGTACAGGGTCTTGCCGGTGTCGCGCTTGGACAGCTCGCGAGACAACTTGACCCGTTGGGCCTCACCACCGGACAGGGTCGTGGCCGACTGTCCAAGCTTGATGTACGACAGGCCCACATCCATCAGCGTCTGCAGCTTGCGCGCCAGCGCCGGCACCGCGTCGAAGAACTCCCGCGCTTCCTCGATCGTCATCTCGAGGGTTTCGTGGATGCTCTTGCCCTTGTATTTGATTTCCAGGGTTTCGCGGTTGTAGCGCTTGCTCTTGCATACGTCGCACGGAACATAAATATCCGGCAGGAAGTGCATTTCCACCTTGATCAGGCCATCGCCCTGGCAGGCCTCGCAACGACCGCCCTTGACGTTGAACGAGAAGCGCCCCGGGCCATAACCACGGGAGCGGGACTCGGGCACGCCGGCGAACAGTTCGCGGATCGGCGTAAACAAGCCCGTATAGGTCGCCGGGTTGGAGCGTGGTGTACGACCGATCGGGCTCTGGTCGATATCGACAACCTTGTCCAGATGCTCCAGACCCTTGATGCTGTCGTGGGCCGCGGCTTCCAGGGTGGTTGCACCGTTAAGTGCCGTGGCGCTCAGGGGGAACAGCGTGTTGTTGATCAGCGTTGACTTGCCCGAGCCGGAAACACCGGTCACGCAGGTCAGCAGGCCGATCGGAATCTCCAGATCGACGTTGCGCAGGTTGTTGCCACGAGCGCCCTTGAGCGAGAGCACCTGCTTCTTGTTGCGCGGGGTACGTTTGGCCGGCACTTCGATCTTGACCCGGCCCGACAGGTATTTGCCGGTCAGCGAATCAGGGTGCGCCATGACTTCGTCCGGAGTGCCTTCGGCAACGATCTGCCCGCCATGAACCCCGGCACCCGGACCGATATCCACGACGTAGTCGGCCAGACGGATCGCGTCCTCATCGTGCTCGACCACGATCACCGTGTTACCGATGTCGCGCAGATGCTTCAGGGTGCCGAGCAGGCGATCGTTGTCGCGCTGGTGCAGGCCGATGGACGGCTCATCGAGAATGTACAGAACCCCGACCAGTCCGGCGCCGATCTGACTGGCCAGACGAATCCGCTGGGCTTCGCCGCCGGACAGGGTATCGGCACTGCGATCCAGCGACAGATAATCCAGCCCCACATTGACCAGGAACTGCAGCCGCTCGCGGATTTCCTTGAGAATCTTGTCAGCGATTTCGCCCCGGCGGCCGGTCATTTTCAGCTCGCCGAAGTAGTCGCAGGCATCGCCGATCGGCAGGTTGGTCACCGCCGGCAGCGTTTTCTCGCCAACCCACACGTGCCGCGCTTCACGCCGCAGACGGGTGCCGCGGCAATCCGGGCAGGACTGGGTGCTGAGGAACTTCGCCAGTTCTTCGCGCACGCTGGCCGATTCGGTTTCGCGATAGCGGCGCTCAAGGTTGGGCACGATGCCTTCGAACGGGTGCGAGCGCTTGACGATGTCGCCGCGATCATTGAGGTACTTGAAATCGACGTTCTGCGAACCGCTGCCGTGCAGGATGTACTTCTGCTGGTCGGCCTTCAGCTCGTTGAAAGGTTTTTCCAGGCTGAACCCGTAGTGTGCGGCCAACGAACCAAGCATCTGGAAGTAATAGACGTTGCGCCGGTCCCAGCCGCGTATCGCACCTTCGGCCAGGGTCAGTTCGCCATTGACCAGGCGCTTGATGTCGAAGAACTGTTTTACCCCCAGGCCATCGCAGGTCGGGCAGGCACCGGCCGGGTTGTTGAAGGAAAACAGCTTGGGTTCCAGCTCGCTGATCGCATGGCCGCAGATCGGGCAGGCGAAGCGCGCGGAAAAGATCATTTCTTCGCCCGGCTCGTCGTCCATCGGCGCCACCAGGGCGATGCCGTCCGCCAGCTTCAGGGCGGTCTCGAAGGACTCGGCGAGACGCTGCTGCAGATCGGCGCGAACCTTGAAACGGTCGACTACCACCTCGATCGTGTGCTTCTTCTGTTTGTCGAGCTTCGGCAGTTCGTCCAGCTCGCATAGCCGACCATTGACCCGTGCCCGGACGAAACCCTGGGCCCGCAGCTCTTCGAACACCGACAGATGTTCGCCCTTGCGTTCGCGGATCACCGGTGCGAGCAGCATCAGCTTGCTGCCTTCCGGCTGGGCCAGCACCAGGTCGACCATCTGGCTGACGGTCTGGGCTTCCAGCGGGATGTCGTGATCGGGGCAGCGCGGTGTACCGACGCGTGCATACAGCAGGCGCAGGTAGTCGTAGATTTCGGTGATGGTGCCGACCGTGGAGCGCGGGTTGTGCGAGGTCGACTTCTGTTCGATGGAAATGGCGGGTGACAGACCTTCGATGGTGTCGACGTCGGGTTTTTCCATCATCGACAGGAACTGCCGGGCATAGGCCGACAGGGATTCGACATAGCGGCGCTGACCTTCGGCGTACAGCGTGTCGAAAGCCAGGGACGACTTGCCGGATCCGGACAGGCCGGTGATGACGATCAGTTTGTCCCGTGGCAGGGTCAGGTCGATGTTCTTCAGGTTGTGGGTACGGGCCCCACGTATCAGGATCTTGTCCAAAGTGGCCTCGCTCGGCGGGCTTCGAAAACACAGGAGTATACGGCCAAATACTGGATGGATGCACACTATCGAATGAAGGGTTTTTTGCCTTGCATGAAGAGAATTTCATCTGTACGTGGCAAAGCGTCGCGATATACCCCGTCTTCCGATGGGACTGGTAGAATCGCCGCCGGTTCACACGAGGTTTTTCCATGCACGATCCCCACAGCGAACGCATGAGTGGCAGCGAGACCCGCGCGGCGAGCGGTCTGGCCCTGGTGTTCGCCTTCCGTATGCTTGGCATGTTCATGGTGCTGCCGGTACTGGCGACCTATGGCATGGATCTGGCGGGAGCGACCCCGGCCCTCATCGGGCTGGCGATTGGCGCCTACGGCCTGACCCAGGCGATTTTCCAGATCCCGTTCGGAATCATTTCCGACCGTATCGGCCGCCGTCCGGTGATTTTCCTGGGACTGATCGTCTTTGCCCTCGGCAGTGTACTGGCGGCCCAGGCGGATTCGATCTGGGGCGTGATCGCCGGTCGCATCCTGCAGGGCGCCGGGGCGATTTCCGCGGCGGTCATGGCCCTGCTTTCGGACCTGACCCGCGAACAGCATCGCACCAAAGCGATGGCGATGATCGGTATGACCATCGGCCTTTCGTTCGCCGTGGCCATGGTGGTCGGCCCGCTGCTGACTCGCGCATTCGGTCTTTCCGGCCTGTTCCTGGCCACTGGCGGCATGGCGCTGGTGGGTATCGTGATCGTGCAGTTCATGGTGCCGAAATCCACCGGGCCGCTGAGTCATCGCGAGTCCGGCGTTGCGCGTCAGGCATTGATGCCCACGCTCAAGCATCCGGACCTGCTGCGACTGGATCTGGGCATTTTTGTGTTACATGCGATGTTGATGTCGAGCTTCGTCGCACTGCCTCTGGCGCTGGTGGAAAAGGCCGGGCTGCCCAAGGAACAGCACTGGTGGGTCTACCTCACAGCCTTGCTGATCTCTTTCTTCGCCATGATCCCGTTCATCATCTACGGCGAGAAGAAACGCAAAATGAAACGAGTTTTGCTCGGCGCCGTCATGACGCTGATGCTCACTGAGCTATTCTTCTGGCAGTTCGGCGACAGCCTGCGGGCTCTGGTGATCGGCACGGTGGTGTTCTTCACCGCGTTCAATCTGCTGGAAGCTTCGCTGCCGTCGCTGATCAGCAAGGTTTCACCGGCAGGCGGAAAGGGCACGGCCATGGGCGTGTATTCCACCAGCCAGTTCCTCGGTTCGGCACTCGGCGGGATTCTCGGTGGCTGGATGTTCCAGCATGGCGGTCTGTCGGTTGTCTTCCTTGGATGTGCCGGGCTGGCTGCCATCTGGCTGGCCTTTGCTGTTACCATGCGCGAACCACCCTACGTGACGAGCCTGCGCTTGCCGTTGTCGCCCGAGGCGATCCGCGAAGCGGGTCTGGTCGAGCGCCTCAGGGCCCTCGTGGGGGTAACGGATGCAGTGATAGTCGCCGATGAAGCGGCTGTTTACATCAAACTGGATAAAGAATTAGTGGATCGCGACACCCTCGAACGCCTGGTGAACAACCCGGCCGAGGCTGCTTGCGAAGCCTAGGAGAACGTTATGGCCCGTGGGGTTAACAAAGTCATATTGGTCGGCACTTGCGGCCAGGATCCCGAAGTTCGCTACTTGCCTAACGGTAACGCCGTGACCAACCTGAGTCTGGCAACCAGCGAACAGTGGACCGACAAGCAGACCGGTCAGAAGGTCGAGAAGACCGAATGGCACCGCGTATCGATGTTCGGCAAGGTTGCCGAAATCGCCGGCGAATACCTGCGCAAGGGTTCGCAGGTTTACATCGAAGGCAAACTGCAGACCCGTGAGTGGGAAAAGGACGGCATCAAGCGTTACACCACCGAAATCGTGGTCGACATGCAAGGCACCATGCAACTGCTGGGCGGCCGTCCACAACAGGGCGACCAACAAGGCGGTGGCAACAACTATCAGCAGCAGGCGCCACGCCAGCAGGCCCCGCGTCCGCAGCAGTCGGCACCGCAACAGCGTCCGGCTCCTCAGCAGGCCGCACCGCAACCGGCTCCGGATTTCGACAGCTTCGATGACGACATTCCGTTCTGATTCGCTGCTGCATCCGCTTTGAACAAAAAGGCCCGTCGCTGAACACGACGGGCCTTTTTCATGGGCGCAGGTTTTTCAGTCAAGAATCAGATGCGGCAGGAACCGGCTCGAATCCTTGGTGATCAGGCTGTTGTCCTCGCGCACGCCAATTCCCGCCGCTTGATCGCCGATGACCCATGACCCGATCAGTGTGTAGCTGTCATCGAACTTCGGCAGCGGCGCAAATTCCTGCAGGATGAAGGGCGCATCCGTGTAGGGACCATCCTCTTTGACGATCAGACCGTCGGCAGTTTGCAGCTCGATGTTGGCACCTTCCCGGGAGAAGTAGGGTTTGCGCACCCAGCCTCTGGGCACCGCGCTGGTCGGATTCGGATCGAGATGCGCCGCCAGCAGATTCGGATGCCCCTTGTGCAACTCCCAGAGCAGGGGCAGGGCGCCCTTGTTCGAGAGAATGGCTTTCCACGCCGGTTCGAAAAACTGCGTATCGCAGTCGGCAATGGCGGCACCGAACGGCTCGTGGAAGATGAATTCCCACGCGTGCAGCTTGAACAGGTGCGGGATCCAGCGATCCTCGAGGTCGACGAAACGCCCTTCACTCGTCAGGCCGATGTCTTCGATATCGATGTGCCGGGATTCGATGCCGACCTTCTCCGCGATCAGTCGCAGGTAGTCCGTGGTGCCCTTGTCTTCGACGGAGCCTTTCATCGAGGCAAAGTAGAAAGGACGCTTGAGCTTCAACGCGGCAAAGGCTTCATGCAATCGTGTGTCGATGCTGTTGAACTGGTCGGCATGGCGCGGCAGCATCCCGCGCTCGATGCATTGCTCCAGCCAGCCCCACTGGAATGCCGAGGCCTCGTAAAGACTGGTGGGCGTGTCGTAGTTGAGTTCCAGCAGTTTCGCCGGGCCGTTGCCGCTGTAGGAGAAGTCCATGCGCCCGTACAGATGCGGATGACCTTCCAGCCAGGACGTTCGGATCATGTCGTAGTACGGCGCGGGGATGCTCAGGCGATCGAGCAGTTCTTCGCTGTGCACGACCCGACCCACCAGATCCATGCACATCTCATGCAGTTCGGCAGTCGGATCCTCGAGATCGTTTTCGATCTGTGCGAGCGTGAACTGGTAGTACGCGCGCTCGTCCCAGTAGGGCTCGTCGTTGATGGTGTGGAACAGGAAGCCGAGGCTTTCGGCCGTCTGTTTCCAGTCGTGGCGCTCGGCGCAATGGATCTTCTTCATCAGCTGCTCGAACTGCCCCAGCCGCCCCAACCGCTGCGGGCGCTGGACTGGCTGCCGAAACCGCCACGGGACGTCGAAGACGCCACGTTGACCGGTTTGCTCCGGGAGCTGGTGTAGTCCGAACTGCTGCTGGTGCGCGTCGATTCGATACGCCGGTTCAGCGTCGAAGTGTCGTACGTCTGACGGGCAGGGCGGTCGCGATACACCGTCCGCGTGTTGTTGCTCATGGCATTGCCGATCAACCATCCGGTGAGCCAGCCGTTACTCGACCCGCCACCGCTGGAGACGTGCGTCGTACTCTGGGTCTGGACAGGTTCGGCATCGCCCGCCGGCATCTGCGCATTGGCAATCGCATCGAGGTTCTGTGCCGGTTCAGGATTTGGCGAAACCTTGAATCCACCGAGCTTCGGTACAAAACGCCCATCGGAATTTTTCTGACACCAACCGGCGGCAAAGTCCGCATCACACTTGCTTTTGTCGTCGTACGCCGGGGCGATGCGCCGGTGTTCGGCCAGCGCTGCGATGTAGGCATTCGAGCAGGCATCGGCTGCCACTTCGGCGTCGACGCACTGTTCCACGCTCTGGAAGGTGCGCTGTTGTGCCTCGGCGGCCGCTTCACCGGAAATCGCCAGGGCCACCGAGGCGGCCAGTGACAGTTGGACGTACTTGCTTCGTTTCATCTCAGGCTTCCTGCCGATCAGTAGGACGGGGTCATGCATGCGGCGTTGAGCATGCCGACGCTGATTGCCACCGCCGCCACGTAGATGCCGGCGGCGACTTCACCGTTGGCGATGCGTTGGGATGTGCCCTTGAGCACCAGCCCGGTGGCCAGGAAGGCCAGCAGTTGCACCACGGCAGCGATCACGGCCCAGAGAACGAAATCGAGGACGTTGATCGAGTGAGCGATGATGTTGCTCGCCGGAATCGCGAAACCGATGATCGCACCCGACAGGGCAATGGCCGCCGCGTTGTTGCCGGCGCGAATCAGTTCGAACTCCTTGTGCGGCGTGATGCGCGTGTAGACGAACTGAAACAGCATGAACAGCAGTACGGCGCCGATCAGATAGGCGGCGAAGCCCACCAGCGCGGCCTTGTTCAGGGAAACGGACAGCACTTCCAGCATGAGGAACTTCCTTTTAAATGGTGCTCAGATCGGTGGTGTACAGCGAGATGCCCAGCGATGTGCTCAGGCTGACGGTACCTTCTTCGTCCTGTTCGACGGAGAACAGCAGCAGTTCGCGACGGTCGGTCAGTCCGGTTTCCCGGGCGTACAGCATCGAATGGTGTTCGATGGTGTAGGACTCGTCGGGATTGACCACTTGCTCGGTGAGCGGGACCAGTTCGGTCTGGCCACGTTCGGTACCCCATTCGCGGGTAAAGGTAATGCCCTCATGGGTATAGGCCGGCAGACCGATCAGGCTGTTCGGGCCCGCCAGGCGCTGCAGCTCGGCATCACTGTTGACCGTGACGTAGCTGAGGTAATTGAACAACGTCACTGATTCGACCTGATCGTCGCCGGTGACGTGAACCTGCAGCCAGAAATCTTCGTTGTCCAGGTAGTAACGATGCAGCTTGTTCGACTGACCGAGGTCGATCCAGCCGGCGCTCCAGATGGCCTGGGCATCGGGAACCCTTACCGAGGTGCTGCCGTCGAGCAGCAGGCCGAGCGTCGAATCGAAGCGGATCGCCTTGCCCTGCGCCAGCCCCAGCGGGCCGCCGGCCGTGTCGCGTACGGGGGCCGAGCCGGCGCCGAGCAAGTTCTTTAACCATCCCATGGGTACATTCCTTGAAGCGGGTGGAGGTGTTCGTTGGCAAAACGCCGCTAGTGTACCGGCCTCGCGACGAACGAGCAGGCAAAAAAGAAGGGCACCGGGTGCCCTTCTTTTACCTGTCGCCCTTACTGGGCCGACTTCTGCTTCAGGCGCTCGAGAATCGCGTTGGCGCTGCCTTCGTTCGGCGTGATGCCGGCTTCGCGCAGCTTGCGTTCCAGGTCGTTGCCGGTCGTGGCATCGGCCAGTTCGTCCTGAGCGTTCAGCTCGGCGGCGCGTTGTTTTTGCTTTTCCTGCAAACGGTTCAGGGTGCCGACCGCGGTTTCCAGTTTGCCATTGGCGCCGCCGCTGGCGATGGATGCGCTGACCTGGGCCTTCTGCACGCTTTCACGGGCCTTGGCCATGTCCACTTGCTGGCGCAGGCTCTTGATCCGCGCTTCGGCCTTGTTGATGTCCTTGCGCATGTTGTCGGCGTAGGTGCCGAACTCGTCGCTCTGGGCTTTCTCGGTGTTCAGGTCGTTGGTCAGAGTCGAAATCGCTTCGGCCACTTCCATGGCCAGGTCTTCACGGCCGGCGTTCAGCGCGGAAACGGCCTTGGCTTCCAGATCCTTGATCTTGGCGTCGTACTCGCTCACGCGGTCGGCGGAGAGTTTGTGCTTGGCCATGATGGTGACCAGTTCGCGACGGGCATTGGACAGGGCGCTGTCGGCGTCACGAATTTCCTGATCGAGGATGCGCAGGGCCTGTTGATCGACGATCGCTTCGCCGACTTCACTGGCGCCGCCGCGCAGAGCGGTGAACAACTTGCTCCAGATGGACTGAGTCATTGGATTTTCCCTGTTGATTACTTGAAGAAGTGTTCGAAGGCTTCGCTGGCGCGCTGCACGTTATCGACCAGGGTTTTCACCTCGGTGACCACGTTGGTCAGGCTCGAATCCGCGCTCAGTGCGCCGAACATGTTGTAGACGGTCTGCCCGTTGGGCATGGTCTCGATGCCGATCGACGACAGCGGGAACATTTCCCGGCTGCGCAACACGGCGTCGTTGAAGGCGCGCACGTCGGTGATCGAATCGATGTCCACCAGCACGGTGTCGACGATGATTTGCTGGCCGGCGATGGCGATGTGAATCGGCAGGCCGCCGAATTCGTTCATTTCCAGTTTGAGGCTGGGTTCGGCGCTCTGGATCAGGGACAGCGTGATCTCGTGCGAAGCCACCTCGTCCAGCGCCTTGAAAGCGTTGTAGAGGCTATCGATGTTCCAGTTGTTGCCTGCGCTCATGTAATTCTCCGACATGAATGAGCCAGCCAGAATCGGTTGGCGTAGCTGTTGCTCCATTTGCTTGAGCAAGCTTCGGTTTTCGGGAAGCACCCAAGTTTCGTGTTTCACATAACCGGCGGCAGCCAGGCCCGCGCGCATCTGCTTCATGTAGAAGCTCGACGGTTTTTTCGCGGACGGTGTCGAGCTCACTCCCTTCGGGCTTTCCGATTTTGTTGCAGGGGAGGTGCTTTTCATGGCGATGACTCCGTTATGAACATCTCACGCGTGAGCCACACTACAGCCAATCCAAAGTGCCATCAATGGCTCACGCGTGAGATTTTTTCAGCGCACGAAAAAAGGCCCGCAACATGGCGGGCCCGTATTTTTATGAAGCTTCGTTACGAGGATTGGCGGCTGGCCGCGAGGAATTCGTCTGCCGAGACCACACTGGCGTAGGCAAATGCCAGCGAAGACATGAACGCCGCATGCACCTGGGCCGCCGGCACGGTCAGGCCATTGAATTCCAGATCGCGGGTGGCGCAGGCATCGTGGATCACCGTGACGGTGTAGCCCAGATCCGCCGCCGCACGGGCGACCCCATCGATGCACATATGGCTCATGCTGCCCACCACTACCAGCTCCTTGATCTCCTGTTCATCGAGGATCGATTGCAGTTCGGTTTCGCGGAATGCGTTGACGAAGTGTTTGAGCACCACCGGTTCGTCGGCGCGGTTGAGCACCTTGGGGTGAAGCTTTGCGCCCTCGGAGCCCGGAGCAAAAAACGCTGCGTCTGCAGAGGCGAACTCGTGACGGATATGTATCACCGCTTTACCCGCTTCACGGAAAGCGGCGATCAGCCGGGCCGCGTTGTCGGCGGCGGCCTCGACGCCTGACAGCGGCCACTTGCCCTGGGGGAAGTAGTCGTTCTGGATATCGACTACGATGAGTGCTTGCCTGGCCATGGGGGTGTCCTCGAAGTGTTGTTGAGAGTGGATTCAGTATTGGCGCGGAGCTCGGTTTCGAGGATTGGCCGCACCGACAATAAGCAGGGGAAAACTGACAATGGGTGTTGAACGGGCCGTTGCCGAGCTGGGCGTGCTGATTTATCCCGGTGCGCAGATGGCGGCGGTGCACGGTTTGACCGACCTGTTCGGCGTGGCCGAGCGGATCGCTGCCGAGCATCGGGCCGAGCAATTGCCGCGCCTGCGGGTGAGTCACTGGCAGGTCGAGAACGAGCAGGCACCGGTCAGGGTTTACGACAGTCATCCTGCTACCGAAACGGGGTTGCTGGCGGTGCTGATCCCACCTTCGATCGCCGGGTTCAGCGCAGAGCAGGCATCGCCGCAATTGCTGCAATGGCTGCGCGACCAACATGCTCGCGGTGCGACACTGGGCGGCGTCTGCGTGGGCTCGTGGTTGCTGGCCGAAAGCGGTCTGCTCAACGGTCGCAGCGCCACCACTCACTGGACCTCGGCCAAGGCATTTGCCGAGCGTTATCCGCAGATCAGGCTCAAGGCTGACACACCGATTGTCGACGACGGCGACCTGATCACTACGGCAGGGCTGATGGCTTGGTCGGAGCTGGGACTGCGACTGGTTGATCGTTTGTTGGGCCCAAGCATCGCCAGCGCCACCGCGCGGTTTCTGGTGATGGAACACAGCGACAGCGCCAGTGCCTGCGGCAGTAATTTCGCGCCGATCCTCGGCCATGGCGATGCAGCGATTCTCAAGGTCCAGCACTGGCTGCAAAGCACCGGCGCGACGGACGTTTCGCTGGCCTCGATGGCCGAGCGATCAGGACTGGAGGAGCGCACATTCCTGCGTCGTTTCCGGGCCGCCACCGGCCTGAAACCCACCGAATACTGTCAGCACCTGCGGGTTGGCAAGGCCCGGGAAATGCTCGAGTTCAGCAACGGCACCATCGATCACATTGCGTGGACGGTGGGGTATCAGGATCCGGGAGCCTTTCGCGCCATCTTCAAGAAAATCACCGGGCTGGCGCCGAGTGACTACCGCAATCGGTTCGGCGTTACCCCACCGACCGCGCTGGCGAGATAGCACCGCGCGGTCGTGCAAAATGCCGTGGCCGTGGCGGGCATCGTGCAGATTGAAACGGGCGCAACGCCAGTACGAAAAGGCTAATCGACTGATCCGCAAAGGTTTTGGCGTCGTCATCATTTGGCCTGATCTCTGCACCCTCTGACCTACATTCACCGAGCCGCTGGAAGGGGGACGCATGACCCCGACACCTCGCAAAAAATTAGTCGTCGCCCACTCCGTACGTCCCGACGCGCCGCAACACGAAGTGCAGACCAACAGGGCTCTGGCCCGTTGGCTGGCGCAGATTCTCGGACTGAAATTCGGTGGCAGCTACGACGCGCAACAACACCGTGGTCGCGATTTATATCTGCTGCCGACCCAAACCATCGTCGGCGCCGCCAGCGCCCATGAACTGGGCATAAAGGGCTCCGATGATCTGTGGGGTGGCTTCGTCGAGCACGATTTCATCTGCACCAAAGCCATCAGTCATGGTTTGCGCAGCCATCTGGCCCATGCGCCGCAAGGCTGGTCGCCGCTGTTTTCCGAACGCACGCGCAATGTCGTGCTCGACGGGCTCAGTGTGTTTGCGCTGGAAGATGCACGGCCCGCGGCTGAACATCTTTTGTACAGCGGCCCGATCCGTCTCAAACCGGTTCACGCCTGTGCCGGGCGCGGGCAGGAAGTGATCGAAAGTCTCGATGCTTTCGACGAAATCCTCGTCCGCCCTGATGCCGCAAAGCTCTTCGCTGAAGGCGTGGTGCTCGAACAGGACCTGAGCCGGGTCGTCACCCACAGCGTCGGCCAGTCGTTCATCGGCGACCGGGTGCTCAGTTACTGCGGTGATCAATACTTGACCGAAGATGCCCACGGTGCAGAGGTTTACGGCGGCTCGAACCTGCTGGTGGTGCAGGGCGGTTATGACGATTTGCTGAAACTGGATCTGCCGGACGATGTGCGGTTGGCGATTGAACAGGCGCAGGTGTTCGACAGTGCGGCGAATGAGGCCTATCCACGTTTCTACGCTTCGCGGCGCAACTACGACATCGCTCAGGGCCTGGACAGCAATGGCCGATCGCGCAGCGGCGTGCTCGAACAATCCTGGCGCATGGGTGGCGCCAGCAGTGCCGAAGTGGCGGCGTTGCAGAGTTTCGTCAACGACCCTGCGATGCGCGGGATCCGCGTCTCGTCAGTGGAAACCTATATTGACCGGGCACTGCCGGCGGATGCCATCGAGGTCTATCGCGGCCCGGCCGAGAACAGCGACTTTCTCCTCAAATACGTAACGGTCCAATCCTATGACGGCTAGAAGCGAAAGCATTCAGATCGACATTGATGGCGAACAGATGAGCGGGACCTTCCTCAGTCCCAGATCGAAAGTCCCCGGCGTGTTGTTCGTGCACGGTTGGGGCGGCAGCCAGGAGCGGGATCTGGAGCGGGCCAGAGGCATCGCCGGTCTGGGTTGCGTGTGCCTGACGTTCGACCTGCGCGGGCACACCGGCGGCACCGGCATCCCGTTGAGCCGGGTAACCCGTGAAGACAACCTGCGTGACTTGCTGGCGGCCTACGACCGGCTGCTCGCGCACCCGGCGCTGGACACTTCGGCTATCGCGGTGGTCGGCACCAGCTACGGCGGCTATCTCGCCTCGATCCTCACCTCGTTGCGCCCGGTGCGCTGGCTGGCGCTGCGGGTGCCGGCGCTGTATCGCGACGAACAATGGCACACGCCCAAGCGCGATCTGGACAAGGCCGACCTGCGCGATTATCGCGGTACCCTGGTGCGGGCCGACAGTAACCGGGCGCTGCACGCCTGCTCGCAATTCACCGGGGATGTGCTGCTGGTGCAATCGGAAACCGACGACTATGTACCTCACGCGACGATCATGAGCTATCGCGCCGCGTGCCAGCAGACCCACTCGCTGACTCACCGCATCATCGACGGCGCCGACCATGCCCTGAGCGATCCGACGTCGCAGCAGGCGTACACCTCGATCCTCGTCGACTGGATCACCGAGATGGTGGTGGGCGAACGATTGAGCATCATTCAGTCTTGATGATCTTGCCGATGGAATGCGTTCTCCTGGGCACGAGCCCGCTCGCGAAGGCGTTCTGTCAGGCGGCAAGGCTCATTTGGGTTTCTTCTCGATCCGCAACGCCTTGGCCTTGGCTTCCACCACCAGGTACATCACCACGGTGATCAACAGCGGCAGCAGAAAATAGATCGCCCGATAGGCCAGCAAACCGGCCACCAGGCTGCCGCGTGAAGCCTCGTGTTGCAGCAGGGCGACGAACACGGCTTCGAGCACCCCGAGCCCCGCCGGAATGTGGGTGATGACGCCGGCAATCGCGCTGATCAGCAGCACGCCGAGCACCAGCGGGTAGTCGAGTTTGCCCGGCAGCAAAGTGAAAATCACCGCTGCCATCAGCGACCAGTTCAGTGCGCCGAGCAGCAGTTGCAGAACGGCCATGCGCAGCGACGGCAGGTTGATTTCCACCCCGCGGATCGACCATTCGCGCCGTCGGGAAAACCGGCACGCAACCAGATAACCGGCACTCAGCAACAGCAACAGCACGCCGATGCCCTGTAACGCATCGCTGCTGACTTTCCAGCCCGGCGGCATGCTGACCAGTCCGCTGCTGAACACCGCACCGGCAATGGTCATGTAGCCGAACCAGTTGGTAGCCAGGCTCAACCCGAGGATCTTGGCGATGTTGCCTTTGCTCACCCCGAGCCGCGAATACAGGCGATAGCGCATGGCGATTCCACCGACCCACGCGCTCAGATTGAGGTTGAACGCATAACTGATGATGCCCACCGGCAGGATCTGTTTCCAGGTCAGGTCCTGGCGGATGTAGGTGCGGCCGATCAGGTCGAAACTGGCGTACACCAGAAAGCTCAGCAGCGTCAGGCTGGCGGCGATGAGCAGCGTGCGCACCTTGAAGTCGGCGAGGGTTTGCAGCACTTCAGCCCATTCGATGCGGGTGGCGAACAGCGTCAACAAGACGATCAGTGCAAGAAAAAACAGCAGCGTCAGCGGACGCTTCCAGCGGCTCCAGCGAGAGCTGGCCACGGTCGGCGAGTGCGTCGCGGCGTGTGCATCGGAACGGCTCATGATGGATCGCTCCCGCGCTTGCCAATGAAGGGTTTCAACCGGGGTTTATGCGCGGGCAGCCAACCGGCCATGGCCGGGAAATGGCGCAGGAAGTGAAACACCAGAAAACCCACGGTCATGTGCCAGATGCGTCCACGCGGAGCCTTGTCCGGGTCCATGGCCTTGCAGTGGTTCTGGCTGAGGTCTTCGAGACGCTCGAACAGCGCCTGATTGAAGGCCCGGTCGCGGATCAGCACGTTGGCCTCGAGGTTCAGCGACAGGCTCAGCGGATCAAGATTGCTCGAGCCGACGGTGCTCCATTCCTCATCCACCAAAGCGACTTTGCCGTGCAGCGGTCGCTGGCAATATTCGTGAATCTGCACCCCGGCCTTCAGCAGATAGTCGTAAGTCATGCGCGCAGCGAGCTTGGCCACCAGCATGTCCGGCTGGCCCTGCAGGATCAGTCGCACATCGACACCGCGCCGCGCCGCGTTACGCATCTCGCGCAGCAAGCGATAACCGGGAAAGAAATAGGCATTGGCGATCACCACCCGGCGTTTCGCCCGACGCAGCACCTGCAAGTAAACGTCTTCGATATCGGTGTGATGTTGGTCGTTGTCGCGAAACACCAGGCGCACCTGACCGTCATGCTCGGTGAACGCCATTTCCGCCCGTCGCTGGCGCCGGCGCTGCCACCAGAAGCGCGCCCGGCCGGGGCGACCGCTTTGCAGCAGGGCGAAATGGTGAATATCGGTCACCGCCGGGCCCTGGATTTCCACCGCGTAATCCTGCTTCGCCTCGGGGCCGAAATCGGCCAGGTGATCACCGGAAAAATTGATCCCGCCGATGAACGCGATCAGCCCGTCGACCACCACGATCTTGCGGTGCAGGCGACGGAACCAGTTGGTGCGAAAACCAAGGTGTTTCGGTGCCGGGTCGAAGATCTGCAAATGCACGCCAGCATCGCTCAGCGCCTCCAGATAACCGGTGCTCAGTTCACCGCAGCCGAAGCCGTCGAGACTGACCGTGGTGCGCACGCCACGTCGGGCGGCATCGATCAGGATCTGCTGCAGTTCCTTGCCGACCTTGTCTTCGAAAACGATGAAGGTTTCCAGCAGGATTTCGCTCTTTGCCGCACGCATCGCGTCGAAGACTCGCGGGAAGTATTGCTCACCGTTTTCCAGCAGTTCGACACGGTTGCTGCCCTGCCAGCCATAGTCGACCTCGACATGGCCTGGTTCTCGTATCGGCGGGTTGAGGGTGATCGTTTCGGCGGCGGTTTTTTCCAGCGGCGCGCTGCTCATAGTTCGATCTCCACGGACAGCGGCACATGATCGGACAGGTGTGACCAGGGCCGGTTGGCAAGGACCTTGGGCTGGCGGGCTTTGAGGTTGCGCACGTAGATGCGGTCCAGCCGCAGCGCCGGCCAGCGCGCCGGAAAACTGCGCGCCGGTTTGCCCTGATGTTCGGCAAACACTTCACGCAGACCGCAAGGCGCTAGCAGCGCATCGGCGCGCTGGCGCCAGTCGTTGAAGTCGCCGGCGACAATGACCGGCACGTCGTCGGGTAGCTCGGCCAGGCGTTTGCCCAGCAGCCTCAGCTGGGCGTTGCGATGGCTTTCCCGCAGGCCCAGGTGCACGCAGATCGCATGCAGTTCGCGATCGTCTCCCGGCAGACGCAAGACGCAGTGCAACAGGCCCCGGTTTTCGTGGCCGCTGATCGAGACGTCGAGGTTGTCGTGGCGCACGATCTGGAATTTCGACAACAGCGCATTGCCGTGATCGCCATCGGGGTACACCGCGTTGCGCCCATAGGCGAACTGTGGCCACAGGCTGTCGGCGAGGAACTCGTACTGCGGCATGGCCGGCCAGTTGTCATAGCGCTTGGGATGGTGTTCGTGGGTGCCGTGCACTTCCTGCAAAAACACCACGTCGGCGGACACGCTGCGTACAGCCTCGCGCAACTCCGGAAGAATGAAACGCCGGTTCAGTGCGGTGAAGCCTTTGTGGGTGTTGACCGTCAGCACCGTGAAGCGACGTACCGTGGTGATGACGGTGGCCTGTTCATCGGTGACGCCGACCGGCTCGGGAATGCTCATGCCAGCACTCCTTCGGCAACCGGTTCGCCGGGAGCCGTGACAAGGTCTTTGTCGAGGTCGAATCGATGCAGCAGGCTGCGCGCATCGAAAGGTGCGCGGACTTTGACGTCGTTGTCGAAGTAGCAGAAGACTTCCCGTGATTTGCGCGCCCGGGGCTTGAGGCGTGGGGCGATCAAGTGGGCGTCACGGGGTTGCCGGCCGTGCTGCCAGGCGTCGATGCGTTCGGCCCAGCGTTTGATGGCCGTCTCGGTGTAGCCGCTGGCATAGAGTTCTTCGGCACCGTGCAGGCGCAGGTAGACGAAATCGCTGGTGAGATCCTCGCGATACGGCCACTTGCCGGCGGTGTCGGCAATCACCAGCGCCGTGTTGTAGCGCTTGAGCAAGCGGACGAAGTCCGGATCGATGAAGCTGTCGTTACGGATTTCCACGGCGTGCCGCAGAGGTTTCTTGCCGTAGGCCTTCAGGCTGGCATGGCCGTGCAGATGAGCGTCGTGCTGGCGGGCGAGTGCAGCGGCCGCCTGGGTGTCGTGAGGGAGTTGCGTGAGGAAGTGTTCGAAAAGAGCCGGATCGAATTTGAAGCTGGGCGGAAACTGCCAGAGTATCGGCCCGAGCTTTTCCTTCAGTTCGAGCACCCCGGAAGCGAAGAAATTCGCCAAGGGCTTTTCGATATCGCGCAAGCGGCGGATGTGGGTAATGAAGCGCGGCGCCTTGACGCTGAACACAAAGTCGTCAGGCGTCTCGGCGTACCACTGGGCGTAGCGTTCCGGCCGTTGCAGGGCGTAGAACGATCCGTTGATTTCGATGCTGTTGACCGCCCGGGAGGCGAACTGCAGTTCGCGCTTCTGCGCCAGCCCCCGTGGGTAGAAGTCGCCACGCCAAGGGGCATAGCGCCAGCCCGAAATCCCGATATGAATCGCCGTCATGCCGTCCTCCCGTCGAAAGTCCTCGTGCAGCCTCTGTCTGGTGATGACTGTGGGCGGTTCGGGAAAGTTTCGACGGGACTACGGACGGTATCTTCTGGCGCAAGCGTCGGATCAGTGGCCGGCAACGATGCGTGTGGGGCCTGTGGCGGACTCGGCATGGACCGGGCCCAGACGATCGAGGCGACCGCTCAACGCTGTCAGCGCCCATGCCACCAGTACTACCAGCCCGCCGATCCACGCGGTATGGATCAGTCCGATATGCGCGACAATCAGCCCGCCACCCCAGGCACCACCGGCAATGCCGAGATTGAACGCGGCAATGTTCAGCCCCGAAGCCACATCCACCGCCTGCGGAGTGTGATGTTCAGCCTGACGCACCACGTAAACCTGCAAGCCCGGCACATTGCCGAAGGCGACGGCGCCCCAGACCAGCACGGTCGCCAGCGCCAGCCACGGATTGGCGGCGGTGAAGGTGAGGATGAACAGCACGGCGGCGAGCAGGGCGAAGATGATTTTCAGAGCGCTGATCGGCCCGCGTTTGTCCGCCAGTTTGCCGCCCCAGATATTGCCGACGGCCACCGACACGCCATACACCAGCAGCACCAGGCTGACCGCGCCGGCACTGAAGCCTGAGAGGTCCTGAAGAATCGGCGCCAGGAAAGTGAAGGCAATGAACGACCCGCCGTAACCGATAGCGGTCATGGCGTACACCAGCAGCAGGCGTGGCTGTTTGAGCACTTGCAGCTGTTGCAGCAACGACGCCGGTTTGCTGTGGGCGATGTTTTTCGGCACGTACAGCAAGCTGCCGATAAACGCGATGACACCCAGCGCCGACACGGCAAGGAAGGTTTCACGCCAGCCGAAATGCTGGCCGATGAAGGTGCCCAGCGGAACCCCGGTGACCAGCGCCACGGTCAGGCCGGTGAACATGATCGCAATCGCACTGGCGGCTTTTTCCTTGGGCACCAGGCTGGTGGCGATGGTCGAGCCGATGGAGAAGAACACGCCGTGGGCCAGACCGGTGACGATCCGCGCCAGTACCAGCGATTCATAACTCGGCGCCAGCCAGGCCAGCAGGTTGCCGAGGGTAAACAGCACCATCAGCGACAGCAGCAACAGTTTGCGCGGGACTTTGCCGGTGAGCGCGGTCAGCACCGGCGCACCGATGGCCACGCCGAGGGCGTAGAGGCTGACCAGCAGGCCGGCGGACGGCAGACTGACGCCGAGATCGGCGCCGATGGTGGGAAGCAGGCCAACGATGACGAACTCGGTCGTTCCGATGGCGAATGCGCTGAGGGTCAGCGCGAGCAAGGCAATGGGCATGACGGCACTCCGGTAGGGGGATTGAATGGAGCGCAGTGTCAGGGTTTGGCAGGGGGCGAAAAATACAGGGACGGGCATTTGATATTTGACCTCGGCGCAAAGATCAAAAGCCGCCGGCAACGCGTTCTTGAACTTTGCCGAGCAAAAAACGCTCAGTTCCTTACAGGTTCAACCAAGGGAGCTTTGCGTTTTGACCAGGTTCAGGATCGCGATTCTATTGGGGGCATTGCTGTTGTCCGGTGGCCATGCGGTGCAAGCCGCCAGTCTGCCGGGCGTCCCGGCAGCCACCGCAAAAACCGCCGAACCCGAGCCGTTGGTGCAGGGCGGACTGCTCGGCGCCATCAGTTCCAGCATTGATGATGTGCAGGACAAACTCGACCTCAACGAGCATCTGGTCGACGCGTGGCGCCTGCGTGCCGACCGGGCGGCGGATGAAGTCGACAGACTGGTCAATCAGCCGTCGGATCGCTCCGGGTGGAGCGTGGCCGGGGATTTCATGATGCTGTCCGGCGTGTGGCTCGGCACCTTCGCCGTGCTGACGGTGCTGGGCAGTGTCTTGGCCAGGCGGATGCGTGAGGGGCGCTGGTTGCGCACTCGCCAGCGCAGTCAGGATCTGATCGGTTATTGGTTGCCCTACACGCTGCCAGCACTGATCTGTCTGCCGTTGACCCTGTACGTCAGCCACTTCCTGTCGGCCTCGGTTGGCCGGGCGCTGGCGCTGTGTTTTGCCTATGCCACCAGCAGCGGCATTTTTTCCACCTCGATGCTGTTGTGTGTGGTGGTGATGTTCAACATCGGCCACAAGCGACGCGCGGTGCAGATCATCCGCGACTACTGCCCGAAACCGCTGTTCCTGATCGGCTTCCTTGCAGCGCTCAGCGATGCGTTGACCAGCCCGCAGATCGCCCGGCAGCTGGGCGGTAACATCACCAGCAGTGTCGCGGTGTTCACCGGGCTGCTGGCTTCCATCATCTTTGGCTTGCTGGTGATTCGCCTGCGTCGGCCGGTGGCGCACTTGATCCGCAACCGATCGCTGGCGCAGCGTCTGAAACAGCCGTCGTTGCAGGAGTCACTGCGTATTTTCTCTGGGCTCTGGTACTGGCCGATCGTGTTGATGGTGCTGGTTTCGGCGGTCAATCTGATCGGCATCGGCGAGGACAACCAGAAAGCCCTGCGCTGCGCGCTGTTCACCACAGTGCTGCTGATCGGTACGGTGTTTCTCAGCACGGTGCTGCAGCACCTGTTCAAGTCGCGCCGGGCCGAGGCGATCCAGCGCAGCAGTGCCTACAAGGAGCGGTTCCTCAGTCTTTTGCATGCGCTGCTGCGGATCGTCATCGCGATTGCATTCATCGATATTCTCGGGCGGATCTGGGGTGTTTCGCTGATCGACTTCGCGCAAAGCAGCACCGTCGGCCGGGCGATCAGCAATGCCTTGAGCAGCATCGGCCTGATTTTCCTCGTGACGTGGCTGCTGTGGGTGGTACTCGACACGGCGATTCAGGAAGCGCTGAAGCCACCGGTCAGCAAACGCTCGGCGCGCCAGCCCAGCACCCGGGTGAAAACCATCCTGCCGCTGCTGCGCAACGCGATCAAAATCATCCTGGTGGTGATCTGCGCGATCACCACCATGGCCAATCTCGGGATCAACGTCGCGCCACTGCTGGCCGGCGCCGGGGTGGTCGGTCTGGCTATCGGTTTCGGCTCGCAGCAACTGGTGCAGGACGTCATCACCGGGTTGTTCATCATCATCGAAGACACCCTGTCGATCGGCGATTGGGTGGTGCTCGATTCCGGGCACGCCGGCACGGTCGAAGGCCTGACCATTCGCACCCTGCGCCTGCGCGACGGCAAGGGCTTCGTGCATTCGGTGCCGTTCGGTCAGATCAAGGCGGTGACCAATCAATCGCGGCAGTTCGCGTTCGCGTTTTTCTCGGTGCAGTTCACCTACGACACGGATGTCGACAAGGCCATCGAGCTGATCCGCGAGGCGGGGGATTCGATCCGCGAAGACCCGTTCCTCAAGTACAACCTGCAAGGGCCGCTGGACGTATTCGGCGTGGACAAAATGGACCTGAACGGCGTGGTGCTGACGGCGCAGTTTCGTACCGTGTCCGGCGGGCAATACGCGGTGAGCCGGGCCTTCAACCAGCGTTTGAAAAAGCTTGTGGATAACAGCCCGTGGGTGCATTTCGCGCAGACTTATCCACAGCAGGTTCTGTTGCCCACGCGCCAGGAAAACGAGGGGGTGGCGCATTCGTCGGTGGTGCTGCCGGAGCAGGCGCGTACTCAGTGACGGGTCAGCCTGTCGCGGATTTCGCTCATGACGGATTGATCCAGCTCCACCCAGAACTGCTGCTTGCCGGCGACTTCGGCTGCCACCGGCAAGCCGTCGCGATACACCAGCCGATTGCTCGCCAGCGCCGGGACTTTCGCGCCGGGCAACAAGGTGCCGGCGAGGTTCAGCGGATCGACCCCGCATACGGCTATCAGGCTGCCGTCCTGGGGCCGGCGGCGCACTTCGCGCAGCAGCGGAATCGCTTCGGGCAGGGCGAATTGTTCGCCGGCCAGGCCACTGACAAATCGTCCGCCGCGAATCTCACCCCGGGCCTCCAGTCGATGGAACGTGCGCAAGAGTTCGCGCCAGCTCGGCAGCCAGTCGGCCTCGCGCTCCAGCAGGCGCCAGAACACCACGCCGTAACGACGCAACAAGGTCATGGCGATGTGTTCAAGGGTTTCGGGCGACGCGGTTTGACGGCTATCCACAACTGGCCCACGACGTAACAGCGCCCAGCGCCCGGCATCGTCCATGCCACCCACGAACGCCCCGCGCCCGCGTCGACTGCTGCGTTGCTGGCGCTTGCTCGCCGGCGTGATCAGCGCACGCAATCCGGCAAAGCTGTCGGCATTCACCAGACCGGCACCCACCAGTTCCTGCAAGGCGATTTCCAGTTCGCTGCGCAGCAGGTGCGCTTCGTGAATCAGTTCATCGAAAAACAGCGCCCCGTGCTGACTGAGGGCCTCGAAGACTTTCTGCGTCTTGGGCGACAGTTCGCTGACCGGCGTCTGTTCGGCCAGCGAACTCCACAAACCGACCTGACTGCGCGGCAGTAACACCACCGGCGTGTTGCGCAGCGCCGCGCCGCCGGTTTTCTGCCTGGCGCTGAGCCGCGTCCACACCAGTTTTCCGCTGCGGCAAAGATCATCCAGCCAACTCGGCGAATAGTCCTTGAGCCGCGCCGCAAGGAGGTCGCTGTCCCAGGCCGAGGCGGCTGCCGGAAAGCCTTCGAACTGAGCGACAATCGCCGGCAACATGGCGCTGCCCTGACCCCGGGTGGACGGGGACAGGTGCTGCCAGTCGAACAGGAATCGCATGAAGTCCTGCAACGCCACCGGTTCGATTTCCCGGCGCAGACGCTTGACGGTGTAGCGGTGGATTCGCGCCAGCAGATGCCGCTCGCACCATTCTTCAATCGTCAGCCCCGGCGTGAAGCGACCACGCAGCACATAACCTTCGCGCTCCAGTCGGGCCAGGGCTTGATGAACGTCTGCCGGTGGCAATGACAAGGGCTCGGCGATGGCCTCCAGACTCAGTGGGCCGAACGCGCTCAGTCGTGCGCGGATGACTTCCACCAGAGCATCGTCGGCAGTCCAGGCCTCATCGAAACCGGGCAACGCCGACAGTGTCGAGTGCGCCTGTGGATAAAGCGCTTGCAGACAGGTCAGGCGTTCCCGTGCCAGCCACAGCGGGTGATCGCGATCGATCTGCAATCGACAGGCTCGACCGGTGTCGGCCAGGACATTCAGCCAGTCGCGCCATGGCGGGTTGGCCTCGACTTCGCGGTCAGTGATGCACGCCAGAGTCATCAACGCTTCGTGCATTTCATCGGCATTGTTCGGCGTCGGCCACGCCACTTCGCGCACGGCTTCTATCGCATCGGCATCCAGCGCGCCCAGATCATCGGTGGATTGCGGATCGCTCCAGCGGCGGTTCAGCACCGCCTGGGTACGACGCTCTTCCAACGGCGCATCGTCGAGAAAGGTGTAGGGCCGGGCACTGAGGATTTCCGCGGCCAGCGGCGAGGGCGCCGGAAGGTCGCGGGCGATCAGCCGCACTTCACCACGCTCCATGCGCCGCAGGAGTTCGAGCCAGCCCTCGCTGTCCATCGCTTCGTGCAGGCAATCGTCGAGGGTCTGTTCCACCAGCGGATGCTCGGGGATCTCCCGTTCCCCGGCGAGGTTTTCCAGGCAGGCGATCTGATCGGGAAACACACTGGCTATCAGGTCTTCGCTTTTCATTCGCTGCAACTGCGGCGCGACTTTGCGCCCGCCCGTGTAGCGCGGCAGGGCCAGCGCCACCCCGGCGTTCCAGCGCCAGCGCACACCGAACAGCGGCGCATCCAGCACCGCCTGAATCAGGATGTGCTCGGCACTGTTGCTGTGCAGATAACGCCAGACGTCGTCGAGTTCGAAACTGTGGCTGGTGGACAGCGACAGGACGATGGCGTCTTCGCTCGCGGCAGCCTGCAATTCGAAGTTGAAGGTGCGACAGAAACGCTTGCGCAGCGCCAGACCCCAGGCCCGATTGATTCGACTGCCGAACGGCGAATGAATGATCAGTTGGGTGCCGCCGGACTCGTCGAAAAACCGTTCCATCAGCAACGTATCCCAGGACGGCAGGGCGCCGAGGGCGAGGCGGGCGCGGGCCAGATAATCCACAAGTTGCTCGGCGCTGGCCGGATCCAGGGCGAGGGTTGCAGTCAGCCAGTCGAGGGCTGGTTGCAGATTACCGGGGCTGGCGCTCAGCAATTCGTCGAGCTGTGCCTGCAGGCGTGCCACGGCCATCGACAATTCGGCGCTGCGACCGGGGGCCTCGCCGAGCCAGAACGGGATCGTCGGCGGCTGGCCCTGGGCATCCTCGACCCGCACCTTGCCGGTTTCCACCCGCAGGATCCGGTAGGAGGTATTGCCGAGCTGGAACACATCGCCGGCAATGCTTTCGACGGCAAAGTCTTCGTTGACGCTGCCGATGTTCAGGCTTTGGGGTTCCAGCAGCACGCTGTAGTCGGCGTTGTCGGGGATGGTGCCGCCGCTGGTGACGGCGGTCAGCCTTGCGCCGCGCCGCCCGCGCAGGGTCCGGCTCACCGCGTCGCGATGCAGATAGGCACTGCGAATGCCCTGGCGACCGGTGTAACCCTCGGCGAGCATGGTCAGCAGCGCCTGATAGTGTTTTTCATCGAGACGGGCGTAGGGTTCGGCGCGACGGAACAGTGCGAGCAAGTCGTCTTCGGCCCACTCCTGACAACTGACTTCGGCGATGATCTGTTGCGCCAGCACGTCCAGCGGTGCTTCGGGGATGTGCAGGGTGTCGAGTTCGCCTCGGCGCACGCAGTCGAGCAGCGCGGCGCATTCGATCAGGTCATCGCGGGTAGTGGCGAACAGCCGTCCCTTGGGCGTGCCACCGACCTGGTGTCCGGAACGGCCGACCCGTTGCAGAAAACCGGCAATCGAACGCGGCGAGGCAATCTGACACACGAGGTCGACTTCGCCGATGTCGATCCCCAGTTCCAGCGATGCGGTGGCAATCAGCACTTGCAGTTCGCCACGCTTGAGCCGCTGCTCGGCGTCGAGGCGAAACTCCTTGGCCAGACTGCCGTGGTGCGCCGCTACGGCGTGTTTGCCGAGGCGTTCGCTCAGGTGTCGGCTCAAGCGTTCGGCCAGGCGTCGGGTGTTGACGAAAATCAGCGTGGTGCGGTGTTCCCGGGCCAGTGTGGCGAGGCGGTCGTAGACCAGTTCCCAGACGTCATTGGCCATCACTGCCGATAACGGCACCGGGGGCACTTCGATGCCCAGATCCCGTGGGCGGGCGTGGCCGATGTCGATGATTTCACAGGGGCGCTCATGGCCCACCAGAAACCGCGCGACCGCATCGATCGGTTTTTGCGTGGCCGACAGACCGATGCGGGTCAGCGGTTCGGTACACAACGCCTGCAAGCGTTCGAGGCTCAGGGCCAGGTGGCTGCCGCGTTTGCCGGCGGCGATGGCATGGATTTCATCGACGATCACCGTGCGCGTGGTGCCGAGCATTTTGCGCCCGGATTCCGAGCCCAGCAGTACATAGAGCGATTCCGGGGTGGTCACCAGAATGTGCGGCGCGCTCTTGCGCATGGCGGCGCGGTCTTTCTGCGGGGTGTCGCCGGTGCGTACGGCGGTGGTGATTTCCAGTGGCGGCAGATCCATCTGACGTAACTGTTCGGTGATTCCCTCAAGTGGATTCTGCAGGTTGATACGGATGTCGTTGGACAGCGCCTTGAGCGGCGAGACGTAGACAACCAGGGTTTCGTCGGGCAGACCGCCCGGGGTTTCCAGGCCACGATGGACCAGTTCGTCGAGCACCGCCAGGAACGCGGTGAGGGTCTTGCCGGAACCGGTGGGCGCGGCGATCAGGGTCGAGCGACGCTGACGGATCAGCGGCCATGCGCGGGCCTGGGCGGCGGTGACCGTCGCGAAAGTGCGGTTGAACCAGGCGCTGACGGCGGGGTGAAAGCCTGCCAGGGCCGCGTCCTTGGGGAGGGGCAGATTCATGTCTGCAGTTATGCGGGTGGACGGGGGAAGTTGCAAGTACCGCCGGGGATCTACACTTTACGGGTGACGGTTGCGCACTAAACCCGCAAAATGCAACGATTCCGGCAATTATCGACGACGGTGCCCCCCGCATTGTCGCCAAAGCCATCGTTTCAATCAGACTGGGCCTGCTGACTCTATGCGAATGCGCCTTATGTTACTGGGCGGCGGAAATGCCCTTGGGCAGGCGCTGATTCGCCTCGGTGCAGAAGAAGACATCGGTTTTCTTGCTCCCCGCCCGCCCGAAGACGGCTGGGATGCCGCGAGCCTGACACAACTGCTCGACGACACCCGTCCCGATGCACTGATCAACCTTGCCTACTATTTCGACTGGTTCCAGGCGGAAACTGTCAGCGAAAGCCGTCTGTCGGGCCAGGAGCGCGCCATCGAACGGCTGGCCGAGCTGTGCCAGCATCACAATATCGTGCTGGTGCAGCCGTCCAGCTACCGGGTATTCGATGGCTCCCGTGCCACTGCCTACAGCGAAAAGGACGAGCCGGTGCCATTGGGCCTGCGGGGGCAAGCCCTGTGGCGAATCGAACAGAGCGTGCGAGCCACCTGTCCGCAACACGTATTGCTGCGCTTCGGCTGGCTGCTCGACGACAGCCCGGACGGCATCCTCGGGCGCTTTCTCGCCCGTGCCGAGCAACCGGACGAGTTGCTGCTGGCCGACGACCGTCGGGGCAATCCGACCCCGGTCGACGATGCAGCGCGGGTGATCATTTCGGTACTCAAGCAACTCGACTGCGCCGCGCCGCTGTGGGGCACTTATCACTACGCCGGCCATGAAGCGACCACGCCGCTGGCACTGGGGCAGGCGATTCTCACCGAGGCCCGCAGCCTGCATCCGCTGGCGATCGAAGAGCCGACCGCCCAGGCCCACGCCGCGCGCGAGGATGCCGCCGAAGAGCCACAACACGCGGTGCTGGCCTGCAAGAAAATTCTGCACACTTTCGGGATCAAGCCGCGCGCCTGGCGTGCCGCGCTCCCGGGCTTACTGGATAGGTTTTATCGTCATGGCTGAAGGCCCTGTTTTAATCACTGGCGGCGCCGGTTTCATCGGTTCGCACCTGACTGACGCGCTGCTCGCCAACGGCCATTCGGTACGGATCCTCGATGACCTGTCGACCGGCAAACGCAGCAACCTGCCGCTGGACAATCCCAGGGTCGAACTGATCGTCGGCGACGTCGCCGATGCCGCACTGGTCGCTCAAGCGATGCAAGGTTGCAGCGCCGTAGCACACCTGGCCGCCGTGGCCTCGGTGCAGGCGTCGGTGGACGATCCGGTGAAGACTCACCAGAGCAATTTCATCGGCACGCTCAATGTCTGCGAAGCCATGCGTCAGGCGGGCGTCAAGCGTGTGCTGTTTGCCTCCAGCGCAGCGGTCTATGGCAACAATGGCGAAGGCCAGTCGATCGACGAAGACACGCCCAAGGCACCACTGACACCGTACGCCTCGGACAAACTGGCGGGCGAACACTACTTCGATTTTTACCGTCGTCAGCACGGTCTGGAACCGGCGATCTTCCGTTTCTTCAACATTTTCGGCCCGCGCCAGGATCCGTCCTCGCCGTACTCCGGCGTGATCAGCATCTTCAGCGAGCGCGCACAGAAAGGTTTGCCGATCACCGTGTTCGGCGACGGCGAGCAGACCCGGGATTTCATGTACGTCGAAGACCTGGTCGATGTGCTGGTGCAGGCCCTGGAACAACCTGAAGTGCAATTCGGTGCGGTGAACGTCGGCTGGAATCAGGCGACCAACCTCAAGCAGATGCTGACCGCACTGGAGGCCGTTGTCGGAGAGCTGCCGCCGGTCAGCTACGGCCCGGCGCGCTCCGGCGATATTCGTCATTCGCGGGCGAACAACAGTCGCTTGCTCGAGCGCTTCAAGTGCCCGGCGCAAACGCCGATGAGCGTCGGCCTGGCGCGTCTGCTCGGCCGCTGAGCTTCTCGCAGACGTGAAAAAGGCGCCTTTTGACAGGCGCCTTTTTCACGGCCGGAATTCAACACATTTCCTGTAGCGAGGGAGCTTTGCTCCCCGGTCGATGGCGTAACATCGCCGTCAGTTCTGAGCCTGCCCGCCACCAAGCCTCATTCACCACCACGTGAACGTTCTTTGAGTGCTTGCTTAGAACTTGTAGCCCAGACCGACCATGTACACAAATGGATCGACGTCCACATTCACTTTTGCGCGGGTACCCGGGGCCACAGCGTTGTTCTCGACGGTGGCGCGGGTGTCGATGTCGATATAACGCACCTGGGCGTTGAGCATGATGTTGTCGGTGAGCATGTAGTCGGCACCGACCTGCCAGGCCAGGCCCCAGGAATTTTTCGCCTTGAAGTTGCTGAAGCCGTTGGACTGGGCTTCGCTGCCCACGTGCTCGTCGTAGATCCAGGTGTAGTTGATGCCGCCGCCGATGTACGGCTGGAACGCCGACTTCGAATCCAGCGGGTAGTAGACGACGCTCAGGGTCGGCGGCAGGTGTTTCAGGGTGCCGAGTTTGCCGTTGGCCGCCGGCAGGGCAGTGCCCTTGAGCTTCACATCATGTTCGAACGGCGTGGCGGCCAACAGCTCGATACCGATGTTGTTGGTCAGCATGTAAGCGAAGTTCAGGCCCAGTTGGGTGTCGCTGCTCATGGTCGCCTTGCCGCCCAGGTTGGTGCCGCTCAGCGGACCCTGATCGACCTTGACGCTGGAGCTGTCAGCCTTCGGGTTGACGGTGATCGCACCGGCACGAACGATGATGTCGCCGGCTTCGTGGGCGTGGGCGAGCGGGGCTGCGAGCGCGAGGGCAAACAGCGAAGCGCTGAGCAAGGACTTGTTCATGGAAGCTCCCAAAGGACGTTAAAAATGTTTGATGTCCTATGGTACGAATCCGTCTGATACGGTCTTTTGACTCAGCTCAATGAAACAGTGATGGACGGTTTTTTTGTGGAACCTTTGCTCGCGAAGCCGATTTGGCGGGCTATAACTGATTGCCGGAATTACTCCGGCAGCTCATAGACGTAAATCTTGTCCGCCTCCATCTGATACCCGGCATCGGCCAGTTCGCTGGTGGACGGTTTGACCTGCAACGGTCCTTCGACCCAGTACGGCTGATACAGCTCGTCGAGCTTCACGCCGACGGCGCTTTTCACATGCACGATCTGGTTCGAGGGTGGCGGTGGCACATGGATGCACGCGCCGAAATACGGCACCAGCAGGAAGTCCGTGGTGCGACCTTCCTCGCTGACTTCCAGCGGCACGATATAGCCCGGCAGGCGAATGTTCTGGCCGTCGAGGCTTTGCACCACCGGGGCGTTGGGCATGTCCTGTTTTGCGGCGGGCGCCGATTCGGCGGACAACGCGTCGCCCATCTTCGACAGGTCGTGCAGCGGTGTCATGTTCGGCACCTCGGGCGCCGCGTCCGGCGGGATCATCTCCGACCAGGTCAGGTCTTTCGGTGCCGCCGCCCACACGGGCAGGGCGACCAGCAACAGCAGCGCAAGCACGGCGCGGGGCATGGTGAACATCCTCATAAACGGATCGACAGGCCATCGGCCAGGGATTGGCGATACGCGCGCCAGGCCGGCACGCTGCCCATCAGCAGCGCGGCAGCCAGAATGCCACCGAGCAGCGTCCATTCATACTCGCTCGGCCAGGCCAGCGGCAGATACAACCCGTAATTGGCCTGCACATAACCCTGAGCTGCGGCAATGCCGATGTACAGCAACGCGAGCCCGGCGACCACCCCGGTCAACGCCAGGGCAAAGGCTTCCAGCACCAGCAGACTCGCGATGTGCCACGGTCGCGCACCCACCGAGCGCAGGATCGCCATTTCGCGGCGACGCTCGTTGAGGCTGGTGAGGATCGCCGTGAGCATGCCGATCAACCCGGTCAGCACCACAAACAGCGAGACCACGAACAGCGCTTTTTCGGCGGTGCTCATCAGGCTCCACAACTCTTGCAAGGCCACCCCCGGCAGGATTGCCAGCATCGGCTCGCCCCGGAATTCGTTGATTTCCCGTTGCAGGGCGAAGGTGGAAATCTTGCTGTTGAGACCGAGCATGAATGCGGTAATCGCTTGGGGCGTCAGGTCCATGTTGCGCGCCTGCTCGGCGCTGATGCGCCCGTTGCCACGGGCCGGCACACCGTTGTGCCAGTCGATGTGGATCGCCTCCATGCCGCCGAGGCTGATGTGCAACGTGCGATCCACCGGCGTGCCGGTGCGCTTGAGAATGCCGACCACGGTGAACGGTTTGTCGTCGTGCTTGACCAGACTGATCGCCGCCACGCCGTGGGCCAGCACCAGTTTGTCGCCGAGTTTGTAATGCAGCGCCTCGGCCACTTCGGCTCCGAGCACCACTTCGAACGGATCGTTCGCAAAGGCGCGGCCGTCAGCCAGTTCCAGATGTTGCTGGCGACCGTACTGGTAATGCTCGAAATAGGCTTCGGTGGTGCCCATCACCCGGTAGCCGCGATGGGAATCGCCGAGGGACATCGGGATCGCCCACTTCACCTTCGGGTCACTGGCGAAGTGTTCGTAGCTGTCCCAGCGAATGTTGTTGGTGGCGTTGCCGATGCGGAACACCGAATACAGCAACAGGTTCACCGAGCCGGAACGGGCGCCGACGATCAGATCGGTGCCGCTGATGGTGCTGGCGAAACTGGCCTTGGCTTCGGTGCGCACCCGTTCCACCGCCAGCAGCAGGCACACGGAGAGGGCAATGGCGAACGCGGTAAGCAGGGCGGTGAAGCGGCGGTTGGCGAGGCTGGCCATGGCCAGACGGAACAGATACATCTCAGACCTCGGCAGACGTGGCGGCGCGATTGAGTTCGGCCAGGGACAGGTGACGGTCAAACAGCGGTGCCAGGCTCTGGTCGTGGCTGACGAACAACAGGCTCGAACCCGCCTCACGGCACTCGGCGAACAACAGGCGAATGAAGTTCTCCCGGGCGTCGTAATCCAGCGCCGAGGTCGGCTCGTCGGCGATCACCAGTTCCGGTTGACCGATCAATGCTCTCGCGGCAGCGACCCGTTGCTGCTGACCGATCGACAGCGAGTCGGCGCGTCGGCCAAGGATGCTTTCATCCTTCAGACCCAAGTGGGCGAGCAGGGTCGCGGCCGCCTGATCGACACTGCCGTGGCGCTGTTTCGCGCGTTCTGCACGCAGCTTCGAAAAGTGGCACGGCAGCTCGACGTTCTCGCGCACCGAGAGAAACGGCAGCAGGTTGAACTGCTGGAAAATGTAGCCGGTGTGATCGACGCGAAAGCGGTCGCGGGCGCCGGCACCCAGTTCGGTCAGTTCCTGGCCGAGCAGGCGAATGCTGCCGCGACCAGGTTTCTGTACCCCGCCGAGCAGACCGAGCAGGGTGGTCTTGCCACTGCCGCTGGGCCCCTTGAGAAACAGGGTTTCACCCCGCTCCAGACGAAACGCCGGGATGTCCAGCAGCGGCGGGTGACCGGGCCAGTTGAAGCCCAGGTCGGACAGTTCGATGAGTGCTTGGGTCATGGCGCCGTTCGTGATCAGAATTTCAGGGCGGCGGCTTTGGCCGTCACTTCCGTGCCTTGCTGGCCGCTCGGGCCGATCAGTTGTACCTGGATTTTCTGGGTGGCCGGGAAGGTATTGAAAATGTTTGCCAGATCCAGGGTGTTCAAGGCGCCAGGCGCGGCGCAACTGAGCTGGTAGTGAGCGTGGATCTCGCTGTGGTTGTGATGGTGTTCGTGACCCTTTTTGGCAGGTTCGTCGTGATCGGGCTCATCGGCTTGCGGCTCGTCGCCGAACAGCGGACTTTCCAGCTCCATGTTTGAAATTTTGCAGCCGGCAGCGGCAGGAAGACTGAACAGCACGACCGGTTTCTCCAGTTGCGCACGAGCGGCGGCCACCTTGGCTTTGTCCGCGTCGCTGGTGGCGGCGTGTTCGAAACCGACCAGATTCATCGCCGGGCTTTCGAGCTCCAGCTCCAGGGTCTGGCCATCGAGCGCGGCGTTCAGGCGACCCACGCCATGTTCGTGGGTACCGAGGCTGCCATGCTCGTGGTCATGATCGTGTTCGTCGGCAGCCTGGGCGATGGCCAGCGGCAACAGGGCAAACGGCAAAGCGAGCAGCAGACGACGCATGGCGGACTCCGGGAAGTAAAGTGAAGAGTTTGTTATGTAATCTTGTAACAAAAGTCCGCAGAGTTTGCCCGCCTGAAACGCTTTGCGCAAGGCATGACTGAGCACCGTCCGGGATGTTCCCGGAGCGGTACGTAGATTGAACGTCTCGATTTTTGAATCAGAATCCGGCGCCGGGATAGTCGAACCAGTAGCCTCCTGTCAGCACATGGCGGATCAGACTTTCGTCGAGCAGATCCGGAGCATCGCGAGCGAAGCGCTGGCGCCAGGCTGGAAGCCACCAGTAGTTGATCGCCGTGCCGCGCGGAAGTACCACCACCTTCATGACCTCCGCACCTATTCTGTGCTCTGAGTAGAGTTGATGGCTGCGATCCATGAAGCCCATGTACTGGCTGATAGGCAACTGGAACATCAATGCCGTAGTGAAGATTTTTTCACTTTCACTGAACGCGGGATTTTGCAGTATCTGTAACGCTTCACAGGCGTACGGCTTTGGTTGGCCGGCAACTTTTTGGCCTTCGGGAGTAGAAAGTATGTCGAAGCGGTCATCCATATCCCGCCATCCGATACGTCTATTACTTTCAAAGTAATTGTGAACGATGGCGGTCAACGGCCCTGGCGCTGCGCCCTCGGAGGTGCAGGCTGAAAGGTCGGCAGGTGACCAAAAGCGCCATGCCACAACCAGCAGGAGTGAGGCAGCCAGGATTATCCAGAGTCGTTTCATTGTGGTTTGCTGTACTTGTAACGTCGGAAGATGGTGAAGTCGTGGTCACCGCGAGCAGCATTACCCGATGCGTTTCGAAAGCCTACGTCGTTGACTTCGATTTTGTCCCAGCTTGCTGAAATGCAGACACCCTGAGTCAGAACAAATCCGACGTGACCGCTGGCATCTAAGTAATTGACAGCATACGCACCAACGTCTCCGGGCAGGGGTGATTTTTCTGCGCTCCAACTATTGAGCAGCCGATTCTCATCTGCCCATTCCCCTGCGGTTGGCGGGCTCACTTTGGAATAGCCCGGGATGTATTTCGAAGAGCCATGTTCAATCATTGCCACGTTGACACCGATGGCAGTCAATACGTCATAGACGAACACATTACACTTGTTTGTTTCCGCCCTGAACTCCACGCTTTTCTTAAGCGTTGGATGCGGTAAAGAATGTTTGACTTTGTTGCCGGCCCATTCAGTCGAGCCTCGGTGTGATAGCGCCTCCATCAGTATGCGGCGCGGCATGTCTTGGATGATCACCTTTACGGTGCGGGTTTCATTCCTCCGTTTGACGCCATACTCGACCTCGTAGAATGTGTCATTAGAGACTTTGCCGCTGGTGGACAGGGGCACTTTTACCCAAGGTGATACAGCAACTATCGACAGCGATTTACCTGAATTCAGCGTGGCTGTATGCATTGCCTTTTTTGCGCCGGAGCTACCAACAATTTGAACGGTGACTTCGTAGCTGTCTCGGCTTTTTATCGAAGGTAATTTCTGGGCGTCCGAGCGAGTAATAGTGGTTTGAGTCTTGTCCGAAACAAGCGAGTAGATGCGGGGTTTGTCATCGTTTTGAACGATGTTGTCATCAATGACAAGTCCGTCGATCAACAACTGAAACTTCACGCCTTTTGGCGGCTGCATCAGAAAGTCTTTAAAGACGAGTTTGATTTCCGACTTCATGGCAC
The DNA here is from genome assembly GCF_046231795.1 of Pseudomonas sp. KCJK9016. NCBI lineage: Bacteria > Pseudomonadati > Pseudomonadota > Gammaproteobacteria > Pseudomonadales > Pseudomonadaceae > Pseudomonas > Pseudomonas sp. KCJK9016. The sequence continues at coordinate 251,383 of NZ_JBJJMM010000004.1, read as the reverse complement.
GTCCTGATTCAGGGGTTCTTCATATGCGTAAAACGCCCACTCGGACTCTTCACCGACCAACAGAGTGTCGTAATCCGAGTGGCTTTCTACAGGGTGTTCGCAGCCTTCGCCTGTTGCATTACAGGTGATGTCTTGCAGGACGGCAGTTTTTTTCTTGTCTTTGAGTCTGTAGGCCAGCCCTGGTTTCTGGGTGTCGTCCAGGCGTTCGATGATCACTTGCAGATAACGAGGTGAAGCCAGGGCCGCAATCGGCGGGCCCATATCGATGGGAGCGGGCCGGCCGATCCCGGCGAACCCGCTGTGTTGCTGGGTCAGCAGTTTGTTGGACATCGGCGGGCAGCCGCAGGCGACATAGTCACCTTCCAGTGCCGCCGGACCGGCAGGCAACATCAACGTTCGTTCGCCAACCGCCACGATCGGGCCCTTGCCAGGTCCGCAGGCAGGGCAACTGGCAAGCTGGCCGATGGATGCGATGATCTTTCCTTCGATCCGGAGGTTTTCGTTGCCTTCGAGAATCACGCCACCCGTTGAGGTCGGGCCTCCCTTCGACGCCAGTTTTCGTCCTGAAGACATGGGCATCCTTTCCCTGAGAAAAAAGAAAAATGTAGTAGACGATCCGTGATCCGTGCGCCGTGGACACTTGGTGTTACACAAGACTCATGGGAGCATGCGGATCAGAAATGTGCGGGAGCGAAGTCATGTTGCGAATACGCGGAACCGTCGGCGACTTGCCGGTGGATTTGACCCTGGAACTGGATGAAAGCGACTGGGCCCGGCTCGGTTCGCAGTTTGGCGTGCAGGTGCAAACGGCCCAGCCGCAGGCTGCAACGGTGCCTGTAGCGAAACCGGTCAATCAGGATGACGCGTTGTGGCAGGTCGCCAGGGATTTGTTGCGCAAGGCCGGGCAACTGAGTGGGCCGGAGTTGCTGGATCAGCTCGAAGGACTGACCGGCAGCGCGGCGGCGGGCAAGCGCCTGCTGGTGCGTCTGCGGCATTCGTCGGACGTGAAAGTGGCGAGCGGCGGGGATACGCCGCTCTACAGCTGGATCGAGTAAGCGCTTAGTACAGCGCGGCGAACACCTTGCGCCGGTAGGCGGTCACCAGCGGGTGATCGTTGCCCAGCAGTTCGAACACTTGCAGCAAGGTCTTGTGCGGCAGGCCTTCGCCGTAGCTGCGGTTGCGGATGAACAGCTTGAGCAAGGCATCCAGCGCTGCTTCGTATTGCTGACGGGCCAGTTGCTGGATCGCCAGTTGATACACCGCTTCATCGTCCTGCGGGTTCTGCGCCAGACGGCTTTTCAGGTCGGCGGCATCCGGCAGGTCGCGGGCCAGGCCGAGGAACTTGATCTGCGCCTTGGCTCCGGCCAGCGCAGCCTTGTGTTCATCGCTCTTGACCGCGTCGAGCACGGTTTGCGCTTCGCCCAGTTCTCCGCGCTCGGTCAGGCAGCGGGCATACAGGATCAGCGCTTTGGCGTTGGTGTTGTCTTCGTTGAGCATCACCACCAGGGCCGCCTCGGCATCGGCGTAACGACCGTCATCGAACAGCGCCTGGGCTTGTTCGAACGGATCGGCGGCGGCCGGCGGTGGCATTTTTACGTGAGGCTCGAGCAAGGCGCGCACGGCGGACTCCGGCTGGGCTCCGGCAAAACCGTCCACCGGTTGACCGTCCTTGAACAGCACCACGGTCGGCAGGCTGCGAATGCCGAAGCGGGCGACGATGTCCTGCTCGATGTCGCAGTTGACCTTGGCCAGCAGCAACTCGCCCTGATAACTCTCGGCGATGCCTTGCAGCATCGGCATCAGCGCCTTGCACGGCGCACACCATTCGGCCCAGAAATCCACCAGCACCGGTTTTTGGAAGGAAGCCTCGATCACCGACTGGTCGAAGTCGGCTGTCGTGGCGTCGAAGATGTACGGCGTTTGCTGACTCATGGGGTCTCTCGTGAAAGCGTGAATGGGGCAACTATACGGTCAGGCGCGGGCCGCGTGGTAGAGGCTGACATGGCGGAACTCTTCGGGTTCGGCCAGATCCGGCAGGGTCATGGCTTCGAGCATTTCGATCCGCCGGTACAGCGGATGGCGGAAATCCCTGACCCGTGAATCCGCCACCAGCGCTTCGCGGCCGCGGCTGAGAAAAGCATCGAGCAGCGGCAGATTCTCGCGGTCGTACAGGACGTCCGCCACCAGAATCAGATCGAAGCGATCCGCCTCGGCGAAGAAGTCCGTGGAGTAGCTCATCTGCACGTCATTGAGTTCGGCGTTGGCCCGGCACGCGGCAATCGCCAGCGGGTCGAGGTCGCAGGCCACCACTTCCAGCGCACCGGCCTTCACGGCGGCAATGCCGGCGATCCCGGAACCGGCACCGAAATCCAGTACGCGTTTGCCACGCACCCATTCGGGAAATTCCGCCAGATAACGCGCCACCGCCAGACCACTGGCCCAGCAGAAACTCCAGTACGGCGGTTCGTGCAGGATCCGCCGGGTTTCCTCCGGGCTGAATTCCCGGGCCATGTTGTCGCCGTCGATCAGCCACAGTTTCAGGTCAGTGTCCGGCAGCGGGCAGGCCACCAGTCGGGCGTCGCCGAGCAGCTCGCCCAGCGCCTGTTGCAGGTCAAGCGGTGCATTCATGGGGCTTTGACAAATTGCAGCTGGCCCAGGGCCTGGGTGGTCGGCTGGCTGATGGTCTGCGACGGCAGGTGCAGGATCAACTGGCCGGACTGTGTGGCGCGGCCACGCAGTTCAACCCGCGCGCCGGCGGGGAAGGCATCAGGATTGAAGCGCAGGCGGAACGGCAGGACCTGGTTGTTGCCGATCAGGCTGGAGCTGGCGAGCAACTGTTGCGGGCGACTTTTCTCGTCGATCACCAGCAGCGCCAGTTCGACTTCGGCGCCTGCCGGTACGCCCTGCAACGTACCGCTCAATTCCCGTTGATACGCGGGCAGCGGACCAAGGTCGGCGGCTTCTTTAGCCTTTTTCTGCGCCTGTTGCGGTGCCGGGCCCGGCGTTGGCGGCTGCGGCTTGGGCGCGTCGCTGCCACAGGCCACCAGCAGGCTGAAAACACTGAGCAAAACGAGCGGTCGTAGCGACATGGGTGGCTCCGTCAAAATGAAATCCATGGATCAAACGATCATGGCAGTCTGTATACCGCAAAGCCTATGGCTTGTCTTGCCACCGGGATGCGCTACCATGGCCCTCCCTTTTTTTGTTGCCAGCCACCATGCACTGTCCCTTCTGCGGTGCCAACGACACCAAGGTCATCGACTCGCGTCTGGTCGCCGAGGGCGAACAGGTGCGCCGCCGGCGTGAATGCCTGGCCTGCGGCGAACGTTTCACGACGTTCGAGACGGCCGAACTGGTGTTGCCGCGCCTGATCAAAACCGACGGCAGCCGCCAGCCGTTCGACGAAGAAAAACTCCGCGCCGGCATGCAGCGCGCCCTGGAGAAACGTCCGGTGAGCGTCGAGCGTCTCGAGTCCTCGCTGGTTCATATCAAACACAAGCTGCGTGCCACCGGCGAGCGCGAGGTCAAATCCCTCGTGGTCGGCGAACTGGTGATGGCCGAGCTGCAAAAGCTCGATGAAGTCGCCTACATCCGTTTCGCGTCGGTGTACCGCCGCTTCCAGGACCTCAACGAGTTCCGCGAAGAGATCGACCGTCTCGCCCGTGAACCGGTGAAAGAATGACCACCGCCGCCGAGCAGGCCATCCTCGACGCCCGCTTCATGGCTCGGGCCCTGGAGCTGGCGCGCAAAGGGCATTACACGACTCATCCCAACCCACGGGTCGGCTGCGTGATCGTGCGCGACGGGCAGATTGTCGGCGAAGGCTGGCATGAACGCGCCGGCGAGCCCCACGCCGAAGTCCACGCCCTGCGCGCTGCGGGCGAACTGGCCCGGGGCGCCACCGCTTATGTCACCCTCGAACCCTGCAGCCATCACGGCCGCACGCCGCCCTGCGCCGATGCGCTGGTGAATGCCGGGGTCGGTCGGGTGGTCGCGGCGATGCGCGATCCGAATCCGCAAGTTGCCGGGCGCGGTCTGCAGCGTCTGGCCGATGCCGGCATCACCACTGAAAGCGGTGTGCTGGAAAGCGAAGCCCGCCAGCTCAACCAAGGTTTTCTCAAACGCATGGAACACGGCTTGCCGTTCGTGCGGGTCAAGTTGGCCATGAGCCTCGACGGGCGCACGGCGATGGAGAGCGGCGAAAGTCAGTGGATTACCGGCCCGGCGGCACGTTCTGCGGTGCAGCGCTTGCGCGCCCAGGCCAGCGTGGTGCTGACCGGCGCCGACACGGTGCTGGCCGATGGCGCACGCTTGACCGTGCGTGGGGATGAACTGGGGCTGGATGCCGGGCAGACCGCGCTGGCCCTGAGCCGTCCGCCATTGCGGGTGCTGATCGACGGACGTCTGCGGGTGCCCCTGGAGGCGCCGTTCTTCAAGGCCGGCCCGGCGCTGGTCGCCACATGTGTGGCCATCGAAGAACAGTATGCCCACGGCCCGGAGTGCCTGATCGTGCCGGGTGACGACGGTCAGGTCGATCTCCATCGACTGCTGATCGAACTGGCCAATCGCGGCGTCAACGAAGTGCTGGTCGAGGCCGGCCCGCGACTGGCCGGCGCATTTGCCCGGCTCGGTCTGGTCGATGAGTTCGTGATCTTCATCGCCGGCAAATTCCTCGGCTCCACGGCGCGTCCGTTGCTGGACTGGCCGCTGGCCTTTATGAAGGATGCGCCGGAGCTGAAAATCACTGAAATTCGCGCGGTTGGCGATGACTGGCGAGTCACTGCAATCCCTGTCCCGTCGGCGAGCGTATAATTCCCGGCCATCGTTTTAGCGCTGGCTTCGTTCTCAAGGAGAACCCCATGTTTACCGGCATCATCGAATCCATCGGCAGTATCCGCGCACTGACCCCAAAGGGCGGTGATGTGCGGGTGCATGTCGAAACCGGCAAGCTCGACCTGAGCGACGTCAAACTCGGCGACAGCATTGCGGTCAACGGCGTGTGCCTGACCGCCGTGGAACTGCCGGGCAACGGCTTTGCCGCCGACGTCAGTCGCGAAACCCTCGACTGCACGGCCATGAATGACCTGAAAAGCGGCAGCCCGGTCAACCTGGAAAAAGCCCTGACCCCGACCACCCGTCTCGGCGGGCATCTGGTCAGCGGTCACGTCGATGGTGTCGGCGAAGTGGTCTCGCGCAGCGACAATGCCCGCGCCGTGGAATTTCGCATCCGCGCGCCGAAAGAGCTGGCCAAATACATCGCCCACAAAGGCTCGATCACCGTCGACGGCACCAGCCTGACCGTGAACGCCGTCGATGGCGCCGAATTCCTGCTGACGATCATTCCGCACACCCTGAGCGAAACCATCATGGCGTCCTACAAGCCGGGTCGCCGGGTGAACCTGGAAGTCGACCTGCTGGCGCGTTATCTCGAACGCCTGCTGTTGGGCGACAAGGCTGCAGAGCCGAGCGCCGGCGGTACGATCACCGAAAGCTTTCTGGCCGCCAACGGCTACCTCAAATCCTGACTGAAGGGGGTGCCTTGTGGCGCTCAATAGCATCGAAGAACTGGTTGAAGACATCCGCCAAGGCAAGATGGTCATCCTCATGGATGACGAAGACCGCGAGAACGAAGGCGACCTGATCATGGCCGCCGAATGCTGCAAGGCCGAGCACATCAACTTCATGGCCAAGCACGCCCGTGGCCTGATCTGCATGCCGATGAGCCGTGAGCGCTGCGAAACCCTGAAGCTGCCGCTGATGGCGCCGCGCAACGGTTCCGGTTTCGGTACCAAATTCACCGTTTCGATCGAGGCGGCCGAAGGCGTGACCACCGGCATTTCTGCCGCTGACCGTGCGCGCACCGTGCAGGCGGCCGCGGCGAAAGACGCGAAAGCCGAAGACATCGTCAGCCCTGGCCACATCTTCCCGCTGATGGCCCAGGCCGGCGGCACCCTGGCCCGCGCCGGTCACACCGAAGCCGCCTGCGACCTGGCGCGCATGGCCGGCTTCGAGCCGAGCGGGGTGATCTGCGAAGTGATGAACGACGACGGCACCATGTCCCGTCGCGCCGAACTGGAAGCTTTTGCCGCGGAGCACAACATCAAGATCGGCACCATCGCCGACCTGATCCACTATCGGATGATCCACGAACGTACCGTTCAGCGGATTGCCGAGCAGCCGCTGGACAGCGAGCTGGGCCAATTCAACCTGGTGACCTATCGTGATTCCGTGGAAGGCGACGTGCACATGGCACTGACCCTGGGCACCGTTTGCGCCGAAGAGCCGACCCTGGTTCGCGTGCACAACATGGACCCGCTGCGCGACCTGCTGATGGTCAAGCAGCCGGGCCGCTGGAGCCTGCGCGCCGCCATGGCCGCTGTTGCCGAGGCCGGCAGCGGTGTGGTGCTGCTGCTCGGTCACCCGCTCGATGGCGACGTGCTGCTGGCGCACATCCGCGAAACCGGCGATCAGGCGGCGGTGAAAAAGCCGACCACCTACAGCATCGTCGGTGCCGGTTCGCAGATCCTGCGTGACCTCGGCGTGCGCAAAATGCGCCTGATGTCTGCGCCAATGAAATTTAATGCGATATCCGGTTTCGATCTGGAAGTTGTAGAATACGTGCCCTCCGAATAATGCCCGGTTGTTTCCGGACCCGAATTCGCGGCAAATAAATCACTGAGGGACGCCAAACAGACGCGTCCCGGCTCTTTAAGAGATCTGACGAATGACCCTGAAGACCATCGAAGGTACCTTCATCGCCCCTAAAGGCCGCTACGCTCTGGTAGTGGGCCGTTTCAACAGCTTCGTGGTTGAAAGCCTGGTCAGCGGTGCAGTCGATGCCCTGGTTCGCCACGGCGTGAGCGAAAGCGACATCACCATCATCCGCGCGCCTGGCGCCTTCGAAATCCCGCTGGTTGCGCAAAAAGTCGCCCAGAAAGGCGAGTTCGCAGCAATCATCGCCCTGGGCGCGGTCATTCGTGGCGGCACTCCGCACTTTGAATACGTGGCGGGCGAATGCACCAAGGGCCTGGCCCAGGTGTCCATGGAGTTCGGCGTACCGGTCGCTTTCGGCGTCCTGACCGTCGATTCCATCGAGCAAGCCATCGAACGTTCCGGCACCAAGGCCGGCAACAAAGGTGCTGAAGCTGCCCTGTCCGCTCTGGAAATGGTCAGCCTGCTGGCGCAGTTGGAGGCCAAGTGATTAGCGACGAAAGCGATCGTTTCAACCCGCGCGATCCGAAACCTGCGGATGCCGGCAAGCCATCGAAAAGCGCCAAGCGCCGCGAAGCCCGTCAGCTCGCGACTCAGGCCCTGTATCAGTGGCACATGGCTCGGCAGTCGTTGAACGAGATCGAAGCGCAGTTCCGGGTCGACAACGATTTCACCGATGTCGATGGCGCGTATTTCCGCGAGATCCTGCACGGGGTTCCGGCCAATCGTACCGAAATCGACAACGCGCTCACCCCTTGCCTGGATCTGGCGATCGAAGAGCTGGATCCGGTCGAACTGGCGGTTCTGCGCCTGTCCACCTGGGAGCTGCTCAAGCGCGTCGACGTGCCGTACCGCGTTGTGATCAACGAAGGTATCGAGCTGGCCAAAGTGTTCGGTTCCACCGACGGCCACAAGTTCGTCAACGGCGTGCTCGACAAGCTGGCTCCGCGCCTGCGTGAAGCTGAAGTGAAGGCGTTCAAGCGCTGATCCGCGCTTGAACACTTTTTCTCGGCCATGGGCGAGTTTGAGCTGATCCGCAATTTCTTCGCCGCCGCGCCCTGTGCGCAGGGCGGTGAGGGCGTTGCACTGGGGATCGGTGACGACTGCGCCTTGCTGGCGGTTCCTTGCGGGGAACAGCTGGCGATTTCCACCGATACGCTGGTGGCCGGCGTGCATTTCGCCGATCCCTGCGATCCGTTTCTGCTCGGTCAGCGTTCGCTGGCCGTGGCGGTCAGCGACCTCGCCGCCATGGGCGCCACGCCTGTTGCCTTTACCCTTGCCCTGACCTTGCCGACGGTGACTGCCGATTGGCTGCAAGCCTACGCCCGTGGTTTGAACCGCATGGCGCAAAGCTGTGGCGTGGCGTTGGTCGGCGGCGACACCACTCGTGGGCCGTTGAGCCTCACCGTCACGGTGTTCGGTCGCGTCCCGACCGGCCAGGCCCTGACCCGCAGTGGCGCGCAGCCTGGCGATCTGCTGTGCGTCGGCGGTGAGCTGGGCAATGCCGCCGGCGCCTTGCCGCTGGTGTTGGGGCAGCGTGAGGCCGACCCGCATATCGCCCGGCCGCTGCTCGATCATTACTGGTCGCCGCAACCGCAACTCGCCCTCGGGCAGGCCCTGCGGGGCAAGGCCACTTCGGCGCTGGATATCTCCGATGGCCTGCTCGCCGATTGCGGCCATATCGCCCAGGCCTCGAGAGTTCGCCTCGAAATCGAGCGCGAGCGCGTGCCGCTGTCGGATGCGCTGGTGGCTTTTCTCGGCCAGGGTGGCGCCGAACGGGCGGCCTTGAGCGGTGGCGATGATTACGTGCTGGCCTTCACGCTGCCATCCATCGAGTTGCCGGCGCTGCTCGCCGATGGTTGGCCGATCCATGTGATCGGACGTGTGGCCGAAGGGCAGGGCGTCGTGTTGCTGGACCGCGAAGGACACGACATCACTCCGCAAATCCGGGGTTATCAACATTTTCAGGAGTCACCGTGACAGATCACCCGAAACAGGTTCCCGGCGAATTCGTTCCGCCGTCGGTCTGGCGCAATCCCTGGCATTTCATTGCGTTCGGCTTCGGCTCGGGCACCTTGCCCAAGGCACCGGGCACCTGGGGTTCGCTGGTTGCGCTACCCTTTATACCGTTGTGGCAGATGTTGCCCGACTGGGGCTACTGGCTGATGCTCGGTATCACCATGCTGTTCGGCTTCTGGCTGTGCGGCAAGGTCGCCGACGATCTGCGGGTACACGACCACGAAGGCATCGTCTGGGACGAGATGGTCGGGATGTGGATCACCCTGTGGCTGGTGCCGGAAGGCTGGTACTGGTTGCTCGCCGGGTTCCTGATGTTCCGCTTTTTCGACATTCTCAAGCCGTGGCCGATCCGCTGGATCGACCGGCATGTGCATGGCGGCGTCGGCATCATGCTCGATGACGTGCTGGCGGGGGTGTTCGCCTGGCTGGCCATGCAGGGTCTGGTGTGGATTTTCGCCTGATTTCAAGGCGTGGATGAGGACACAGGGATGGCTCGACGCGGGTTGGCGATACTGTTTTTTATCCTGCTGGGTGCTGTTGCCCAGGCACAGGATGCACCGCCGTCGGTCATTCACCTGGCCAGCGAAGAGTGGGAAGACTACACCGCCGCCGACGGTCATGGTCTGGGCTGGGACGTATTGCGCAAGGTGTTCGAACCCGCCGGCGTGACCCTGGATATCCGCACCGTGCCGTACACCCGTTCGGTGGGTCTGGTGCAATTGAAGGAAGTCGATGCCCTGGTCGGTTCCTATCGGGGCGAGGCGGATCAGGTGCTGTACCCGAAGTGGAATTTCGATTCCGATCACATCTACGCGCTGGGCCTTGCCAGCAACCCGGCCCCGACCGAAGCCACTCTCGGCAAATACCGGTTGGCCTGGGTGCGCGGTTATCGTTATGAGACCTACCTGCCGAACATCAAGCGCTACAACCAGATCGAACGCCGCACCGGGATCCTGTCGATGCTCAAGCAGGGGCGGGCGGATTACTACATCGACGCGCTGACGGAAATCGAGGCGGTGCTGAGAAATACCGCCGATGCTTCGCAATTTCGCTATACGCACCTCGCGGAGTTGCCCCTGTACCTCGGTTTTGCCGATACCCCGCAGGCTCGCGCACTGATGTCGATCTATGACCAGCGCATGGAGCATCTGGTGAAAAGCGGCGAGTTGAAGCCGATCTTCGAACGCTGGAAGCAACCGTATCCGTTCGACCGAGGGCAATGAAGGCAGGCCGGTCATCAAACTTTTTGATCGTTATGGCCGATAATTCAGCCTAAGCGTCTGCAGGAACCTGCTGTTACAATGCCGCCCAGCGAATCTCGGACTTTTTAGATCAGGAGCACACCGGTGCCTGTCGTTTTTGTCGCCGCTTCCAAGCTGCCAACGCCTTTTGCGCAATTCACCATGCACGGTTTTCTCGATGAAGCCACCGGCCGCGAACACGTCGTGCTGAGCCTGGGTGAGATTGACGACGGTGCCCCGGTACTCGGCCGGTTGCACTCCGAGTGCCTGACCGGCGACGCCTTGTTCAGTCAGCGTTGCGACTGCGGCTCGCAACTGGAGGCCGCGCTCAAGGCGATTGCCCGTGAAGGTCGTGGCGTGTTGCTGTACCTGCGTCAGGAAGGTCGTGGCATCGGCCTGCTGAACAAGATCCGTGCCTACGAATTGCAGGACGGCGGCGCCGACACCGTTGAAGCCAACGAGCGTCTGGGCTTTGCCGCCGACCAGCGTGACTATGCCATGTGCCTGCCGATGCTGGAGCACCTGGGCGTGAAATCCCTGCGCCTGATGACCAACAACCCGCGCAAGGTCAAAGCCCTGACCGACATGAACATCGTCGTCGCCGAGCGCGTGCCGCTGCACACCGGCCACAACCCGCACAACAAACTCTATCTGGCGACCAAGGCCAGCAAGCTCGACCACATGATGGGCAACGAACATCAGGGCGAGGTAGACCGGGCGTGACCCGCGGTCAGGTGCGCCGCCGCCTGTCGGTCGCCTGGTGGAAATACCTGGCGCTGGCACTGGTGCCGCTGTTCGTGCTCAACGCCGTGTTCGGCGAGAGCGAAGCGATCATGCCGGTGCTGGCGATGCCGTTGTTCATCGCCGGCGTGGCCTCGATGTTTGTCAGCCTGAAGTTTTTCGGTCGCTACAAACACGCATTGATCGCCACACAAAAAGCCCTCGATACCCCTGAAGAACCGGCCGCCTGGATCGCCCTCGCGGCTCGTCGTCGCACGGCGTTTCTGGCGGCGGGATTGCCGGCTTGGATCGGTGCACTGGCGGTGTTCGTCGGCTTGGAAGCAGTGCCGCTGATGCTGCTGGCGATGTCCACGGCGGTGCTGTTCTACCTCTACCGTATCCCGCGTCAGCTCGGTTGATGCGTCGTATGTGGCTGGCGGTTCTGCTGCTGGCCGTCAGCAGCGAAACCCTGGCCGCTCTGCGGGTGGTCAGTCTCGCGCCATCTTTGTCTGAAATCGTCGTTGAACTGGATTCGGCCGATCTGCTGGTGGGCGCTCTGGACGCCGGTGACCGGCCATCGGCGATCAAGGATGTGCCTTCGGTAGGCCGTTATGGTCAGCTCGACCTGGAGCGGCTGCTCAGCCTCAAACCTGACTTGTTGCTGTTGTGGCCCGGCAGTGTCGGCCCGGCTCAGCGCGATCAGCTCAAGCGTCTGAATATCCCGACCTTTGTTGCCGAACCCCACGATTTCGAGCAGTTGATCCTGCAGATCGAAGCCATCGCTGCGCAGCTCGGTCGTCCTGAGCGCGGTGTCGAGCTGGCGACCGGATTGCGGCACAAGCTCGACGAGCTGCGCCAGCGCTATCGACGGGAAACACCGCTGCGGGTGTTCTATCAAGTCTGGGACAAGCCGCTGTACACCATCGGCGGCGGGCAGATCATCAGTGATGCGCTTGAAGTGTGCGGCGCACGCAACGTGTTCGCCGACCTGATGCTGCCGGCGCCGCAGGTGAGCATCGAGGCCGTTTTACAGCGTGATCCCGAAGTGATTCTGGCCGGCGATCAGCCGCAACTGGAAGTGTGGAATGCCTGGCCGCAGCTGGCGGCGGTCAAGCACCGGCAGTTGCTGCTGGTCATCGACAAAGGCCTGGAGCGTCCGAGCGGGCAAATGGTCGAGGCGACTGCCAGGCTCTGCCAACAGATTGCGCCAGATCGCTGACCGCTAGAGCTGCGGCGTCCAGGTCACCCCGAACATGAACGCCCGGCCTTCCTCGCGATAGCCATACTGACCGCCATCATGGCTGTACAGCGTCCGGCTGTAACCCTTGTCCAGCAGGTTATCCACCTTGAAATCCAGCTTGATCTCGCGGTCCAGCGCCCAGCTGCTGCGCAGTCCGAGCAGCGCATAACCGCCAAGCTGCTGCTGATTTTTCAGGTCGTCATAACTGCTGCTGACGGCCTGCCAACTGGCGCCGAGGCCGAGGCGGTCGAATTGTCGATCCAGATCCCAGCTCCAGGTGCGACGGGCGCGCCGCGCCAGGGTGTGCCCGGTGTCGCGGTCCCGGGGATCGATGATTGCCACGCCGAGGTTGCTTTGCCAGCCGAGCAGTTCCTGTTTCAGCGCCGCTTCAAAGCCGTTGATCCGCGCCGAGGCGACGTTCTGCGGGCGTGAGTTGCTGCCGAAGATGATCGCGTCTTGCAGATCGGTCCGATATAGCGATGCTTCCAGGCGACTGCTGTCGCTCAACTGGCTGCGCCATTGCAGCTCGTAGCTTTTCGAGGTTTCCGGTTTCAGGTTCGGGTTGCTGAAGTCCGGGTAGTACAGGTCGTTGAAGGTCGGTGCGCGGAAGCCTTCGCTGTAGCTGAGCAACAGATCGTTGTCCGGGTATACCGGCAATGTCAGCGTGCCGCTCCAGCTGTTCTGGCCGCCGAACTGCTGGTTGTCGTCACGGCGCAGGCCCAGCTCGGTGGAAAAACTGTCGGCCTGGAAGTGATGCTGGATGAACGCGGCACGGTTCCAGCGGCTGTCCTCGTCGAACGCGGTGCTGCTGTTGACTCGATCTTCGTACCAGTCGCCGCCGAGGATCAGGCTGTTGCGTGCATCCAGAGTCAAATCATTCTGCCAGGTCACCGAGTCGCGATAGGTGTTGAACACTGTGCGCTCGTCGCTGAGCTTGTCGAGGGACCTGTCGCGGTTTTCGCTGTGGCCGAGTTCCAGACGGGTTTTCCAGCGTTCATTGATCCGCGCGTCGATGTAGCTGCTGAAACTGCTGACGGCGAAATCGCTGTAAGGCTGTTGCTGGACGGAGTCGAAGGTGACCGGGTCAAAGCGCCCGAACGGGTTGTCGAACTCGCTTTTGCCACGGTTATCCAGCAGGTTGGCGCCGACTTCGATGTCATCGGTCAGCGCATGGCTGAGGCTCAGGCTGATGGATTTGTTGCGGTAGGCGTCGTGATCGCTGTCGCTGGGATACGACTCGTGGGTGCGGTCGATCCCGGCGGTTTCATCGAGGCTGGCGCCGAGGTTGAAGCGGGTTTTCTCGTCGCCACCGGACAGGCCGACACTGCGCTCCCAAGTCTGGTTGCTGCCGAAGCCGACATGCATCCGTGGCTGCAAGCCTTGCTCGGCGCCGCGACGGGTGAAGATCTGAATTACCCCGCCAATCGCATCGCTGCCATAGATCACCGAGCGCGAACCGCGCAGCACTTCGACGCGTTCGATCTGCTCGATGTTCAGGTGTTGCAGGTTGCTGTCGCCGGAGGTGGCGTTGCCGATGCGCTGGCCGTCGACCAGCACCAGGCTCTGCGCCGACTGCGTGCCGCGAATATAGATCCCCGGCAGACTGCCGCGCCCGCCGGTTTGTGCCACTTGCACGCCGGGCACCCGTTGCAGCAGATCGGTGACGCTGCGCGGTTGCAGACGTTCGATGTCTTCGCGGGTGAATACGGTGTTGGCGGCGCTGCTGTCGTTGCGGGCCTCAACCTGGCGGTTGGCGCTGATCAGCACGTCCGGCAATTTCAGGGCCTGATCACGTTCGAAGGTGTCGGCGAGGGCGTTGGTGGTTGGCAGCAGGAGGAGGGGCAGGGCCAGGCGCGAGAGGTTCATCGGTATTCCGTTGGTATTTCCGGTGTGCGCAAATCAATGTGGGAGCGAGCCTGCTCGCGATTGCGGCGTATCAGTCGGCATTGAAGTGACTGACAGTGCGCTATCGCGAGCAGGCCCGCTCCCACAGGGGCATTGCGTATTACTTGTTAAGCAGCTCCAGACGCTCACGCACCGCCGCTTCGATCCCGGCCTCGTCCAGTCCGCACTCGGCCAGCATCTGCGCCGGTTTGGCGTGTTCGACGTAAATGTCCGGCAAGCCCAGGTGCAGCACCGACTTGAGGATATTCTCGCGAGCGAGGAATTCGCTGACCGCGCCACCGGCGCCGCCCATGATCGCGTTCTCTTCGATCGTCACCAGCAGGTCGTGGCTGTTGGCGATTTCACGTACCAGTGCTTCGTCCATCGGTTTGACGAAGCGCATGTCGACCACGGTGGCGTCCAGGGTTTCGGCGACGTTCAGCGCTTCGGCCAGTTGCACGCCGAACACCAGCAGGGCGACCTTGCTGCCCTGACGACGAATCACGCCCTTGCCGATCTCGATCGGCTCGAGGTTCTTCTCGATGGTCGCGTTCGGGCCGGTGCCGCGTGGGTAACGCACCGCTGCCGGGCCGTTGTACAGGTGGCCGGTGGTGAGCATCTTGCGCAGTTCGTTTTCATCGCTCGGGGTCATGATGACCATGCCCGGGATGCAACGCAGGTAGGACAGATCGAAACTGCCGGCGTGGGTCGGGCCGTCTTCGCCCACCAGACCGGCGCGGTCGATGGCGAACAGCACGTCGAGGTTCTGTACCGCGACGTCATGCACCAGCTGGTCGTAACCGCGCTGCAGGAACGTCGAGTAAATCGCCACCACCGGTTTGGCGCCTTCGCAGGCCATGCCGGCCGCGAGGGTCACGGCGTGCTGTTCGGCAATCGCCACGTCGAAATAGCGCAGCGGGAAGCGTTCGCTGAACGCCACCAGATCCGAGCCTTCCTTCATCGCCGGAGTGATGCCCACCAGGCGCGGGTCGGCAGCGGCCATGTCGCACAGCCACTCACCGAATACGCCGGAGTATTTCGGCCCGCCGGCCTTTTTCGGCGCAGCGGCCGGGGCGTCCAGCGGTTCGAGTTTGGTGATGGCGTGGTAACCGATCGGGTCGACTTCCGCCGGGGCGAAGCCCTTGCCTTTCTTGGTCACGACGTGCAGGAACTGTGGCCCCTTGAGATCGCGCATGTTGCGCAGGGTAGCGATCAGGGTCGGCAGGTCGTGGCCGTCGATCGGGCCGATGTAGTTCCAGCCCAGTTCCTCGAACAGGGTGCCGGGCACCAGCATGCCTTTGGCATATTCTTCGGTGCGGCGAGCGATTTCCCAGGCGCCGGGCAAGCGCGACAGCACTTTCTTGCTGCCTTCGCGCATGCTGGCGTAGGTGCGGCTGGAAAGGATTTTCGCCAGATAGTTCGACAGGCCGCCGACGTTGCGCGAGATCGACATGTCGTTGTCGTTGAGGATCACCAGCATGTTGGCGTCGACTTCCGGCGCGTGGTTCAGCGCTTCGAAGGCCATGCCGGCGGTCAGTGCGCCGTCGCCGATCACTGCAATCGCCTTGCGATCACTGTTCTGCAGGCGGGCGGCAATGGCCATGCCCAGCGCGGCACTGATCGAGGTGCTGGAGTGGCCGACGCCGAAGGTGTCGTACTCGCTCTCGGAGCGACGCGGGAAGGCGGCGATGCCGTCCTTCTGGCGCAGGGTTTTCATGCGCTCGCGACGACCGGTGAGGATCTTGTGCGGATAGGCCTGATGACCGACGTCCCACACCAGCCGGTCGTCCGGGGTGTCGAAGACGTAATGCAACGCGATGGTCAGCTCGATGACACCCAGGCCGGCACCGAAATGCCCACCGGTCTGGCCGACCGTGTAGAGCAATTCCAGGCGCAACTCATCAGCCAGGGTTTCCAGCTCGGCTTCGCCTAACCGGCGCAGGCCGTCCGGCGTGTTCGCGCGGTCGAGCAGGGGCGTGGTCGGGCGCTTGCGGGGAATCTCATGGAACGTCGTGGGCATCAGGCGAATCGTTATAGGTATAAAAGATGCGGCAGTTTACCTGATGCATCGTCCCCTGCCCACGCGTTGGTCTTTTTTGGCTGATCAGCCTTCAGTTGCGCCGGTCGACGATATACCGGGCCAGATCGCGCAATGGCTCGGCGGCCGCGTCAAACGGTCGCAGCGCATGCAGGGCCTGATCGCGCAGTTCCAGGGCGTAGGCTTTGGCGGCGTCGAGGCCAAGCAGGGCCGGGTAGGTCGGCTTGTCGCGGGCAATGTCCGCGCCCTGGCGTTTGCCGAGAGTTTCGGTATCGCTTTCGACGTCGAGGATGTCGTCCTGCACCTGGAAGGCCAGGCCGATGCCCTGTGCATAACTTTGCAGGGCCTTGAGTTCATCCTTTTCGGCACGGCCACTGGAAAGGGCACCGAGTTTGACGCTGACTTCGATCAGCGCGCCGGTCTTGTGCCGGTGCATCTGTTCCAGAGCTTTCTGATCGAGTTTGAGGCCGACCGAGCCGAGGTCGATGGCCTGGCCGCCGACCATGCCGGCCGGGCCCGCCGCGTGGGCCAGCGCCGTGACCTGTTGCAGACGGATATCCGCACTCAGGTCACTCAGGCGCGGGTCGAGCAGCGCGCTGAACGCCAGACTCTGCAAGCCGTCACCGGCAAGGATCGCGCAGGCTTCATCGAATTTTTTGTGGGTAGTTGGCTGGCCGCGACGCAGATCGTCGTCGTCCATCGCCGGCAAATCGTCGTGTACAAGGGAATAGGCGTGGATCAGCTCAACTGCGCAGGCCGCACCGTTGGCCTGTTCGGCCTTGCCGCCGAGGGCCTCGCAGGCAGCGTAGGCCAGCAGCGGACGCACGCGTTTGCCGCCGTTCATCACGCTGTAACGCATGGCTTCGTACAGCCGCGCCAGCTCCGGCAGCGGTGCGTTGAACAGGGTTTCCAGTGCCGCATTGACCCGCGCCTGGCTGGTCGCCGAATACGCCGCGATCATTCCGGCTGGTCCGCGTCGAAGGGTTCCTCGGCGAGTTCGCCATCGCGCTCCAGCAACACCTGGACCTTCTGCTCGGCCTGGGCCAGCGCTGCCTGGCAGTCACGGGTCAGACCGATGCCCTGCTCGAAAGCGGTCAGCGAGTCTTCCAGCGACAATTCACCATTCTCCAGACGCTCGACCAGCACTTGCAGGTCGGCGAGGGACTGTTCGAAATCCAGTGCAGCTTTTTTGCGGGCCATGGCGGCTAATTCCGGTTGACGTTAAACCGGCGCGACACTAGCAGATAGGGGGTTTATGGGCAAATGAGCGGAGGTTTTATGGGCATCCCGGGCGGATGCGAAACAGGTTTTGAATGTGATGGAAATTATTCGGCTCATTTTGTGCGCCGAATAATTCCGCTATTCGGCTCACGCCTCGTAAATCTGCGTGATTCCTGCCGCATTTCAAGATGTATCCGATTGTTAAAAAACTCCCGAATCGCTAACCTTCGCGCCTTCTACGACCCGACAGTCACGGGTCTCTCAGACGAAACGCAGTTTTCACCGCTGTGAAGTACCGAGGATCGGGTGCAAGGTTTCGTTCAGGCATGGCAGGAGGCATTACATGCGTTCAATTCTTTTGCTGCTGATCGGGCTGGCCGTTGCGCCGGCTCTGTGGGCTGCGCCGACTGCCGAGATGACGGAACCAGTGGGCGGCTGGCGCTACAACGGCTTGCTCGACCGCAGTGAAAACCCGCAAGTCGCCTATCCCACGCCGCCGATCGATCGCGGCATCCAGCGCAATCGCACGATGATCCAGGGCCAGCTCAAGGCCATCGGCAACCAGCGCGGACCGCACACGTTGGCGGTCAACGGCAATCCGCTGAATCTGTACACCGATGATGACGGGCGCTTCGCCCGGCCTTATGCGTTCGGCGCGGGCTCCAACAGTGTCGAAGTGCGCAGCGCCGAAGGCCAGTCACTCAAACGCGTGCAGTTCTACGAAGCGAACAATCTGCGCACACCGGCGCGTATTCGCGTGGTGCTGGGCTGGGACGATCCGAAGGCCGAACTCGACCTGCACATCATCACGCCGGACGGCCAGCATGCGTTTTTCGCCCACACGGCGTTGACCAACGGCGGCGGTCTGGACCCGGACGGCGTCGACGGCCCCGGCCCGGAAATGTTCACCATGACCGCGCCGCTGCATGGCACCTATCTGGTTTACGTCAACTATTGGGGCAACTTCGGCGACGGCGGCTATAACTTCGAGGAGGCCAGCAACCAGAACGAGGTCATCACCTCGCAGATCACGCTGGTGCTCAACGAAAACACCGTCGACGAAAAACGCGAAACGTTCATCGTGCCCCTGCGGGCCATCGGTGATCTGCTGCTGGTCAAGACTTTCAATTATTAAGCATCCCGCAACCACGGATGAACAGCCGAGCTTTGGGAACATGAGCGAGAAGATGAGCGAAAACACTGAGACCCCGGCGACCGCCGCACCCACCGCCAAACCCTCCCGGCGCTGGCCGTTGCTGGTGGCCGGCCTGTGCCTGGTGGCCGGCGTGGCGGGTGGGCTCGGCTGGCTGATGCACAAACCCAGGCTGCCGGCGGCGGCACTGGCCAGCGACAAGCTCGGCCTGAGTCGCCCGGACGCGCTGCTGGAAACCCGCTCCCTGAGCCAGTTGCCCAAGGACCTGCTGACGGTGCCGTTCCTCAAGGCCACGCTCACCGAGGATTTCGTCTTCTATTACGAGACCCACGCCGACCGTCTCGGCCTGATCGGCAGTCTGCGGCGGATCATCTACGAGCATGACCTGAAGCTGCAGGACAGCCTGATCGAGCAACTCTTCGATCAACCGGCGGACGTCGCGCTGTGGCGTGGCGCCGATGGTCGCCTGAAGGACTTCCTGCTGGTGATGGATCGCGGCGGGCTGGCCAGGCTGCTGGAACCGCTGGCAAAGGTCGCGCTGGATGACTCGCAACTGAGCGTGTTCAGCACCCTGAAAGTCGGCGGCGATGATGTGCCGCTGTATCAACTGACCTACAACGCCAGCAAATCCCTGCTGTTCGCTTCCCGTGGCGACAAGCTGGTGGTGTTGTCGAACCCGGCCAAGTTCTACGATCCGGAAAACGGCGCTTCCGAAGAGTCCGGCCATGTTTCTGCGCAAGCGCTGGCGGCGCTGCTCAACGGCGAAAAACTGTTCCCCGAAGCCTTCGGGCTACCGGTCAAGGCACCGGAAATCAAACAGCGTCTATCGGTCAACTCCAGCGTCCTGGCCATGGGTTACCAGCGTTTTATCCCGAACTTCGCCGGTCTGCGTTTCGACATGGACGACAAGGGCTGGCACAGCTTCCTGGCCATGGATGAACTGGACAATCAGCCGGACTTCGATTTCAAACCGGTCTGGCAGGCCATGCCCCTGGGCGCCAGTGCCTGTGTGACCTTGCCGGTGGCGGCCGAACCGCAGAAACCATTGCTGGTGAAGCTCGGTGCCGAAGAAGCGGTGGCGCAGAAACTCACCGAACACGTGGCCGGCGCGGCGGGCCTGTGCTGGTACGCCGATTCGCGGCTGTACACGCCGTTGCTGGTGGCCAGTCTGAAGGACGAAGACAGCGGCAAGCTCGACGCTGATATCGGCACGTTGTTCGATTCGATGGTCGGCGCCTACGAAAGCAAGGTCGACGACCACGCATTCCCGGTGGTCGAGAAGCAGGAAGGCCAGAGCCATCTCTGGCAGCGTCAGGTCAGCTCCAATTTTGGCCCGTATGCAGCGAAGGATGCCGAAAACCCGGATGCGATCACCGGCCGTGCCTTCATGAAGGTCAGCCTCGCGCGCCACGGTTCGACGCTATTGTTTTCCCTCGACGACAAGCTGGTCGACAAGGCCCTCGGCACCCTCGACAAGCGCTTCCCGCCGATGGCCGACGTGCTGCCGAAAGATGTGCTGATGCCGATCTACTTCGGCCCGGACTCCATGGCGCAACTGATGCAGCAGGAAACCCTCGACAGCCTGCCCCAAGACATGGAGCCGGTGTTCTACAACGCCGCGCAAACCTACCTGATCCCGAAACTGCGCACCCTCGGCGGCTACGGCAAATATGCCCTGACCCTGCCTGAAGGCAGTGAGCCCGACGGTCACTGGCAATGGCTGCCGCTGGAGTGGAAAGCGCTGTGACAGCACTTATCCGCAGCCTCGGCTTGTTCGCACTGTTACTGAGCGCGGGCGCCCGAGCGGTCGAAACGCCGGCGCTCGATCCTGCGCAATCTCAGGTCTTTCGCGCCTGGTTCGTGCGCATCGCTCAGGAGCAGTTGAGCAAAGGCCCGAGCCCGCGCTGGTATCAGCAGGACTGCGCCGGGCTGGTGCGGTTTGCCGCCAACGAAGCGCTGAAAGTCCATGACGACAAATGGCTGCGCAGCAATGGCGTGTCCAATCGCTACCTGCCGCCGGAGCTGGACCTGAGCGCCGACCAGCGCAAGCTCGCCCAGCAATGGCAGCAGGGCGGCGGCAAGGTCGGACCCTACGTCAACGCAATCAAACTGATTCAGTTCAACAGCCATCTGATCGGCCGCGACGTGTCCCAGGCACGGCCCGGCGATCTGATGTTTTTCGATCAGGGCGACGACCAGCACCTGATGATCTGGATGGGCCGCTACATCGCCTATCACACCGGCACGACCACCCCAACCGACAACGGCATGCGTTCGGCAAGCCTGCAGCAACTCATGACATGGAAGGACACCCGATGGATACCCGACGCAGCCAACCCCAACTTCATCGGCGTCTATCGACTGAACTTTCTCTCCCAATGACCGGTGCCCGCATGTTGCGTTTACTGCCTTTTCTGTTGTTGTTAGCCCTGCCGTTTTCAACGGTAAATGCCGATGACTCTGTCGAGCCAAGCGGCTACGCACCGGTCTCCGGTGAAAGCTTTTTCCTGCTGGCCGACAGCAGTTTTGCCAGCGACGAGCAGGCGGTGGTCCGCCTCGAAGCGCCGGGCCGTGACTACCGTCGTTTCCGCATGGAACCGTATGGCGGGGCCGACATCCGCGTGTACAGGATCGACAAGCCGCTGGACTTCCTCAAGCGCCAGAAGAACCTGCACCGCGTGGTCAGCGACGGCCAGTTCAAGGGCGAAGGCCTGTCCAACACCCTCGCATATCTGTGGGACAACTGGTACCGCAAATCCCGCCGGGTAATGCAGCGTGCGTTCTCCTACGAGTCGCGTCAGCAAGTCACCGAGCAAGTGCCGGAACTGAAGATGGGCAACGCCATCGCCGCGCCGACGCCGTACGACGCGCAACCGCAATTCGCCCTGATTCCGGGCCTGCCGGTGGTCAGCCAGTTCCGTTATCCGCTGTGGCAGGCCAAGCCGATCCAGCCGCCGGCCGGGGTCAATCTGGCCGGGTCCTCCAGCGAGTTCGTCAGCGTTGCCCCGGGTAACGTCTACATCCCGCTGGGCAATCTGAAACCGGGGCTGTATCTGGTCGAAGCGCTGATCGGCAAGTACCGTGCAACCACGATGGTGTTCGTTTCCAACACCGTTGCCGTGAGCAAGATTGCCGGCGATGAACTGCTGGTCTGGGCTGCCCGCAAGCACGAAGGCAGCTCTGTGCCGAAGGTCAATGTGTTGTGGACTGACGGCCTCGGCGTGATGAGCAGCGGTGCCACCGACACCGACGGTCTGCTGCGCTTGAAACACGTCAGCCCGGAGCGTTCGTTCGTCATTGGCGAGGACGAAGAGGGCGGCGTATTTGTCTCGGAAAACTTCTATTACGACAGCGAAATCTACGACACCAAACTCTATGCCTTCACCGACCGGCCGCTGTATCGCCCGGGTGATTGGGTGTCGCTGAAAATCGTCGGTCGCGACTTCAAGAACGCACGGGACTCGGTACTGCCGGGCGCGGCGGACGTTGATGTCAGCGTGCTCGATGCCACCGGCACCGAGTTGCAGCGTCTCGATCTGAAGCTTGATGCCAAGGCCGGTACCCAAGGCCGTTTCCAGTTGCCGGACAACGCGGTGGCCGGTGGTTACGAGATTCGCTTCAACTACAAGGATCAGGCTTACAGCAGCGCGTTCCGGGTGGCGGAGTACATCAAGCCGCACTTTGAAATCTCGCTGAATCTGGCCAAGCAGGATTACCGCACCGGCGAAGCGGTGAAGGGCAGCCTGGTGCTGCTGTACCCGGACGGCAAACCGGTGGCCAACGCCAAACTGTCTCTGAGCCTGCGCGCCCAGCAACTGTCGATGGTCGACAATGAGCTGCAATACCTCGGGCAATTCCCGGTGGAACTGACCAGCACCGAACTGACCACAGACAGCAAGGGCAGCGCGACCCTCGACCTGCCGGCCACGGACAAACCAAGCCGTTACATGCTCACGGTGTTTGCCAGCGATGGTGCAGCGTATCGGGTCAAGACCACCAAGGAAATCCTCATCGACCGGGGCGCCGCCAGCTTCCGCCTGAGCGCACCTCAGCGCTTCAGCGCAGTCGGTGACAAGGTCGCATTCAGCTACGCCAATGAGGGGGGCAGCGAACAGGCCCGGGCCGTTGTGCCGAGCAGCTACAGTTGGGTGCGTCTGGAAGACCAGACCACCGGCGAAGGTAAACTGGCAGCGAAAGACAAAGGCTTCAGTGTGACGTTCGATCGTCCGGGGACCTACAACCTGTCGCTGAAGGATCAGTTTGGCCGGGTGCTCGGTGGCACCGGTCATTCGGTCACCGGCGATGGCGTCAAGGCTGTGCCGGGCACCGTGGAAATCGTCCTCGACAAACCCGAGTACAAGGCCGGTGACGAAGCACTGGCGCTGATCACCTTCCCGGAGCCAGTCAGCGATGCACTGCTGTCGCTGGAGCGCGACAAGGTCGAGGCTACCGCGCTGCTGGCCAAGGGCGGCGACTGGCTGAAGCTGGAAAAACTCAGTGACACCCAATACCGCGCCCGCATCCCGGTGAAGGATAACTTCGCGCCGAACCTGACGTTCTCCGTGCTGTACACCAAGGGCGGTCAGTACAGCTTCCAGAACGCCGGGATCAAGGTCGTCGCGCCGCAGATCGACGTGGCGATCAAGACTGACAAAGAGACGTATCAGCCGGGCGATACCGTGACGGTCGACCTGACCACCCGGTTCGCCGGCAAGGCCGTGCCGGCGCACTTGACGGTCAGTGTGGTCGACGAAATGGTCTACGCGCTGCAACCGGAAGTCGCGCCGACCATCGACCAGTTCTTCTACCACCCGCGCCGCAACAACGTGCGCACCAGCGCCAGCCTGTCGTTCATCAGTTACGACGTGGCATTGCCGGGCAGCCCGGGGGCGCCGGGCAAAGCCAATCGCAGCGAACGCGGGGTGAAAGTGCTGGAACGGCCGCGCCGCGAAGACGTCGACACCGCCGCGTGGCAACCGGAGCTGCTGACCGATGCCGACGGCAAGACTCGCTTCACCTTCAAGATGCCGGACTCGCTGACCCGCTGGCGCATCACCGCGCGGGCGATTGCCGATGATGGTCAGGTCGGGCAGAAGAAGCAGTTCGTGCGCTCGGAAAAACCGCTGTACCTGAAGTGGAGCGGGCCGAGCAAATTCCGCAAGGGCGATCAGCCGCAACTCGGCGTGTTCGCCTTCAACCAGGCCGAAAAACCGGTCAAGGCTGAACTGGTGACCCACTACGCCGGCACCGAACAGCGTCTGCCGGTGACCCTCAACAACGGCATCAACTACCTGCCGTTGCCGGCGTTCGCCCTGGCTTCCGGCGAGTGGACCGCCGAGCTGGTGCAGGACGGCAAAACCGCCGATGCTCTCGCAGTGCGCCTGACCGCCACCGGTGAAAGCTGGCAAGTGACGCAGACCCAGAGTCTGGACGTGGCCAGCGGCGATACACCGTTGAGCCTGCCGGCAGACGCCACTGACATCCGCCTGCGTCTGGATGACAGCCCGCAAGCGTTGTTCCGTTCGGCCCTCGACGATCTGCTCGGCTATCCGTACGGCGGCGTCGAACAGACCGCCAGCCGCTTGCTGCCGCTGAGCATCGCCTATCCGTCGCTGGCGTCTAGCCCGCAGCTCCGCGATCGCCTGCGCCTGATCATGCAAAACAGCCGTCTGCGTCTGGTGCAAATGGCCGGGCCGTCGGCGAGCTTCACTTGGTGGGGCTTCGACGGCGAGCCGGATGCGTTTCTCACCGCTTATGCCTATTACGCCGACTGGAACGCCAGCCGGGTGCTGGAGCTGACCCTGCCGCCGGAGCACTGGCAGCGGGTGCTTGAGGTCTACGCCAAGCAGGCGCCGAACACACCATTGCTGCAACGGGCGCTGATCCTGTCGTTCGCCAAACAGATGCATCTGCCGGTCAACACATTGCTCAGCGGCTTGATGGACGATCTGTCCAGGGCTGGTGAAGGCAATACCGAAACCCTGATGGACGACGGTGAAGACAGTCTGGTGATGAGCGATCCGGAATCGGCGCTCGGTCTGGCGGCGGCGCGGGTCTTGACCGCCTCGCTCGCTACCCAGTCCAAAGTCGCGTTGCCGGATGCGTTCAATCGTCAGCTGAGCGCTGCACAACAGCGTTTGGCCGTCAGCTCTCAACCGTTTGTCGAAGCGCTGAACCTGTCGCTGCAACCGTTCGATCAGGCCCGTGCGACAGCGCTGCTGCAACGCCTGCTGCCACAGCAATCGACCCTCGAACGTGCGCTGGCGCTGACCTGGCTGCAACGCAGCATCGCTCAGGCCTCGCCGACCATCGCGCTGGCACCGGGCGAAGGCTGGAAGAAAAACTACGGCGCAACCGGCGAGATGTACTGGACGTGGCAAGGTGCGACGCCGGTGCCGAGCGTGTTGACGGTGTCCGGCACTCAGGAGCGTCCGTTGCGTGCCGCGCTGAGTTTCCAGACTCAACAACCGGCGGTTGATCCGATGGCCGTGACCATCACTCGTCGCCTGTCGCGCCTGGTGCCGGGTGACGAAGCGTTCACCTTCAAACTGGAGCCGGTCGGCAGCAAGCCGTTGTCGAGCGACAGTCTGTATCTGGACGAAGTGATCCTCACCAGCAAGGCACCGAAACCGCTGCGCTACGGCATGCTCGAAGTGCCGTTGCCGCCGGGCGCCGATGTCGAGCGCACCACGTGGGGCATCAAGTTGCAGAGCAAGGACGGCACTGAGCCGACCGCGCTGGAAAAAGCACGGTTCGAACCGGGCCAACTGGCCTACGCCGTGCCGGTGGATGCGCTGAGCGGTGAATTGCGCCTGCGGCATCTGGTGCGCTTCTCGCAGAAGGGCCAGTTCAACCTGCCGCCGGTGCGTTTCACTCAGGTCTACGCGCCGCAGCATCAGGCCCAGGAGGCGAAAGCCGCCCTCGGTCAGGTCACGGTCAACTGACATGACCCGGCCGCTGCTGTGGCTGCTGCTGTGTCTGATCCCTGCGCTGGCGACAGCGCAGGATGAGCCGTTGCGCGTGGCCTACAAGGGCGAACTGTTGTCGCTGAACACTACGCAACTGACCGCTCGCGAGCCGTTGCCGTCGTCGCTGGAGACGCCGCTGGGCAGTCTGTGGAAGGTGTTCGTTTACGCGTGGCTGGTGGAAACCGGCGCACGGGAACCTGCGTATGAATGCCGCGGGCAGTCGAAGGAAGAAGTCTATTGCTGCGCCGCGGGCGGCAAGATCGAGCGTGATCAGGCGCTGGTAAAATCCTGCGGGCTGTATTTCGAGCCGGCGCGGCTGGGCATAACCGCTGGCGATTGGAAAACCTATTGGCAAGCGCGACAGGCGCCGTCGTGGTTGCTGGATTTGCCATCGGTGCAGCCGGCTACTCGGGTGTCCGTGGCTGACTTGCTGAAGGTTTTGTCTTGGTTGCCGGCTCAGGATCAGATGCATCGTGTGCTGCTCGACGTGGTGCTGAACGCGGCGGATGGCAATGTCGTCGGTGAACTCGGCGGCCGCTTGCGGGTGAAGACCTGGAGCTGGCTCGGCGATCAGGACCCGCAATCACGTCAGGGCGGATTCGCCGGCTGGACGGCAGATGGCTCGCCGATCTGGGCCGGTGGCCGGGGGACCAGTCAGATGGTGTTGCGGCATTACGGTTCGGCCTTGGCAACCGTGTTGCCCGCATCATGGCCGGCGGACGCGGGGCGATGTGTCGAAGTCGGTCTGTTTTCGCGTTATCCCGTTACCCGGGTCATGACCGGTGATCGGGTGGTGACTTCAGGCCCGTTGCAGGGCGATTACCGCGTCGAATTCGCCAACGGCAATGCGCTGGATATCCACAGCGACGGCGAACTGTTTCTGCTCAACGACAAGCTTGTGGCGCGGCTGGATCGCGAAGAATACGTCGCTCGGGTGTTGGAACGCGAAGCCAAACCGGCACCTGCCGAAGCGGCTAAAGCGTTGGCCGTGGCGATCCGCACTTATCTGCTGCAGAACGCCACACGCAACGGCGAATGTCTGAGCATCGATGACAGCAGCACCCGTCAGCGTGTCGCTCCGCGTCCGGCGTCCGCCGAATCGCGCAACATCGCGGCATGGACGGCGGATCTGGTGTTGGCCGGGAGCAACGTCACCTATCACTCCGATCAACCCGGCCCCGACAAGCTGGCTTGGCAACAGGCCGTCGAGCAAGCCGGTGCCGGTCAGCGTTACGACGCAATTCTGCTGCACGCCTATCCCCGCGCCAGCCTCAGCCGCTGGGACAACCCGGTGGCGTCCTGCGAAGCACTGCCCGCCGCACAGGACTGGCTGCAGAAGCAGCGGCGTGGCTGGCGTCCGAAGCTGGAAAGTGAAACCGGCTACAGCGAAGTCAGCACTTTCGCCGTCTGCAAACTCGCGTTCGGACGCCCCTTCGTCGACCGCGAACGCCAGCGCATCTACGTGCGCGGCGTGCTGTCGTTGCAGGATCGCCTCGATTTGACTCACGAATACCTGCACCTGGCCTTTGAAGCACACCCCAATGGCCAGGATGAAACCTATATCGAAGGGCTTGCCCGTCACCTTTTGCTGGAATAGACCATGACACTCCGTTTTCCACAGGCCCTGCTGTTGCTCTGCGCATTCAATGCATTGCCGATGGCGATGGCCGCCGACAGCGTCAAACTCGACACCCCGGTCGGTGGCTGGCGCACCGGCGCGCCCGAAGGCGAGGGAGAAAACTTCCGCCAGACCGTCAACTACCCGGCCTCCTCGGTGAACACCCCGCTCGGCCAGGCCAACACCGCACGCATCAGCGGCGAAATCAAAGCCACTCCGAAAAGCAAAGAGCCCGGGCGGCTGATCGTCAACGGCGTCAGCATGCCGCTGAAAATCGATGACAGCGGTCGCTTCGACCGCCCGTTCTCCTTCCCCAAAGGCAGCAACAGCGTCGAAGTCCGCAGCCCCGACGGCCAGCAACGTCACCGCACCCAATTCCTCAACGCCAGCGGCGGCGCCACCCCGGCCAAACTGCGCGTGCTGCTGTCCTGGGACAGCGACGGCACCGACCTCGACCTGCACCTGATCACCCCCGACGGCGCGCACATCTGGTATGGCGACCGCGTGGCCCCCAACGGAGCGGCCCTGGACGTCGACGTGACCACCGGCTACGGCCCGGAAATCTTCGCTATGCCGGCGCCGATCAAGGGGCAGTATCTGGTGTATGTGAACTATTTCGGCGGTGGCTATCGCGGGGATGACGAGGGCGGGGAAGAGGCGGTGCAGCCGCTGACCACCGCTCAGGTAACGGTGATTACCGAGGAAGGGACGCCGAGCGAGAAGATGGAGACGTTCGTGGTGCCGATGCGGGCGGTGGGGGAGTTGACGTTGGTTAAGGCGTTTAGTTATCCGTGAGTCAATCGGGGAAAACGCCGCACAGTGCATTGCCTTCATATCCGTGAACGATGGGTCCCAGCACCATGAGTGGACCACAAGCGTATAGCGGAGATGGCACTTTTTGCTCGGTGTCGAGCAGAACGACTTCGTTTCCGAACTCGTCTTTGCCGAAGGACTGCTCGGAATACGACGCGCACACCGGCAGTTTCAACGGCACCGGAACCAGCGCCCAGATAGTAACTCCGCACCATTCTCGGACAGGTGTCGATTTTGCTGTTCTGGTGATCTGTGGGGAAGTCGAGCGGTAGCTTTGTGCTCTGTAGGCGTCGGTTTTGAGTGTGGTTTTTTCAGGGAGGGAAACGCCTACTCCCACGCATGCTGTCAGGCTGAGGTATGCAGTCGTTGTCAGGGTCGCAGATGTCAGTCGTGAATTCATGAGGTGGGTTATCAATTTTGAAACGTCCTTGTGCACTATTGTTCCTTGCTTTTCCGTGCCGGGTAACGGTGAAACTCTCCGCGAGGTCGATGTTTCCCGGGACTGAATAATGACCTCTGTCTTAATCCAAAAGGCTGGTGCGATCAGTGCTCGTCACCATTCCTCGATATGTCATCACTCGCCAGTTCACGCTCGATTTGTTCGATGCTGGGCAGGCTGGTTTGAAGTTCTACCGGCAGAGACTCTACCAATTGGTATTCCGCCACCCCGATAGGGCGGGCGTTGTCACGTAGGGCATATTCAGCTACTACCTTATTCTTGCTTTTGCATAGTAGTAGACCAATGGCCGGGCTGTCTTGGGGGTGTTTGAGCTGTGCATCGACTGCGGTCAGATAAAAGCTCAGTTGCCCCAAATGCTCGGGCTTGAATTTGCCAGCCTTGAGTTCTATCACCACGTAGCAACGGAGCTTGAGGTGATAAAACAGCAGATCGATAAAGAACTCGTCACTGCTGACCGACGAATGCAAAGCCTGCACCCAGTTCCAAGAGGAAATCAGTGACATGCTTGATTAGAGCGTTTTCAATTTCTCTTTCTTGGGCATCTACGGTCAGACCGAGGAAATCGAAACGGTACGGGTCTTTCAGCGACTCGCGGGCCAGGTCGGAATGAGGTTTTGGCAGGTTGCTGTCGAAGTTACTGATTGCTTTGCCGCTGCGCTCCAGCAAGCGGGTCTCGATTTGCATTACTAGAATGCTGCGTGACCAGTTGTGCTCGATGGCCTGAGAGGCGTACCAGAGGCGGCTTTCTGTGCAATGTAATTTGTCCAGCAGCGCCAGCTGATGATACCAAGGCAATTGTGCAAGCACCCCTTGCACAAATGTTGCGTCCGGCCACGCCTCCGCAAAAGCGCGCATGTATTTGAGATTGCGTGGGGAAAAACCTTTCATTTCTGGAAACGCTGCGCGCAGATCCTGAGCCAGGCGGTCGATCACCTTTGCTCCCCAGCCCTGTTGCGCCTGCCGAGACAGGATATCGTGGCCGATCTGCCAGTAAAGAAGCACTAGTTCGCGATTGACTGCCAGTGTTGCGCGCTGTTGAGCGCTATGGATTCGGCTCTTGAGGTCGGTCAGCCATTCGCTGTAACCCTCGGGCTGTGTACTTAGGCTGACAGGGTTGTCGAGCATGCTATTTCCGCCTGGCTATCGGTGCTGCCTTACGGGGTTGCAGGCAAGGCTGAAGATTAGCCAGCGCAATTCTCCGGTGCAAGGTGACTGGAGCGCTCTAGGAGATTTCCTTCGGCACAAAGAGATGCGACTTACACTTTCAGGCGTCTGTGCCTTGCAGGAAAGCGGTGTTGACACTATTAATGCTGAATCAGCAGCTTTTCAGCAGGCATTAAAAAGCCGGCTTGTGGCCGGCTTCTCGGGGACTGGCTTGGTTTATTTTTGGTAAACCGCGCCAGCCTTCAAAACGTACATCCGGATCTTGCGTCCGGCTGTGGGACTTGGTCAGACAGTGGTCTGCCGCGTCAGGCGTCATCTGGGCCGCAGGGCGGGGCGATGCGCGAATGTGGGGCGCAGGATACTGAGTTTTGCCGGGGATTCCCAGCTTGAACTGCGGTTTAGAGCGATCAAACTGCAGAAAATCGAGGATTTGTACCGAGTTTCAGGGCCTCATCGCCAGCAGGCCGGCTCTCACCAGGTCAAAGAAACGGCACCACCGGCCGCCGCTTGCCCAGCGTCGACCACCAGAACACCCACCCCAACACATGAATTCTCTGCTCCTCGATCTGCGCAGCCCTGAAGATCTCGTCCGGGTATTCCGCGCTGTTGTGGCTGCGCAGGCGCAGGGCGTTGCCGGGCATGCGGTGCAGGTATTTGATGCGCAGCATGCCGTCATGTTCGATGGCGTAGATTTCACCGTCCACCACCTGGGTGAGGCTGCGGTCGATGGCGAGGGTGGAGCCGTCTTCGATTTTCTCGGCCATGCTGTTGCCGATCATGTGGGTGCAGATGGCATCGGTGGGGTGGATGTCCAGGGATTCAAGATGGCTGCGGGGCAGGCGGACGGTCTGCTCCGGGTCCTTGATGACATGGGTCTTGCCGGAGCCGGCTGCCGTGGGCGCTTCCTTGTAGAGCGGCAGTTCGATGTCGGTGGATTCGAGCACCGTGTAAACGCCACTGATGGACTGGGCATCGAACGTATCGCCCGGCCCTGCCTGCAGGCGCGGGGCGTCTTTCGGGCCTTCGCCGGTCCTCAGCCAGAGACTGTTGACCGATAACAGGCGCGCCACCTCTTCCATGCGGTACGCGGGGACGCCCCGGGTGTACCAGTTATGAACGTTTTGGGCTTCCGTGCCCCAGAACTTTGCGAATCCCGTGGTGGTGATGTTCGCAGCTTCCAGGAGTGCCTTGAATCTTGGACCGCTAGTGTTCTTTCTCATAAACACGAGTCTAAGGCCGGCCCAGAGCGCTTTGAATAAACCTGGCGTTCAAAATCGAGGCAAATTTTGCGACGGGATGTAAGACGTACTTGTGGGAAATTACACACACTAAAACTTTTCTGTAGGCAGCCATAAACAGAGCGTTTAAATCCCCGCCCGCCAGGCACAAAAAACCCCGGATCAACCGGGGTTTTCTTCAAGCATGCCGCAGGTCGAGAGGCTTAGCCTTTGTAGGCGGCAACCGACTTGGTGATCGCGGCGCGGGCAGCGTCAGCGCCGTCCCAGCCTTCGATTTTCACCCATTTGCCTTTTTCGAGATCCTTGTAGTTCGCGAAGAAGTGCTCGATCTGCTGGATCAGCAGAGCTGGCAGGTCGGTGTATTCCTTCACGTCCACGTACAGCTGGGACAGCTTGTCGTGCGGGACTGCGATGACTTTGGCATCGCCGCCGCCGTCGTCGGTCATGTTCAGGACGCCGACCGGACGTGCGCGGATCACCGAACCTGGCGCAACCGGGTAAGGGGTCACGACCAGCACGTCCAGGGGATCACCGTCGTCAGCCAGGGTGTTCGGGATGAAACCGTAGTTGGCCGGATAGAACATCGGGGTGGCCATGAAACGGTCAACGAACAGGCAATCGCTGTCTTTGTCGATTTCGTACTTGATCGGCGCGTGGTTGGCCGGGATCTCGATCGCGACGTAGATGTCGTTCGGCAGGTCTTTGCCAGCCGGAATCTTGCTGTAGCTCATTGGGCGTTGCCCCCGTTAGTAGACCAAAACACTTGGCCGGATTGACCAAAAAGTGGCGGCGATTATAGGCATATTCGACCCGCGATGCCATGCACCGAAAGTCGTCCGGGCCTTACTCGTGTGCCTGATAGACCGGGTCCGTGGCCTGAAGTTGCTTCAGTCGGGCCAATGGATCCTGGCGATAGAAAAGTCGCAGCTGCGCATACACCTGTGGATAAGCCTCGTGCAGCAGGTCCGGGGCGCTGAAAAAGTATTCGCTGGTGACGGCAAAGAACTCGGCCGGGTTCTCGGCGGCATACGGGTCGATGGCCGTTTCGGCGTCGGGATGGCGGTCGAGCTGGCGGTTGAGATCATCGTAGGCCGCCTGCATGACCTCGGCCCAGTCGCTGACCCGCATGTCGGCGTGCAGCGGCGGCAGGCCATTGGCGTTGCCGTTGAGCATGTCGAGTTTGTGCGCCAGTTCGTGGATCACCAGGTTATAGCCTTCCCAGCCACCACTGGCCATCACTCCGGGCCAGGCGAGAATGACCGGCCCCTGCTGCCAGGCTTCGCCGCTATGTTCGCCATCCCACTCGTGCTCGACGCCACTGGCATCGCGATGGCGCTGCGGGCTGAGGAAGTCGTCGGGGTACAGAATGATTTCGTGGAAGCCCTGATACCAGTTCAGATCGCCGAGGTGCAAAAGCGGCAACTGCGCCTGGGCTGCGAGCAGCAGACGCTGTTCCTGATGCAGCTCGACACCGGGCAGGGCGGTCAGGTGTTTGTCTTCGAGGAACAGTACGCAGGCTTCGCGCAACCATTGGTCCTCTGCCGGGCTGATGCCGTCAAGAAAGCTCAGATGGTGGCGCACCCGTTGCCACATGTCATCGGCAATCGGGTGCCTGGCCAGAATGCGCCGGCGTCGCCAGGCGCTCAGTGACCACATCGGATCAGCGCGACTCGGCTTTGGAACCGGCACCGCCAAGGCGGCTGCGCAGCATGCCGATGATCATCGGCACCAGCGACAGCAGGATGATACCGACCACCAGCAGCGACAGATTCTTCTTGATGAACGGTACGTTGCCGAAGAAGTAGCCCAGGGTCACCAGACCGCCGACCCACAGAATCGTGCCGAACACGCTGAAGCCGAAGAAACGCGGGTAAGGCATTTTCGCGACGCCGGCGACGAACGGCGCAAATGTGCGGATGATCGGCAGGAAGCGCGCCAGGGTCACGGTCTTGCCGCCGTGCTTGTCGTAGAAGTCGTGAGTCTGTTGCAGATAATCCCGACGGAAAATTTTCGAATCCGGATTGCTGAACAGCTTCTCTCCGGCCGTCCGTCCGATCACGTAGTTGGTGCTGTCGCCCAGGATCGCCGCCAGCATCAATAGACCGGCCAGCAATACCGGGTCCATGCCGCCGCCGGCTGCGACTGCGCCAGCGATGAACAACAGCGAATCACCTGGCAGGAACGGTGTGACCACCAGTCCGGTTTCGCAAAAAATGACCAGAAACAGGATGGCGTAGATCCAGGTCCCATAGTTATTCACCAGCATGTCGAGGTAGACGTCGAGATGCAGAATGATGTCG
Source organism: Pseudomonas sp. KCJK9016 (assembly GCF_046231795.1). NCBI lineage: Bacteria > Pseudomonadati > Pseudomonadota > Gammaproteobacteria > Pseudomonadales > Pseudomonadaceae > Pseudomonas > Pseudomonas sp. KCJK9016. The sequence goes on along the minus strand of NZ_JBJJMM010000004.1, from coordinate 218,595 downwards.
ATCGGGTTGAAATCCATGTGGGCACCTGTGGTGATGGCCCGACTCGGCAGGCCTGTGCGGATGATTCGGTGTAAGCCTACAAGCGGGTGTAGTTTTTCTTACAAGCCGGAAAGCACAGGATTATACGATCTGATAGGTGAAAAGCGCGTTGGTTTTGTAGCGGGGCGTTTCGAGGGGAAACGACGCGCAGGCCTTGGTGGCGAGGAAGACTGCTCCTTCGCCACGATGGCCTGTTAGAAAAAATCAGAGTTCGTCGCTGATCGGCAGAATGTAGTTCTTGAACTCGGTGTCTTCCTTGAAGCCGATGGACTCGTAGGTTTTCTGCGCCACTTCGTTGTCGCTGCTGGTGGACACGCGCATGCGCACAGCCTGGGTTTCCTTGGCCATACGCTTGGCGGTGCGGATCAGATTGTCGGCGACCAGCTGACGGCGGGCATCTTCGGCAACATAGATGTCGTTGAGGATCCACACGCGCTTGAGCGACAGCGAGGAAAAGCTCGGGTAGAGCTGGCAGAAGCCCATGAGCTTCTTGTCGTCATCATCGGCCAGGGCCAGGTAAATGACCGATTCCTTGCGCCGCAGACGCTTTTCGAGGAAGGCCCGGGACGAGTCCGGATAAGGCAGTGCGCCGTAGAACTCACGATATTTGACGAACAGCGGGGCCAGCAGGTCCAGGTGTTCGAGGGTCGCTTGAATAATCCGCATGATAGGTCTCGTCTTCAAGTGGCTGTCTTCAACTGCTCTGACGGCGATGGGAAACCCGGGCGGCCGTGCGTCGATCCTGCCTGAAAGCGGCGCAGTAAGGCAATGCGGAAACGGTTCAGGCCGGGGGCGGATCGAGTAGGAAATTACTCTTCATGTCTGCACCGGCTTCCGATTCCAGCGTCTGAACCTGCGCCTCGTCCTTCAGATTGACCCCCGACAGCTGCCGTCGACAGGCTTCGCGCATCAGATACAGCAGGCGATGGGCCGCCATGCCGTAGCTCAAGCCTTCAAGCCGCACATTGGAGATGCAATTGCGGTAGGCATCGGTGAGGCCGACCTTTGGATTGTAGGTGAAATATAAACCGAGGCTGTCCGGCGAACTGAGGCCGGGGCGCTCTCCGATCAGCATTACGACCATTTTGGCGCCCAGTAACTGGCCGATTTCGTCGCCAACAGCCACTCGACCTTGTTCAACCAGCACCACGGGCGCGATAGACCATTCGTCGGCTGCCATCTGTTCTTCCAGGCGGGTGAGGAATGGCAGGGTATGCCGATGCACCGCCAGCGCCGAGAGACCATCGGCCACTACGATCACCAGATCCACGCCGCCCGGATTCGCCAGGGCGTATTCGCGCAAGGTTTGCGCCGATTGATCGCTCAACTTGCGCCCCAGATCCGGACGTTGCAGGTAACTGTTGCGATCCGTCGCCGCGCTGTGCAGCAGCAGGCTGTCGCGCTGGCGTTCGGCCAGTTGGGCACTGAGCCCGGCGTGATCGAAGGGCAGATGCACGGCATCCCGGGCCTGCGCGTGGGCGTACTGGAAATCCAGCTGTGCGCGGGTCGGCAGGCTGGTGCCGGTGCGGCCGAGGGCGATCCGCGCCGGGGTCAGGCGACGCAGCTCATGCCAGGGGTTTTGTGGATCGACGGGCGGTTTTTCCATCTGAATCATCCCAGTTGCGCCAACGCCTGGCGGAACGCCGGCGGCAGGTTGTTGCCGAAGCGGACCTTGCCGTCCGCCTGGGTGAAGATGCCCATGTTTGCCAGCCACTGCTCGAACTCCGGCGCCGGTTTCAGGCCCAGAGTCTGGCGCGCATAGAGCGCGTCGTGGAACGAGGTGGTCTGGTAGTTGAGCATGATGTCGTCGGAGCCGGGGATACCCATGATGAAATTGATCCCGGCCACGCCCAGCAAGGTCAGCAGGGTGTCCATGTCATCCTGGTCGGCCTCGGCGTGGTTGGTGTAGCAGATGTCGCAGCCCATCGGCACGCCGAGCAGCTTGCCGCAGAAGTGGTCTTCGAGGCCGGCACGGATGATCTGCTTGCCGTTGTAGAGGTATTCCGGGCCGATGAAGCCTACGACGGTGTTCACCAGAAACGGCTTGAAATGCCGTGCCACGGCGTAGGCCCGGGTCTCGCAGGTCTGTTGATCGACCCCGTGGTGGGCGTTGGCCGACAGCGCGCTGCCCTGGCCGGTTTCGAAATACATCAGGTTCTGCCCGAGCGTGCCGCGATTGAGGCTCAGTCCCGCTTCATAACCTTCCTGCAACACGTTCAGATTGATACCGAAACTGGCATTGGCCGCCTCGGTACCGGCAATCGACTGGAACACCAGATCCAGCGGCACTCCACGGTTGATCGCTTCTATGGAGGTGGTGACGTGGGTCAGCACGCAGGCCTGGGTCGGAATGTCGTAGCGCTGGATGATTGCGTCGAGCATTTCCAGCATCGCGCAGATCGAGGCGATGCTGTCAGTGGCCGGGTTGATGCCGATCATCGCGTCGCCGTTGCCGTACAGCAGACCGTCGAGAATGCTCGCGGCGATGCCGGACGGCTCGTCGGTCGGGTGATTGGGTTGCAGCCTTGTGGATAACCGTCCGCGCAGGCCGAGGGTTCCGCGAAACTTCGTCACGACGCGGATCTTCTGCGCCACCAGCACCAGATCCTGCACGCGCATGATCTTCGACACGGCGGCGACCATTTCCGGTGTCAGGCCGGGGGCGAGGGCGCGCAGGCTGGACTCGTCGGCCGCCTCGCTCAACAGCCAGTCGCGAAAGCCGCCAACCGTTAGATGGCTGACAACCGCGAAGGCCTGTTTGTCATGGCTGTCGATGATCAGCCGGGTGACTTCATCAGCTTCGTAGGGAATCAGCGCTTCCTGCAGGAAATGCGTGAGCGGGATGTCGGCCAGCGCCATTTGCGCGGCCACTCGCTCGCCATCGTTGAGCGCGGCGACGCCGGCCAGGAAATCCCCGGAACGTGCCGGACTGGCCTTGGCCATCACGTCCTTGAGGCTGTCGAAGCGGTAGGTCTGGGCGCCGACGGTATGGGCAAATGCGGCCATTGGGCGCGTTCCTCCTGAATGAATGCTTTTAGTGCAGGCACCGAGCCTGAGGCCCGGTGCCGGTGCAATCCGGATAACGTTCAGACACTTTCGAGCATAGCGTCTGCCGGTGCTTCGGAGCGTTGTTTGGCGGTCAGCTGGAAATACAGGTAACCGGCGGCCATGAAACCGACGAACACACAGCCGATCAGCGTGTTGAACCAAGCCATTGCCACCAGACACACCAGCGCCAGAAACAACGCAATTCCCGGCACGATCGGATAACCCGGGGCGCGGAAGGTGCGCTCCAGGTTCGGCTCGGTTTTACGCAGTTTGAACAGGCTGAGCATGCTGATGATGTACATCACGATAGCGCCGAACACCGACATGGTGATCATCGCGGCGGTGAGGCTCATGCCTTGCAGATTGACCAGGCCGTCGCTGTAGATTGCGGCAATGCCGATCACACCGCCGGCCAGAATCGCCCGGTGCGGGGTCTGGAAACGCGAGAGTCTGGCCAGGCTTTTCGGCAGATAACCGGCTCGGGCCAGTGCAAAGAACTGCCGCGAGTAGCCGAGGATGATCCCGTGGAAACTCGCCACCAGCCCGAACAGGCCGATCCACACCAGCATGTGCATCCAGGTCGAATTGTTGCCGACCACCGCTTTCATCGCCTGAGGCAGCGGGTCATTGATGTTCGCCAGTTGTCGCCAGTCGCCGACGCCGCCGGCCATCACCATGACGCCGATGGCCAGGAACACCAGGGTCAGGATGCCGCTGACATAAGCCTTGGGAATCGTGCGTTTCGGGTCCTTGGCTTCTTCGGCCGCCATGGCCGCGCCCTCGATGGCGAGGAAAAACCAGATCGCGAAAGGAATGGCGGCGAAGATCCCGGGAATCGAGCCGAGGCTGAATTCGCTGGAACCCGACCATCCGTTAAGTACGAAGTTGCTGAAGCTGAAGCCCGGTGCGACCACGCCCATGAACACCAGCAATTCGGCGACGGCGAGCACGGTGACCACCAGTTCGAAGGTCGCGGCAATACTCACGCCGAGGATGTTCAGGGTCATGAACACAAAGTACGCGCCGACCGCCGCGACTTTCGGATCGAGCTCCGGATACTGCACGTTGAGGTAGGCGCCGATGGCCATGGCGATGGCGGGTGGGGCGAAGACGAATTCGATCAGCGTGGCGATGCCGGCGATCAACCCGCCTTTCTCACCGAAGGCCCGACGGCTGTAGGCAAACGGTCCGCCCGCGTGGGGAATCGCGGTGGTCAGTTCGGTGAAGCTGAAGATGAAGCAGGTGTACATGGTCGCAACCATCAGGGCCGTGACCAGGAATCCCAATGTTCCTGCCGTGCCCCAGCCGTAACTCCAGCCGAAGTATTCGCCGGAAATCACCAGGCCGACGGCAATACCCCACAGGTGCAGGGTGCCGAGTGTGGGTTTGAGCTGTGTGGTGGAAGTCATAAGTCCTCTCTTTCTCTTTTTATTGTTCGATCTGTTGGACTTTCAGGTGCAGCGGTTGAGTGGGTGGATGCTGTTCACGCAGCGGCGATGCTCAGGCAAATCCTGAATGACGGGTACGCAAGGCCCGTGCCAGAGCGGCCAGGCCAGGGTTTGTCATCGGGGTGAAAGGGGCGACGCCGATCGTTCGGCGCCGCCCGGTTCTTTAGAAGAAGCCCAGCGGGTTGATGTCGTAGCTCACCAGCAGGTTTTTGGTCTGTTGGTAGTGGTCGAGCATCATCTTGTGGGTTTCACGGCCGACACCGGACTTCTTGTACCCGCCGAACGCGGCGTGCGCCGGGTACAGGTGGTAGCAGTTGGTCCACACACGACCGGCCTTGATGGCCCGGCCCACGCGATAGGCGCGGTTGATGTCGCGGGTCCAGAGGCCGGCGCCGAGGCCGAACTCGGTGTCGTTGGCAATCGCCAGGGCTTCGGCTTCGTCCTTGAAGGTGGTGATGCTCACCACCGGGCCGAAGATTTCTTCCTGGAACACGCGCATCTTGTTGTTGCCCTTGAGCAGGGTCGGCTGGATGTAATAACCGGAAGCCAGGTTGCCTTCGAGTTTTTCCACCTTGCCGCCGGTCAGCAGCTCGGCACCTTCGCCCTTGGCGATTTCCAGGTACGAAAGGATCTTGTCGAATTGCTGCTCGGACGCCTGGGCGCCGACCATGGTGTCGGTATCGAGTGGGTCGCCGCGTTTGATCTGGCTGACTTTCTTCATCACCGCTTCCATGAACTGCGGATAGATCGACTCCTGAACCAGAGCACGGGACGGACAGGTGCAGACTTCGCCCTGGTTGAAGAACGCCAGCACCAGGCCTTCGGCGGCCTTTTCAATGAAGCTTGGCTCGGCCTGCATGATGTCTTCGAAGAAGATGTTCGGCGACTTGCCGCCCAGTTCCACGGTGGACGGGATGATGTTCTCGGCAGCGCATTTCATGATGTGCGAACCGACCGGGGTCGAGCCGGTGAAGGCGATCTTGGCGATGCGCTTGCTGGTGGCCAGGGCTTCGCCGGCTTCTTTGCCGAACCCTTGCACCACGTTGAGCACGCCCGGCGGCAGCAGGTCGCCGATCAGCTCCAGCAGCACGCTGATGCCCAGCGGGGTTTGCTCGGCAGGCTTGAGTACCACGCAGTTGCCGGCAGCCAGCGCCGGGGCGAGTTTCCACGCGGCCATCAGGATCGGGAAGTTCCACGGAATGATCTGGCCGACCACGCCCAGTGGTTCATGGATGTGATAGGCAACGGTGTTGCCATCGATCTCGGCGGCGCTGCCTTCCTGGGCGCGCAGGCACCCGGCGAAATAGCGGAAATGGTCGGCGGCCAGCGGGATATCGGCGTTGAGGGTTTCGCGGATGGCTTTGCCGTTGTCCCAGGTTTCGGTGATCGCCAGGGTTTCGAGGTTCTGTTCGATGCGATCGGCGATTTTCAGCAGGATCAGCGAGCGGGCCTGGACAGACGTCGCGCCCCAGGCATCGGCAGCGGCGTGGGCGGCGTCCAGGGCCTTTTCGATATCTTCGGCAGTGGAGCGCGGGAATTCGGCAATCGGCTGGCCATTCACAGGCGAGGTGTTGGTGAAGTACTGACCTTTGACAGGCGCGACGAACTCGCCGCCGATGTAGTTACCGTACTTGCTCTTGAACGAGACCTTGGCGCCTTCAGTACCGGGGTGAGCGTAACGCATGACGATTTCTCCTTGGCTTTTGTATTTGTCGGGAGGCGCATGTGCGCTTGCCATAAGCGTAGAGCAAAGGCCGGGCCACTGCCGTGCAGCTCAGGAAAATCAAGGCCTTGGATGATTTCTGTCGGACAAGTGGCAAGCTGCTGTGACGGTATCGGCACAGCCCGGGTGACAGTTTGTACCGCTTCCGGCACAACCCGTGACCGGGCGGTCTTGCCGGCATTGCAAAGACCGGTTGGCTGGAGGATGCTGGGCATCTTGTGTCCATGGAGCAATTCTCTGTGGCGAGGGAGCTTGCTCCCGCCGGGCTGCGAAGCGACCCCACACGGTCTGCCGATCATGAACGTTGGCGAGCGCTGCGCACTCGAGCGGGAGCAAGCTCCCTCGCCACAAAGTGGTGCCAACCCCGAACTCAGGGGAGGCTTTCGGGGAGAATAATAAGAAATGCACGACAACCATTTGAGTCGCCATGCCCGACAGGTTCTCACCGTCACCCAGGGCAAGCCGCATCTGCATGGCCCCGGTGCCGATCCGTCGATTGCCCGATCGTGGCTGCGTTGTCTTGAGGACTATCACCTCGACCCGGCCCTGACCATGGCGCCGACGGTGCTCGAACACGGTCGAATCCTCGAAAGCCGCGAACGGCTGCAACAGGTGTTGCAGATCGCCGGCAATGAAATGAGCAGCCTGCATCAACAACTCTCCGGCGCCGGACACGCGGTGCTGCTGACCGACGCGCGCGGGGTGATCCTCAACTGCGTTACCGCTCCCGCCGAACGCAAGATCTTCGAACGCGCCGGCCTCTGGCTGGGTTCAGACTGGAGCGAGGCCTGTGAAGGCACCAACGGCATCGGCACCTGCCTGGTCGAGCGTCAGGCCCTGACCATCCATCAGGACGAACATTTTCGCGGTCGGCACACCGGCCTGACCTGCTCGGCCAGCCCGGTGTTCGACCCCCATGGCGAACTGCTGGCGGTGCTCGATGTTTCCTCGGCGCGGCCGGACGTTTCGCGTCAGAGTCAGTTTCACACCATGGCGCTGGTCAATCTGTCGGCGAAGATGATCGAGAGCTGTTACTTCCTGCGCTGTTTCGATAATCAATGGTTGCTGCGTTTCCATCTCCAGGCCGAGTCCGTGGGGCTGTTCAGCGAAGGGTTGCTGGCGTTTGACGGGGAAGGGCGGATCAGTGCGGTCAACCAGAGCGCATTGAACCTGCTGGGGCACATTCGTGGCGGCTTGCTCGGCAAACCGGTGGAGGCGTTTTTCGATTGTTCGCTGGATGAGCTGCTCGGTCGCGCCAGTGCCCAGGCCAGCGCCAGCTGGCCGTTGCGCACTCGTGACGGACGGCATCTGTTTGCTGTTTTGCGTGGAGAAGCGCGCAAGCCGTCCCCCGTCCTGCCGAAACCCGCAACTCCCGAAGCACCGCGCATGGCCGGCATTTGCCTGGGCGATGCCGGGCTGCAAGCGGATTTCCGCAAGGCCTTGCGGGTGTTCGAGCGCGACGTGCCGCTGCTGATCAACGGCGAAACCGGCTCCGGCAAGGAAGCGTTCGCCAAGGCTGTGCACAACGCCAGTCAGCGCGCCGGCAAAGCCTTCGTCGCGCTCAACTGCGCGGCAATTCCCGAAAGTCTGATCGAGAGCGAGTTGTTCGGTTATCGCGGCGGCAGCTTCACCGGGGCGCGCAAGGACGGCATGCGTGGCAAGTTGCAGCAAGCCGACGGCGGCACGCTGTTCCTCGATGAAATCGGCGACATGCCACTGGCACTGCAAACCCGACTGCTGCGAGTGCTGGAAGACCGGCAGGTGGTGCCGATCGGTGGCGAGCCGGAAGCGGTCAACGTGCGGATCATCAGTGCCACTCACCGCAATCTGCTGGAGCGGGTGGCGGACGGCAGTTTCCGCGAGGATCTGTATTACCGCCTCAATGGGCTGGAAGTGGCGCTGCCGCCATTGCGCGAGCGCAGTGACAAATCCCAATTGCTGGATTTCCTGCTGGCGGAAGAGGCGAGTGGTGAAACGATCCTGATCGAAGAACCGGCGCGCCGGGCCTTGCTCGGGTTCAACTGGCCGGGCAACGTGCGGCAGATGCGCAATGTGCTTCGCACGCTGGCGGCGTTGTGCGATGAAGGGCGGATCGGACTGGAGGATCTGCCGGCGATGTTCCGGCAGGTACAGCCGTTGTTGGTCAATGTCGATGAAGCGTCGTCCGCACTGCCGCTGGAGGACGCCGAACGGCTGGCGTTGCTTAATGCGCTGGAGCACACGCGCTGGCACATGACCCATGCTGCCGAGCAGCTTGGCGTCAGTCGCAACACCCTTTATAGAAAACTGCGCAAACACGGGATTGCCCGCAGCACCTGACCTCCTGAAAACGAGGGTGCGGTTTTCCCCTGCCTGGGCTACCCTGCGGCCATGTTTTACGAGGTCGACTATGCACATTCATATTCTGGGTATCTGCGGGACTTTCATGGGCTCGATGGCGGTTCTGGCCAAAGAGCTCGGCCATCACGTGACCGGCTCCGATGCCAACGTCTATCCGCCGATGAGCACCCAGCTCGAAGCCCAGGGCATTGAGTTGACCCAGGGTTACGACCCGGCGCAGCTCGATCCGGCGCCGGATCTGGTGGTGATCGGCAACGCCATGTCCCGGGGCAATCCGGCAGTGGAATATGTGCTGAATAAAGGTCTGCCGTACGTTTCCGGCCCGCAGTGGCTGGCCGACCACGTACTGCAGGGTCGCTGGGTGCTGGCGGTGGCCGGTACGCACGGCAAGACCACCACCAGCAGCATGCTCGCCTGGGTGCTGGAGCACGCCGGCATGAGCCCGGGTTTCCTGATCGGCGGCGTACCGCAGAACTTCTCGGTGTCGGCGCGTCTGGGCGGCACGCCGTTCTTCGTGATCGAGGCCGACGAATACGACAGCGCGTTTTTCGACAAGCGTTCGAAGTTCGTCCACTACCGTCCGCGCACGGCGATCCTCAACAACCTTGAGTTCGATCACGCCGACATTTTTCCCGATCTGGCTGCCATCGAGCGGCAGTTCCACCACCTGGTGCGCACGATTCCGAGCGAAGGTCTGGTAATCCATCCGACCACCGAACCGGCCTTGCAGCGCGTGATCGAAATGGGCTGCTGGACCCCGGTACAAACCACCGGTGCCGGCGGTCAGTGGCAGGTCAAGTTGTTGAAAGACGACGGCTCGGCGTTCGAAGTGATGTTCGAAGGCGAGTCTCAGGGCGTGGTCGAGTGGGAATTGACCGGTCAGCACAACGTTGCCAACGCCCTGGCCACTCTGGCCGCCGCACGTCACGTCGGTGTCGTGCCATCCATGGGCATTGCCGGGTTGAGCAGCTTCAAGAGCGTCAAACGCCGGATGGAGAAAGTAGCGGAAGTCCGGGGCATCACCATCTACGACGACTTCGCCCACCACCCGACCGCGATTGCCACCACCCTCGACGGCCTGCGCAAACGCATCGGCGATGCGCCGCTGATCGCGATCATCGAGCCGCGCTCCAACTCGATGAAGCTCGGCGCCCACCGTGACGGCCTGCCGGACAGCGTGGTCGATGCCGACCAGGTGATCTGGTACGCCCCGGCCAACCTGGGTTGGGATCTGGCAGGCACCGCCGCACTGTGCACCGTACCGTCGATTGTCAGCGATTCGCTGGAAGGTATCATCGAACGTGTGAAGAGCCAGGCCCAACCCGGCACTCATGTAGTGATCATGAGCAACGGCGGCTTTGGCGGCCTGCATGGCAAACTCGCCGAGGCGCTGAAATGAACACGCTTTCCCAGGATGGTGGCCCGGAACGCATCACGCTGGCGATGACCGGCGCGTCCGGCGCCCAATACGGCTTGCGCCTGCTGGACTGTCTGGTGCGTGAGGATCGCGAGGTGCATTTCCTGATCTCCAAGGCCGCGCAACTGGTGATGGCCACCGAGACGGATGTAACGCTGCCGGCCAAGCCGCAATCGATGCAGGCGTTCCTGACCGAATACACCGGCGCTGCCGCCGGGCAGATCCGGGTATATGGCAAGGAAGACTGGATGTCGCCGGTGGCCTCGGGTTCCGGGGCGCCGGCGGCGATGGTGGTGGTGCCGTGCTCGACGGGTACGCTCTCGGCTATCGCCACAGGCGCCTGCAACAACCTGATCGAACGGGCGGCGGATGTGACGTTGAAGGAGCGCCGCCAGTTGATTCTGGTGCCGCGCGAAGCGCCGTATTCGAGCATTCACCTGGAGCACATGCTCAAGCTGTCGAACATGGGCGTGACCATCCTGCCGGCCTCACCGGGTTTCTATCACCAGCCGCAGACCATCGACGACCTGATCGATTTCGTGGTGGCGCGGATTCTCAATCTGCTGGGCATCCCCCAGGACATGTTGCCGCGCTGGGGCGAGCACCATCTGAGCAGTGATGAATAAACTGCTGGTGATAGCGCTGGCGCTGCAACTGACCGGCTGCGCAACCGCGCGCACACTGGATGCCGCCAAACCTGGCGCGCCGGTGGTGTACTCCGGTACGCGGCTGGATCTGTATGCAATGAATGGCGGGTGTTGTGCGATGGATCGGTTTGGGGCCGAGGCGCCGAGCTATCCCGGCGTGGATCTGCCGGCCAGTGCATTGCTCGACACACTGCTGTTGCCGTTGTCGTTACTGACGGTGATCGGTGTGGGGTTCCAGGCGACTGGCGGACTTTAAAAAAGATCGCAGCCAATGGCTGCGATCTTTTTTACTTGCCGAGCTTCCTCAACTCATCCGACTCGACGATCCGCACCCCGTCCTGCTCCTCAAGTGCCAGGCGCCACATGGCCCGGGCCAGCTGGCAGGCTTCGATGCCGCGGTACTTGCCGGGAATCAGTTTCGAAAAAGGAGCGGCAAGCTGCTCACCCAGGCGCGGCTCACTGCGTTCGCCGAGAAGCAGCGAGGGCCGGCAAATGGTCAGTTGCGGCCAATCCTGCGCGCGCAAAGCCTGTTCCATCTCGCCCTTGACCCGGTTGTAGAAAATCGAGGACCGGGGATCGGCCCCCAAGGCGCTGATCACGATCAGGTGTCGTGCCCCCATTTCCCGGGCGCGCTTGGCGAACGCCACCACCATGTCCAGATCCACGGCGCGGAATGCCTCTTCGGAACCGGCCTGCTTGATGGTGGTGCCGAGACAGCAATACGCGATGTCGACCCGGCCGGCCAGTTGCGGCAGAAAGGTCTGCGGATCGCCGACGGGGTTTTCCAGGTGCGGGTGTTCGGCCAGCGGCCGGCGTGAAGGGGCCAGGACACGGGTAATCGTCGGCTCGTTGAGCAAGCGGTCGAGCAGGTGTTCACCGGTCAACCCGGTGGCTCCGGCAAGCAGGACATGCTGAGGCGTCAAGTACATAGTGTCTCTCCCTTGATACTGTTCAGCTTAGTTGCTGTTTGTCGCTCCGTCGTTCAACGCAGCACTTTGCAATGCTTTTCTAGCCTGTTGCTTGCGCAGTAGCTGCCAGTGTGAAAGCACGGTTTTCGGTGCCCAGATCTGCGGTTCGGACGCTTCGAAATTGTCCGCCAGCTCGCGCTCGGCCACGGTAGCCCTGGCCAGTTTGAAGGCTTGCTCCAGATCGTCTGTCTGATTCAGTGCCTGCGCGAACAGGGCGTCGCCGAAATACGTGAAGTTGGCTTCCTCCGAGCAGCCGAACGATACGCGATCAGCGCGCGAGGCGGTCATGATCAGTGTGCGTTCGTCCTTGAGTGCCGGAATGAAGCCGCCGGAATAGCAGGCCGAAATCACGATGATCTTGTCGCGGTTCTTCAGCGGCGCGAGCACGGTGGCGAGTTCGTCGGCGGGCAGATCGGCCAGTTCCATGCGCGGCTGGTCGAGGACCAGTTCGTGTTCGGCGGTGCCATGGCTGGTCAGGTAGATGAAGATCAGGTCTTCCGGACCGCTGCGTTCGGCCAGGGTCTGGGCGGCGCGACGCAGGTTTTCGCGGGTGGCCATCGGCCGGTCGCCGAGGTGGTCGCGATGGTTGACCAGACGGATCTGGCCAACGGCACCGAAACGGCTGGTGAGCATGTTGGCCACGTAGTCGGATTCGCGCAGGAACACGCTTTGCTTGCCGTCGCCGCCGAGGGTCAGGGTGTACAGCTCCACTGCCGGGGTCGAGGCCGGCACATTGGCCAGCGCTTCGTCGAGCAACCGCCCTTGGGCCAGCAGGCCGAGTTCAAGGGTGTCGGGCAATAATTTGCCATCGGCGTCGCGTACACGCTGGCCGTTGATCCAGGTGCCGCTGAGCACGGTGCCGTCGGTGAGCACCAGGGTGCCGCGTCCCGAGTAGCTGTCGCTGTCGAATCCGCCGATGTAGAAACTGCCATCGGACAGATTCAGACGGCCCTGGCCACTGAAACGCCAGTCGTTGAAGTAGCCGATGTAATGGCTGCCGTCGGCACCGATCAGTTCGCCCTTGCCGGTCAGCGCGCCTTCCTTGAACTGGCCGAGCCAGACATCGCCGTCAGCGTTTTCGTAACGGCCCTTGCCGTGCAGTTGATTGTTCTTGAAGCCGCCGACATAGATGTCACCGTCAGCGCTGTTGAAGGTGCCGTTGCCTTCGAGCTGGCCATTGATGAAGTGGCCGCTGAACTGATTTCCGCTGGCGTCGCCGCGCTGGCCTTCGCCGTTGGGTTTGCCGTGGAGGAACTGGCCCTGATAGGAGCTGCCGTCATCCAGCTCCAGGCGCCCGAGCCCGGAATACTGGTCGTCCTTGAATTCGCCGCGATAGGTCATCGCGTTTTCCTTGAGGGTGCCTTCGCCTTCGCGCCGGCCCTGCCTGAAACCGCCGGTATAACTGCCGCCATGGGTGGTCAGCGTACCCTGGCCGTCGAACAGGCCCTGCTGGAAGTTGCCGCGATAGACCTCGCCATTGCTGCCGTGCCATTCACCCTGGCCGTGCCACTGCCCCTTGTCGAAGGTGCCGGCGTACCAGCTGCCGTTGGGGTAGTCGACCCGTCCCTGGCCTTGCAGCAGACCGTTGACCAGTTCACCGCGGTAACGTCCGCCATCGGGCAGCCGTGCGTCCGGGGGCAACAGCGATTCGCCGTCGCCGCAGGCGGTGAGCATCAGGGTCAGGGCAAGCGGTGCAAGAGCAGCAAGTTGGCGCATAGCGGGATCCGGGCAATTAGGCGACCGAGTATGCCGCAGCTATGTGACCTTATACAGCCGGCAGAGAGGAGTGGATGCGAAACCGCGTGAGCCGCTTCGCATCCCGGCACTCAGACGAAGCAGAGCGACAGCGGTTCGGCGATGTAGGCCGGTTTGTCCGAGCCTTCGATCTCCAGGGTGGCGGTGGCCTTTAGCAGCCACTGGCCGGGTTTCTTCTCGGTCACTTCACCGAGATCGACCTTGAGCCGGACTTTGGAATTGACCTTGACCGGCTGAATGAAACGCACGCTGTCCAGACCGTAGTTGACCACCATCTTCACGCCTTGCGGCAGGATCAGGATGTCTTCCATCAGTTTCGGAATCAGCGACAACGACAGGAAACCGTGTGCAATGGTGCTGCCAAATGGCGTTTGCGCGGCTTTGACCGGATCGACATGGATGAACTGATAATCCCCGGTGGCTTCGGCGAACAGGTTGATGCGCTCCTGATCGATGGTGAGCCATTCGGAACGTCCGAGTTCCTTGCCGACATAATCTTTGAGCTCTGCAACTGGAACATAGGGCATTGAGACTCTCCTTGGGTTCATCGGTTTTATCGTTTTTCAGGTGGGGGATTTGCCCGCCCTGCGAACCACTGTAGATCATCATGGCGATTTGCCCAGGTCAACCGACCATGCTTTTGGCGAATGCCGATCCATAGCGCAGGCGTGCTTATAATGCCGACGACTTGCGGGTTGGAAAGTAAGACGGAGATGACGGATGTTGTTACGCGGCCTGACGTGGCTGGTGCTGTTTCAATTACTCGGCACGGCCCTCAATCATTTGCTGTTGCCGGTGCTGCCGGGGCCGATCATCGGTCTTCTGCTGTTGCTGGCGTTTCTGATCGTGCGCGGTGAAGTGGGCGAGCCGCTGAACCTGGCCGCCGGCAGTCTGTTGCGTTATCTGCCGTTGCTGCTGGTGCCGCCGGCGGTAGGTGTAATGGTCTATGCCACGGCGATTGCCGCGGACTTCTGGGCCATCGTCGGCGCGCTGGTGGTGTCGCTGATTCTGTCCATGGCCTTCGCCGGGGTGCTGATGCAACGCTTGGTCAAGCGTCACGCACCGCATTCGGAGGATTCCTGATGCTGTTCGACTGGCAAGGTGCCTGGGCGTCGGTGATTCACCATCCCCTGTTCGGCATCGGTATCACCCTGGGTGCCTATCAACTGGTGTTGGCAGCCTTCGAGAAAACCCGCTGGATTTTCCTGCAACCGGTGCTCGTTTCGATGTTGTTGGTGATCGCTGTGCTAGTGGGTTGCGGTCTGACCTACGCCGAATATCGCAAGAGCACGGAAATCCTCAGCATTCTGCTGGGCCCGGCGACCGTCGCGCTGGCCGTGCCGCTGTATCTGAATCTGCGGCGCATCCGCCAATTGTTCTGGCCGATATTTACTACGCTGGTGATAGGCGGGGTGGTCGCCACGGGAATGGGTGTGGCGTTGGGCTGGTGGTTCGGGGCCGATCACATGATTCTGATGACCATGGCGCCCAAATCGGTGACTTCGCCCATCGCGATGCTGGTGGCCGAGCAGATTGGCGGCGTCGCGGCGCTGGCGGCGGTGTTCGTGCTGATCACCGGGGTGATTGGCGCGATCTTCGGCCCGGCGTTGTTGACCCGCCTCGGCGTGCACAGTCCGGAGGCGCGGGGCATGGCGCTGGGCATGACGGCGCATGCGGTCGGTACGTCGGTGGCGTTGCAGGAAAGCGACGAGTGCGGCGCCTTCGCGGCGCTGGCGATGAGTCTGATGGGCGTGGCCACGGCGGTCTTCCTGCCGTTGGCGGTGACAATGGTGGTGTAAGGAAATGTCTATGAGTCTGCCGCTTTTCCCGCTGAACACGGTGCTGTTTCCCGGCTGCAACCTGGATCTGCAGATCTTCGAGGCACGTTACCTGGACATGATCGGTCGCTGCATGAAACAGGGCGGCGGCTTCGGTGTGGTGTGCATTCTCGAAGGCCATGAAGTCGGCGTCGCCCCCGAAGGTTTCGCGATGGTTGGCTGTGAGGCGCGGATTACGGATTTCCAGCAGCAGGACAACGGGCTGCTGGGTATCCGGGTGCAAGGCGGGCGCCGCTTTATCGTGCAGCGCACCGACGTGCAGCGCGATCAACTGATCGTCGCCGAGGTGGAGTGGCTGGATGAAGAGCCCGAGCACCCCCTGCAGGATGAAGACGCCGATCTGGTGGCATTGCTCAAGGCCCTCGCCGAACACCCGATGGTCGAAGCGCTGAACATGGGCACCGAAGCGGCAGGGCAGCAATCGCTGGCCAATCAACTGGCCTATCTGTTGCCCTTCGCCGAAGAGGACAAGATCGACCTGCTGCAACTCGACGACCCGCAACAGCGGCTGGATGCGATCCAGGCGCTGCTCGACGAGTTGCAGGGTGAACTGTTTGCCTGACACCGAACGGTTAATCCAGTTTTTATCCGGGATTGACCGTGAAAAGACTTCGGAACGCAACGTGTCACGCCTTGACGATGGTCAGATGCTCGATCGATATGGAACGGGATGGGTCGTTTTCGACCCGCCAGCGATGGGTGGCGACGTTGTAGAAAATCCTTCCGGGAGCGCCATCGTGCAGACGAAGGTTCGACACCGGCAAGTCATGGGTTTCCAGCTCTTCGCGTTGCCGGTGAGCCGCGATATCCAGAATCATCGCCTGAATCGTTGGATAACCCCGGGCGTCGACGGCGCAGAGTCCGATCACTTCAAACAGGACATTGATCCGGTAACGGTTCCCGGATGAAACCACCACCTCGACGGTTTCCAGCGGCAACTGTGGATCGTTGCTGTCCGGCAGTTGGACGTGGATGCTGCCGATCCTGAGCAGATCGTCCTTGATGGAGAGATCGGCGAGGCTGATCCGCTCCTGCAGATGCCGGGTATGAATGAGCCAGGTAGAGGAGCCCGAAACGATGGTGTCCGCCTGCGCGGTAGACAGCCGTAAGGAAATTGCTCTGGCGGGATACAGCTCATAGGTCGCGGATCGCCCCTCCAGCCAGTAGTCGGCATTGTGCTCGCCAGCCTGAAAGTCGACCCGCTGAGGTGTCGCCTTCAGGGTGCACTTCGTGATGTCAGGCCTGAGGAATGTGTAGCGGCCTGCGCGTTCACGCAGCGAAGCCAGGCTTTGAACGACGGTATAGCCGGTCTTCTTTGCATCATCGATGTACGAGTTGCGCGGGAAGTCGAGGTGGTAGGAAACACCGTCGCGCATCACCAGAACGATTGGATGAGTCACCTTCCAGCCTGAGGCCATGATGCCGCCCCCCGTGTCGGTTTTCTTGCCGGGTCTTTCTTTCACGACCCCGTGCAATGACAGCATGTTTGGCGGGTGCGCAAACGTGATTGTGAAGTGGACATTCGTGTAGCCAAGAAAGGTGAATGCATCGGTCTCGGTTTTCGAAACGCTGTAGATGGCCCTGACTTCGTTGATTTCGGTGCTGTCATGTTCGACGTAAATCGTACTGGAGGCGGTCGGTTCGTTTGACGTGGCGATCAGCATCGAATGACGGATCCTGCGGGAAATGAAGTAGGACGAATGTGCGCTTTGCGAAATCCTGCAGGGATAGTCATTGACCGGGACCGGGGAGGTCCTGCTCATCCCGGCTGTCAGGACAGCGACGCTGAGCGTCAGCTCGCCGGTTCCCACGATGTTGGCAGGCCATATCGGTTGCAGGTGGAAACCGTCCTGGGTCATGAACACCCATTTGTCATTGTGCAGTGAGCGTTTGCGGCCAACTGTCCGGTATACCCCTTCGAGCACCAGTTCCCGTCGCGGCGTTCCGGGCGAGTCATCGCGCAGTGATTCGATCACCAGCGCATCATCGCGCAAGTACCAGCGCTGGATGGCTTCAAGCGTCACACCCAGATAGACCGTGCTCGGCTCTGCACCGTCATCGGTGATGGACACGTTGCGACACATCGGGTCGAGAATATAGGTGTCGTTGCCGGGGCCCCCGGCGACGGATCCGTGGAGGCCGCGAACGGAAATCCGGTCATCTCCCGCACCGGCTTCAACGTGGTCGAAACCATTGGCGGAAATGATGTCCGCCTGATCGGAACCCGTCACGCGATTGGCCGCACCGGCGAGTGTCTCGACCTTTTCGATGGACTTGAGCGTCGTGTGCAGCACAGGGGCAAGTGTCGGGTTCGCTGGACGCAACATCAACGTGCCTTTCTTCAGGTCAATGTCATAACCGAGATAGCGCGGCGGGTCGGGAATGTGATCGAGGTGACGGTGTGTGCCTTGTAGCCATAGCAGATCGATACCGTCTCCTCCCGACAGTTCGCCTGGCTTGCCTGGATTGTATGAAAGTGCTTCTGAGGCCGACTGAAAGATAAAGGAGTCATCCTTTTCGCCGCCATGCAGCACTTTTCTGCCGGTGCCATAGTTGAAGAAGTTGGCTTTGTTCAATACGCCTTGCACGACGTCATGGCCACCGCCGAGACTCCAGAACACACCCTTGGCCGGATCATTTTTTACTTTGGAGAGGATGGAATCCGATGCTGGCAGGCCAGCCCTTGCGTCGTAAGCGTCATCAGTGTCAACGATAACCGGCAGGTTTTCGGTCTTGTACGGCGCCTCGCCCTTTTTCCACTGGTAGTAATAGAGGCGAGTGGGTTGCAGCCTGACCTCGAACCGGCCATTGACGATCACGTCGACGCTCTCCTTGAATTCATTGTCTAGCCAGCCGAGGCTGCGGGTCTTCAAGGCTTTGGCATAGTCGGCGGTGGTCCTGGCAATCAGAAAGCGATCCATCAGGGCCTTGTCCTGATCCTGACCGGTGAACGCAAACCAGCCGGCGCGCCAGCGTTCGTTCACGGTCAGTTCGATGTAGTCGTCGATGTCATCGACCGCTCGCACGGCGCCATAGATCTTCGCCCCGACAATCATGATTGCCGCAGCGGCGATGCCCACCGGGCCCGCGGCCTGGAACCCCGCCAGAGCTGCACAGCCGAGAGCCAGTGAAAGTACACCGCTGAATACACTCAGCCCGCCGGTAACATACAGGTCCTGCGCCTCCTTGCCCTGGGCCTTGGCGGCATCGTTGAAGGATTTGATCGCGGTGTAAATATCGAAGGGCAGTGTCAGTACGCTGGCGATCAACCCCGCTCCGCGACACAGCCATTTGCCCATGGAGGTCTTGCCGAACTGTTCGAAGGCCATGGAGCCCTGGCGGATCATTTGCTCGCCGGTCTTGCTCAAGGCGTATTCGACCCCCAGTGAGGTGATTTCCGAAAGACCTCCGCCAACGTTGATCAGCGCCTCGGCCGAGTCACCTTTCTTCAGTGCGTCGATGGCACCGATGTAAGCGCTGTAGAGTCCATACGCCTGCATCCCGGCGCCCATGCTGGCCATCCCGCGGCTTTTGGTCTTATCCACCCAGTCCGGCAGGTGTTCGGGCAACGGGTCTCGACGAATGTCCAGGCGTTGGGTGGCATTGAGCAAATGGTTGATTTTGTTCATCGCGTCGGCGAACTCGCCAGTCGGCAGCTCGCGCAGCAGCGGAGCGGCATCGGGTGAGCGTTGAGTGACTATTTCATACAGAAGAGGCGGGATCTGCCGGCTTTCCGGCGAGGGAATGGCTCTCATGCGCCGTTCGATCTGTGCGCTGTCGAACGCCAGGGTATCGATGAAGGACTGGTCAGGTTCGGAAAAATAGGTGTTGATCGGCGAAATGACCTGCCCATCGATTCGGCCACCCAAGGCTTGAAGGGTCTGGCGATCGACACTGAATTCGCCGATGCGCAAGGGACCGAACAGGGCATCCAGGTCTGCAAGCCCCGGTGTTTGACCCGAGGCCAGAAGCGGTGGCTCTGGCGGGATGTTCAGGTCGGATATCTTGATCGGCGCTGACGTCCTGTCAGTCCGGGAAGGGGTATTCAGTCGATTTGTCGAAGTCATTGCTCTTTTCACAAGTCCGTTTGTGGTTTATCTGCCGGAATGTTGCACGGGGCACGGACTTGTTCATGAGCATTTGCTTTGCCAAATGTTTGAGGACGCTCACCGGCGCGGAGTGCGCCGATGAGCGTTGAATGCGGGCTCAGTAGGCATATCGCAACAAGGTGTGTGGCAAATGCCGCAATACGAAGAACCCGAACAGGGCGACCAGTGCAGGCAGCACCAGCCACCAGACTTTCTGCGGCATCGCTTCGAGGGGGGAGCTGCGCTGAATCAGCCACAGGCTTGCTGCGCAGACGCAGGCCGCGAGCATGGCGCCGGCCAGGACATCCGTCGGCCAGTGGGCACCCAGATACACCCGCGACAGCGCGATTGCCAGCGCCGGCATGCAGCCGATCAACAGCCAGGTCAGGCGCAGTCTTGGCGGTTGCCCGCGCCCTGCCAGCACCGCGAGCGTCAGGAACAGCGCAAACGATCCGGACGCATGACCGCTGGGCATGCTGTAGCTGGTGATCGGATCGGTCAGCACTTCCGGGCGTACCCGGGCGAAAAACAGTTTTGTGCCGGTGTTGGCCAGTGCGGTAACGAGCAGCGTGCCGCCGGCGAAGATCGCCTGGCGCCACTGGCGGCACAGCAGCAACAGGCCGGTCAGCAAAATGCTGAACACCAGCATGTTGCGGAATTCGCCGATCAGGGTGAAGACCACCGCGACCTCGTCGAGCGCTGCACTGCGGTGCTCCTGCACAAGCGTCATGACACCTTGATCGAGTGCCGTCAGATAGGGATAACCGATGAACAGCGCGATCAGAATCAACAGGCTCATGCTGCTGATCCAGATGGTCGCCCGGCGGTGACGGCGCAGGCTGCTGTTGGCGCTCAGGCCGACCATCACCGCAATGCTGGCGGCGACGATCCCCGCCTGCAGCCAGAAACCTTCCGGCAGCGGCAGACGAATCGCCGCCCCGGTGGCCCAGCCCGGCAGCAGGTAGGCGATGCTCCAGCCGGCGGCTGCCAGCAGACTGACGGCCGCGAAGCGCGGGAAGGGCATGTCGCACATCCCGGCGACCATCGGCAGCATCGGTCGCAGCGGGCCGATGAACCGTCCGACCAGCAGGCTAGCGATGCCATAGCGCTGGAAGTAGGCTTCAGCGCCGGCCATCCATTCCGGGTGATGGCGCAGGCCCGGCAGGCGCCGGATGTTCTGGTGGAAGTGGCGACCCAGGAAATACGAAATCACATCCCCGAGAATCCCGCCGAGAAACCCCAGCAACAGGGTTTCGCTCAATGACAGCGCACCGCTGCCCGCCATGACCGCCACGGCGAACAACAACACCGTACCGGGCACGATCAATCCGGCAATCGCCAGGCATTCCACGAACGCCACAATGAGCACGGCGGCGGCGAGCCACTGCGGGTTGGCAGCCAGCCACCCGGTCACGCTATCGAGCCATGGGCCCATATACAACACTCCATTTCATTGATGTCCCT
Organism: Pseudomonas sp. KCJK9016; assembly: GCF_046231795.1. NCBI lineage: Bacteria > Pseudomonadati > Pseudomonadota > Gammaproteobacteria > Pseudomonadales > Pseudomonadaceae > Pseudomonas > Pseudomonas sp. KCJK9016. The sequence continues at coordinate 197,820 of NZ_JBJJMM010000004.1, read as the reverse complement.
GGCCGGCGTACCGCAGAGAGGACGCTCACAGCAGAAAATAATCGCGACCTTCGACCTGACCCCGGCGTAGCGGGTTCCGGGTGCACCACTGGGCGTAGGACGCGTCGACGAAGCGATACATCAAATGCTCGTCACGCCCATGGGGAATGCCCAGGCGGGTGGTCTGGATGATGTGGCCCGGCGCGGGGCCGGTGTTTTCCACCAGCAGTATTTCGTGGTCGAAACGCTTGGCGTCCCACACCGGCACCTTCAGTCCAAGTGCCTTGCACAACAGGGTCTGCCCGGCACAGAGCTTTTGCGACGGTCGCGGGCGACCCTGAGCGTCGGGGTTGTTCAGCAGCATCTGTGCGAGGCTGGCCGGGCCGCTGACTTCATCGACCCACGGATAGGCCGATTTGATCAGTACCGCGTTGCCGGGACCCTGGGCGCTGAAGTTCAGCGAGTCGCCGCCACGGGCGTAGTACATATAGATGTGGCCGCCATCCAGAAACAAAGCCTTACGCTTTTCCGTGTAGCCGAGGGAGGCATGGCTGCCTTTTTCCTCGCAGTAATACGCTTCGGTTTCAATGATTCGGGCGCTGAGCCACAGGTCACCAACCCGGTGACGGATGACCTTGCCCAGCAGATCCTGGGCCAGCAGCTGCGCATCGCGGTCGAAAAACGCGTCCGGAAGGCCCAGCGGCAGGCGCCCGGCGCGGGTGCGAACGGTCAGGTTGGACATGGCAAACGGTGTTTATCCAGACAAAAGAGGTCGTGATGATAGCAATCCGAGCCTTAATTTCGGCTGAACATCGGCAAATCGCCGTCCATTTCGACCATCCGCCCGTCACCGCTGTTAGTCCCGGGGCACGACAGCTATAATCTGCCGCTTTCCTCTTTGCCAAGACCCCAGCAGACCATGACTGAGTCCGTTCTTGACTACATGACCCGATTGGGTCGCGCCGCCCGCGAAGCTTCCCGGGTCATCGGCCGTGCCAGTACCGCGCAGAAAAACCGCGCACTGCTGGCTGCCGCCAATGCTCTGGACGCCGCCCGCACCGAGCTTGCGGCAGCCAATGAACAGGATCTGGCCGCCGGTCGCGCCAACGGTCTGGAGCCGGCACTGCTGGAGCGTCTGGAACTGACCCCGGCCCGCATCGACGGCATGATCGTCGGTCTGCGCCAGGTGGCGGCCCTGGCGGACCCGGTCGGTGCGATCCGCGACATGAGCTTCCGTCCGTCGGGGATCCAGGTCGGCAAGATGCGCGTGCCGCTGGGCGTGATCGGGATCATCTACGAATCCCGTCCGAACGTGACCATCGACGCCGCCAGCCTGTGCCTGAAGTCCGGCAACGCAACCATCCTGCGCGGCGGTTCCGAGGCGATTCATTCCAACCGTGCCATTGCCGCCTGCATCCAGCGCGGTCTGGCCGAAGCCGAACTGCCGGCCGCCGTGGTGCAAGTGGTGGAAACCACCGACCGCGCCGCCGTTGGCGCCCTGATCACCATGCCCGAGTACGTCGATGTGATCGTGCCACGCGGCGGCCGTGGCCTGATCGAACGCATCAGCCGCGACGCCCGGGTGCCGGTGATCAAGCACCTGGACGGCATCTGCCACGTTTATGTCGGCGAACACGCCGACCTGTCGAAAGCCCAGCGTATTGCCTTCAATGCCAAGACCTATCGTTATGGCATCTGCGGTGCGATGGAGACCTTGCTGGTCGATCAAAGTGTTGCGAAGGATTTCCTGCCATCAATGGCAAAACAGTTCCGCGAAAAAGGCGTCGAGCTGCGTGGTTGCGAGCGCACCCGGGCGATCATCGAGGCTGTAGCGGCGACCGAAGAGGACTGGAACACCGAGTACCTGGCGCCGATTCTGTCGATCCGCGTGGTCGATGGCCTGGATCAGGCCATCGAACATATCAACCGTTACGGCTCCCACCACACCGATTCGATTGTCAGCGAAAACCTTGCAGACACCCGGCAGTTCGTGGCTGAAGTCGACTCGGCGTCGGTGATGATCAACACCCCGACCTGTTTCGCCGACGGATTCGAATACGGATTGGGTGCCGAGATCGGCATTTCTACTGATAAGCTGCACGCCCGTGGCCCGGTGGGTCTCGAAGGACTGACCTGCGAGAAGTACGTCGTGGTCGGTGATGGCCAGTTGCGCGGCCAGGCGACGGTCTGACTTGTCCGACCTCGACCCGAAAGTGCCGAAGTCCGGCAGAAAGTCCCGTCCCCGGCGTATTGGCGTATTGGGCGGAACCTTCGATCCGGTACATGTCGGCCATTTGCGTGGCGCGCTGGAAGTCGCCGAAGCGCTGGGGCTCGATGAGCTGCGCATGATGCCCAGCGCCCGCCCGCCGCACCGCGATACCCCGCAGGTATCGGCGCAGGATCGGCTGGCAATGGTTGAATGCGCGGTGGCCGGAGTGCCGCCGCTGGTGGTGGACGCCCGCGAGCTTCAGCGGGACAAACCGTCCTGGACCATCGACACCCTGGAGTCGCTGCGTGCCGAAATGGCCGCAGGGACCCAGGTTTTTCTGCTTTTGGGCTGGGACGCATTTTGCGGCCTGCCCACCTGGCATCGCTGGGAGGAGTTGCTCCAGCATTGCCACATCCTGGTGCTACAGCGCCCGGACGCCGACAGCGAACCGCCGGATGCCTTGCGCAACCTGCTGGCAGCGCGTTCGGTGAGCGACCCGCTGGCCCTGAAAGGGCCGGGCGGACAGATTGCATTCGTCTGGCAGACACCGCTCGCGGTCTCCGCCACCCAGATCCGTCAACTGCTGGCCAGCGGTAAGTCGGTACGTTTCCTGGTGCCCGACGCGGTCCTGGCCTACATCGATGCGCACGGTCTCTATCGTGCGTCGAACTGAACAAGGCGTGCTTCACTGATACGGGTCAACGTATCGCCAAGCCGCCGAATACATGAGCAAAACGAGTTTTATATGACTGACAAAGATGTAAGCAAAGTTAAGCGCAAAGGTACTTTCAAGAGCGCTCCGTTGCCGGAAGTGGCCAACACCCAGGAGCCGCTGAAAGGCGACGAACTGGTCAAGGTGGCCGTGGCAGCCCTGGAAGACGTCAAGGCCCAGGACATCCAGATCATCGATGTGCGCGACAAGCAGAGCATCACCGACTACATGATCATCGCCACCGGTACGTCCAACCGCCAGATCAACGCGATGCTGGAAAAGGTTCGCGAAGAGGTCAAGAAGAACGGCGCTCGTCCGTTGGGCGAAGAGGGCAAGGGTGACAGCGACTGGGTATTGCTGGACCTGGATCTGGTGATCGTGCACATGATGACCGCCTCGGCCCGTCAGTTCTACGACCTGGAGCGCCTGTGGGCCGGTGCCGAGCAAAGCCGTGCGAGTGATGGCAAGCACCACAGTCCGGAAAACACCCACGAGCATTTCGCCAAGCTCAACAAAGACCAGCTGTAAGGGATCGCTGTGCGCCTGCGACTGATCGCCGTCGGTTCACGCATGCCCAAGTGGGTGGAAGAAGGCTGGCATGAATATGCCAAGCGTCTTCCGTCCGAGCTGGCGCTGGAACTGGTGGAAATTCCGCTCAATACCCGTGGCAAGAATGCCGACGTGGCGCGCTTCATCCGTCAGGAAGGTGAAGCCATGCTGGCCAAGGTCGGGCACAACGAACGGATCGTCACCCTCGAAGTGCACGGCAAGCCCTGGAGCACCGAGCAACTGGCGGTTGAACTCGACCGTTGGCGGCTGGACTCGCGCACGGTCAATTTCATGGTCGGCGGCCCGGAAGGGCTGGCGCCTGAAGTCTGTGCCCGCGCTGACCAGCGCTGGTCGTTGTCGCCGTTGACGCTGCCGCACCCGTTGGTGCGCATCCTCATCGGCGAACAGTTGTATCGTGCCTGGACCGTGCTGTCCGGCCACCCTTACCACAAGTAATCCTGCCCTCATGTCCCAGCCGATCCGCATCAAGGACCACGAAAAAGACGCACGCCTGGTGCGTAGTCGCGTCGTGTTCGGGGCCATTGCGATCGTTGCACTGATCGGTGTGCTGATTGCCCGGCTGTATTTCCTGCAGGTCATCCAGTACGAGTACCACTCGACGCTTTCGGAAAACAACCGCGTCCATGTCCAGCCGATTCCACCGACCCGCGGCCTGATCTATGACCGCAACGGCGTCGTGGTGGCAGACAACCGTCCGAGCTTCAGCCTGAGCATGACCCGGGAACGTTCCGGCGACTGGCAGCAGGTCCTCGACGTGATCGTCGAAGTGTTGCAGTTGACGCCGGAAGACCGGGTGATCTTCGAAAAACGCATGCGTCAGGGGCGTCGGCCGTTCGAACCGGTGCCGATCCTGTTCGAACTGACCGAAGAGCAGATCGCCCGCATCGCGGTGAACCAGTTCCGTCTGCCGGGTGTGGAAGTGGTCGCGCAGCTGGTTCGTCACTATCCGCAGGGCGCGCACTTTGCGCACTCGGTGGGTTACATGGGGCGAATCAACGAGAAAGAGCTGAAGACCCTCGACCCCGTCAACTACAGTGGCACCCACCATATCGGCAAGACCGGTATCGAGCGTTTCTACGAAGCGGAACTGCACGGCCAGGTGGGTTACGAAGAAGTCGAAACCAACGCCCGGGGGCGTGTGCTGCGGGTACTCAAACGGACCGACCCGGTGCCGGGCAAGGACATTGTCCTGAGTCTCGACATCAAGCTGCAGGAAGCTGCCGAAGCCGCTCTGGGCGGGCGACGCGGCGCAGTAGTTGCGCTGGACCCGAGTACCGGCGAAGTGTTGGCGATGGTCAGCCAGCCGAGCTTCGACCCGAACCTGTTCGTTACCGGTATCAGCTTCAAGGCTTACGCCGAGCTGCGCGATTCCATCGACCGGCCACTGTTCAACCGTGTCCTGCGTGGTCTTTACCCACCGGGTTCGACGATCAAACCGGCGGTGGCGATTGCCGGCCTGGACGCGGGCGTGGTGACGGCGTCGAGCCGGGTATTCGACCCGGGTTATTACATGCTCCCCAACTACGATCACAAGTACCGCAACTGGAACCGTACCGGTGACGGCTTCGTCGATCTCGACACGGCGATCATGCGCTCCAACGACACCTACTTTTATGACCTTGCCCACAAGCTCGGCATCGACCGGTTGTCGTCGTACATGAACAAGTTCGGTATCGGCCAGAAGGTCTCGCTGGACATGTTCGAAGAGTCTCCGGGCCTGATGCCGTCCCGCGAGTGGAAACGCGCCACCCGCAAGCAGGCGTGGTTCCCGGGCGAGACCCTGATCCTCGGGATCGGCCAGGGCTACATGCAATCGACGCCGCTGCAACTGGCCCAGGCTACCGCGCTGGTGGCCAACAAGGGCGTGTGGAACCGTCCGCACCTGGCCAAGACCATCGAGGGCGAAAAGCCCAAGGACGAAAACCCGATGCCGGACATCGTCCTGCGCGACCCGTCGGACTGGAACAAGGTCAACCATGGCATGCAGCAGGTGATGCACGGCGCCCGTGGTACGGCACGCAAGGCATCGATCGGCGCGCAATACCGGATCGCCGGCAAGTCGGGTACGGCCCAGGTGGTCGCGATCAAGCAGGGCGAGAAGTACGATCGCTCCAAGGTTCAGGAACGCCACCGCGACCACGCCCTGTTCGTCGGTTTTGCCCCGGCCGACAACCCGAAAATCGTGGTGTCGGTGATGGTCGAGAACGGTGAGTCCGGTTCCGGCGTCGCCGCGCCCGTGGTGCGTCAGGTGATGGACGCCTGGCTGCTGGATCAGGACGGACGCTTGAAGGCCGAATACGCCAGCCCAATCAGTGCGGAGGCTACGGCCCGTGAAGAATAATTTCGATCGCATGCTCTCCAGCGAGGATGTGATGCGTCGCCGCGCGACGCTGTTGCAACGTCTGCATATCGACGGTCCTTTGCTGGTCCTGCTGCTGATTCTCGCCGCCGGCAGTCTGTTCGTGCTCTATTCGGCCAGTGGCAAGAGCTGGGACTTGCTGGCCAAGCAGGCCACTTCGTTCGGTATCGGTCTGGTATCGATGATCGTCATCGCCCAGTTCGAGCCACGCTTCATGGCCCGTTGGGTGCCGCTCGGCTATGTGATCGGGGTGGTACTGCTGATGGTGGTGGACATCATGGGCCACAACGCCATGGGCGCGACCCGCTGGATCAACATTCCAGGGGTGATCCGCTTCCAGCCATCGGAATTCATGAAGATCCTGATGCCGGCGACCATCGCCTGGTATCTGTCCAAGCGCACGTTGCCGCCGCAGCTCAAGCATGTCGGGATCAGCCTGATGTTGATCGGCGTGCCGTTCATTCTGATCGTGCGTCAGCCGGACCTGGGTACGTCGCTGCTGATTCTGGCCGGCGGCGCGTTCGTGCTGTTCATGGGCGGGCTGCGCTGGCGCTGGATCCTCAGCGTGCTGGCGGCTGCCATACCCGTGGCGATCGCCATGTGGTTCTTCATCATGCACGACTACCAAAAACAACGGATCCTGACCTTCCTCGACCCGGAAAGCGATCCATTGGGCACCGGCTGGAACATCATTCAGTCGAAGGCCGCCATCGGTTCCGGCGGCGTGTTCGGCAAGGGCTGGCTGCTGGGCACCCAGTCGCACCTGGACTTCCTGCCGGAAAGCCACACCGACTTCATCATCGCGGTGCTGGGCGAAGAGTTCGGCCTGGTGGGCATCTGTGCGCTGCTGCTGATCTATCTGTTGCTGATCGGTCGCGGCCTGGTGATTACCGCCCAGGCGCAGACGCTGTTCGGCAAACTGTTGGCCGGCGCCTTGACCATGACCTTTTTTGTTTATGTTTTCGTCAATATCGGTATGGTCAGCGGTCTGTTGCCGGTGGTGGGGGTGCCGTTGCCGTTCATTAGCTACGGAGGAACTTCGCTGGTGACGCTGCTGTCAGCGTTTGGGGTTTTGATGTCGATCCATACCCATCGCAAGTGGATCGCACAGGTTTGAATAAGGTGAAGAGTTCAATGCAAGTAATGCGTGACTGGGCGACACGATACGCACCGTGGCTCGGCCTGGTAGGCATCCTTGGCAGCGCGCAGGAAACGCTGGCCGGCGATTACGAAGGCTCGCCCCAGGTGGCCGAATTCGTCGGTGAAATGACCCGCGATTACGGTTTCGCCGGCGAGCAACTGATGGCGGTGTTTCGCGAGGCGCAGCGCAAGCAGGCGATTCTCGATGCCATTTCCAAACCCGCCGAGCGGGTCAAGCAGTGGAAAGAATACCGGCCGATGTTCATTACCGACGCGCGGATTGCCCGCGGTGTGGACTTCTGGCGTCAACACGAAGCGGTATTGGCCCGCGCCGAGCAGGAATACGGCGTTCCGGCCCAGGTGATCGTGTCGATCATCGGCGTTGAAACCTTTTTCGGACGTAATACCGGCAATTACCGGGTGATCGATGCGTTGTCCACGCTGGGATTCGACTATCCTCCCCGTGCCGAATTCTTCCGCAAGGAGCTGCGTGAGTTTCTGCTGCTGGCCCGCGAAGAGCAGGTCGACCCGTTGACCCTCAAGGGCTCCTACGCCGGGGCGATGGGCCTGCCGCAATTCATGCCGAGCAGCTTCCGCGCCTACGCGGTGGATTTCGACGGTGACGGGCACATCAATATCTGGAACAACCCGGATGATGCGATCGGCAGCGTCGCCAGCTACTTCAAGCGTCACGGCTGGGTGGCCGGCGAGCCGGTGGTCAGTCGTGCCGATGTGCGCGGCGAACAGGTGGATGAAGGCCTGACCGCCGGCATCGAACCGACGAAAACCGTCGGAGAGTTGCGAGCGCTGGGCTGGTCAAGTCATGATGCGCTGCGCGATGATATGCCGGTTACTGCATTTCGCCTGGAAGGCGACAACGGTCCGGAATACTGGATGGGCCTGAAGAATTTCTACGCGATCACGCGTTATAACCGCAGCGTGATGTACGCGATGGCCGTACATCAACTGTCTGAAGAGCTGGTAAAAGCACGGGGCGTCAAGTAATGCAGGCATGGCCTATCAACAAACCCCTGAAGCTGGTGGCATACGCCGCGCTGGCGATCATGGTCGCCAGTTGCTCGACCAGTCGTGCGCCCACCCAGAAATACGCCTCCAACACCGTTCGTGCCCAGCCCGGTCTGGACATCAACCGGGCCCACAAGGACGGCGCGCCATGGTGGGACGTCGATGTGTCGCGTATCCCGGATGCCACGCCGACCCTGCACACCGGTCCGTACAAGGCCAACCCGTATACGGTGCTGGGCAAGACCTACTTCCCGTTGCAGGAATCCAAGACCTACGTCGCCTCGGGCACGGCGTCCTGGTATGGCACCAAGTTCCATGGGCAGAACACCGCCAACGGCGAAGTCTATGACCTGTACGGCATGAGTGCCGCCCACAAGACCTTGCCACTGCCCAGTTACGTTCGTGTGACCAACCTGGACAACAACAAGAGCGTGATCCTGCGGGTCAACGATCGTGGGCCGTTCTATTCGGACCGGATCATCGACCTGTCCTATGCAGCCGCGAAGAAACTCGGCTATGCCGAAATCGGCACCGCGCGCGTCAAGGTCGAAGGTATCGACCCGCAACAATGGTGGGCCGCCCGGGGCCGTCCGGCGCCTTTGATGCTCAACGAGCCGCAAGTCGCGCAGAATAGCGCACCGGTGATCACGGCTTCGGCCGGCACCATCGAGCAGTGGACACCACCGCCGCAACAACATGCCTCTGACACTGTACCTGTACAGATCAGCGCAAAAAAAAACGCTTCTGCGCCAGCATCTGGCCAGTATCTGCAGGTGGGCGCGTTCGCCAACCCGGACGCTGCAGAACTCCTGAGGTCGAAGCTCAGCGGGATGGTGAGCGCTCCGGTGTTCATCAGCTCGATCGTGCGCAATCAGCAGACCCTGCACCGGGTACGCCTGGGACCGATCGGTTCGCCGGGTGAAATCGCCCAGGTGCAGAACAGCGTGCGTCTGGCCAATCTTGGTTCGCCAAGTGTGGTCACCGAGTAAACGTAGGACTTGATTGACGGTTCACCAGCGATTGGGGGGTGGACCAGGTTGTTGGCTCGTCGAAGAACAAAAGCCCGGCAAAGGGTGACTGGAGTGAGCAACTGAACCCGCGATGACTCGTTAGAAAGTCATCTGATTAGTTTTGCCTTCGGGCAGTTTCCATTAGCGATTTCGAGAGACGGATGAACATCACCACCTTTGCCAAACGCCTGTGCCTGCTAGTCCCGCTGCTCCTCTCGCCAGCCGCCTTCGCGGCCGAGATGATGCCGTCGCCACCTCAACTGGCTGCAAAAGCCTATGTGCTCATGGACGCCAGCAGCGGCAACGTGCTGGTGGAGAACAACGGTGACCAGCGTCTGCCGCCGGCCAGCCTGACCAAACTGATGACCGCGTACATCGCCACGCTGGAAATCCGTCGCGGCCAGATCGGTGAAAACGATCCGGTGACCGTCAGCGAAAACGCCTGGCGCACCGGCGGTTCGCGGATGTTCATCAAGGTCGGCTCGCAAGTGACCGTCAGCGACCTGCTGCACGGCATCATCATCCAGTCCGGCAACGACGCCAGCGTCGCGGTGGCCGAGCACATCGCCGGCAGCGAAGACGCCTTCGCCGACCTGATGAACAAGACGGTCGCCGATCTGGGCATGACCAATACCCACTTCATGAACCCGACCGGTCTGCCAAACCCCGAGCACTACTCGTCGGCGCACGACATGGCGATCCTGGCGCGCGCGATCATTCACGAAGACCCGGCTCACTACGCGATCTACTCGCAGAAAGAGTTCTTCTGGAACGGCATCAAGCAGCCTAACCGCAACCTGCTGCTGTGGCGCGACAAGACCGTCGACGGTCTGAAAACCGGTCACACCGACGAAGCCGGCTACTGCATGGTGTCTTCGGCCGTACGTGATGGCATGCGTTTGATCGCTGTGGTGTTCGGCACCAACAGCGAAGTGGCCCGTGCTGCCGAAACCCAGAAACTGCTGACCTACGGTTTCCGTTTCTTCGAAACCCAGACCTTCTATCAGAAGGGCACCGAACTGGCTCAGGCCCCGGTGTGGAAAGGCACCACCAGCCAGGTCAAGGCTGGCCTGGCTGAAGACCTGACCATGACCCTGCCGAAAGGCCAGCTGAAGAAGCTCGCTGCCAGCATGACCATGAACCCGCAACTGACCGCACCAATCGCCAAGGGCGACGTGATCGGTAAAGTCGAAGTGAAACTGGACGACAAGGTGGTGCACAGCGCCAATCTGATCGCCCTCGACGCTGTCGAGGAGGGTGGTATCTTCCGCCGCATGTGGGATAGCATCCGTCTATTCTTCTACGGCTTGTTCAACTGATACGAGTTGACCTGCAGGGCCCCGTTCCCCTCCGGAGCGGGGCCTTGTTCGTTACCGGGCTTACGCTTGAGAGGCCGTTACGCCATGACCGATACCGAAGTAAAGGCGCCAAAGATCGAATTTCCGCAGGTTGATTATCCAGTCAAGGTGATCAGCGACACGGGCGTCGGCAACAAAGACAAGATCATCGACATCGTCAAGAAGCACGCAAAGATCAACGATGAGCGTGTGGACGAGCGTCAAAGCAGCAACGGCAAGTACACCACCATCCAGTTGCACATCGTCGCGACCGACCAGGATCAGCTGTACAACATCAACAGCGAACTGCGGGCGACCGGCTTCGTACACATGGTGTTGTGATGCCGGGCACGCTGGGCTTTCGCGAACTTGGCCAGTTGGCTTACGAGCCGGTCTGGCATGCCATGCAACGCTTTACCAACGAGCGCGGCGGTGATGCCGCCGACGAAATCTGGCTCGTCGAACACCCGCCGGTATTCACCCAGGGCCAGGCTGGCAAGGCCGAACATCTGTTGCTGCCGGGAGATATCCCGGTGGTTCAGGTCGACCGCGGCGGGCAGGTGACTTACCATGGTCCGGGCCAACTGGTGGCTTATCTGCTGCTGGATGTGCGCCGACTGGGTTTCGGCGTGCGGGATCTGGTCAGCCGCATGGAGCGGTGCCTGATCGAACTGTTGGCCAGCTACGGCGTCACCGCCGTGGCCAAGCCTGATGCTCCCGGCGTCTATGTCGATGGAGCGAAAATCGCTTCTCTGGGTTTGCGGATTCGCCACGGTTGTTCCTTTCATGGCCTGGCCCTGAACGTGGATATGAACCTGGAACCGTTTCGACGGATTAATCCCTGCGGCTATGCCGGGCTGGCGATGACCCAGCTGAGCGATCACGCAGGATCGATTGAATTTGCCGAGGTAAGTGCCCGGCTGCGCGCGCAGCTCGTCAAACACCTCGACTATGCTGAGCAGACGACCCTGACGGGCGGAATCGACTGATATGACTACTGATGCAGTGCAAACCATGATCCCGACGCTCGACGTGACCGAGCGCCCGGCCCCGCGTCCCAAGGTTGAAGCCGGCGTCAAGCTGCGCGGCGCCGAAAAGGTTGCACGCATCCCGGTAAAGATCATTCCGACCACCGAACTGCCGAAGAAACCCGACTGGATCCGCGTGCGCATCCCGGTTTCGCCGGAAGTCGAGCGCATCAAGAGCCTGCTGCGCAAGCACAAGCTGCACAGCGTCTGCGAAGAAGCATCCTGCCCGAACCTGGGCGAGTGTTTCTCCGGTGGCACCGCGACCTTCATGATCATGGGCGACATCTGCACCCGTCGCTGCCCGTTCTGCGACGTCGGCCATGGTCGTCCGAAGCCGCTGGACGTCAACGAGCCGGAAAGCCTGGCCATCGCCATCGCCGACCTGAAACTCAAGTACGTGGTGATCACCTCGGTGGACCGCGACGACCTGCGTGACGGCGGTGCCCAGCACTTTGCCGACTGTATCCGTGAAATCCGCAAATTGTCGCCGAACGTACAGCTCGAGACTCTGGTTCCGGACTACCGTGGCCGCATGGACATCGCCCTGGAAATCACCGCGGCCGAGCCGCCGGATGTGTTCAACCACAACCTGGAAACCGTGCCGCGCCTGTACAAGGCTGCGCGTCCGGGTTCGGACTACCAGTGGTCGCTGACCCTGCTGCAGCGCTTCAAGCAGATGATGCCGCACATTCCGACCAAGTCCGGCCTGATGCTGGGGCTGGGCGAAACCGATGACGAAGTCATCGAAGTGATGAAGCGCATGCGCGAGCACGACATCGACATGCTGACCCTGGGCCAGTACCTGCAACCGTCCCGCAGCCACTTGCCGGTGCAGCGTTTCGTGCATCCGGACACCTTCGCCTGGTTCGCCGAGGAAGGTTACAAGATGGGCTTCAAGAACGTCGCGTCCGGCCCGTTGGTGCGTTCTTCGTACCACGCCGACGAACAGGCGAAACTGGTCAAGGCCGAGCTGCTCGGTTCCTGATTCGGCGCCGAATACGAAAATGCCCGCCGGGTTGAACACCCGGCGGGCATTTTTTTGCCCGGCCTACACTCGTCAGTGACTTTTCCCGCAATCTGCGGCGCAACTGAGCCCCTTCAGTTTGTTGCCGTTCCTGACTACTGTGTGTGCATGACCGCACACAGGGAGATCCATGGATGACCGTTCGACCCAACCACACCCTTTTTCCGCACAAGCCTGTGCCGGCGCTGCCGTCGGAAGGGCTGATAGGCGTCATTGCGCCAGCCGGCCCCGGTGCGCTGGATACCGACAAGGCCATCCAGTGGATGCGCGCCCGGGGTTACGGATTGCGGGTGTTCCCTGGCGTCTACGAGAAGGATGGCTATCTGGCCGGCAGCGATGAGGTGCGTCTGAATGATCTGCATGCCGCGTTCGCTGACGAAGAGGTCGATGCCATCATTTGTCTGCGGGGTGGTTACGGCACGCCAAGGTTGCTGGACCGGATCGACTACGATCTGCTGGCGCGCCATGCCAAGCCCTTCGTCGGCTACAGCGACATTACCGCACTGCATCTGGCCATCAGTCGCTACGCCGGGTTCGTGACCTTTCACGGGCCGCTGTTGAACGCCGACCTGTTGGGGGACAAGGAGCCGCCGACGGTGACGTCGTTCTTTGCCATGCTGCGCGGTCAATTGAGGGCTGGCAGCGTACTGAGTCATCCGGTGGCGTATCCGCTGACCACGGTCGAGCCCGGCGTCGCTCACGGGCGTCTGCTGGGTGGCAACCTGGCGATGATCGCATCGACCTTGGGCACGCCATACGAAATCGATGTCGAGGGTGTGATTCTGCTCATCGAGGATGTCAACGAGCCGCTGTATCGCATCGACCGCTTGCTGACCCAGATGCGTCTGGCCGGCAAGCTGGCCCGATTGCGCGGCGTGTTGGTAGGGGATATTGCGGGAGTGGATGTCAATGCGCTGAATCGCCTGCTCAAGCAGACCTTCGAGCCGCTGCGGATTCCGGTGTTGTCTGGCTGGCGCAGCGGGCACTGTGATCCGAACCTGACGCTGCCGTTGGGCACGCTGGTTCGACTGGATTCGGGGAAGAAGGAATTGATACTGGAGCAGGATGTGGTGATCAAGGCATAGAAACTGATCGCCTGATAGTCAGTCATCGCGGGCAAGCCCGCTCCTACAGTTTTCAGGGTGTACGCAGAACTGCGATCACCTCTAAACCTGTGGGAGCGGGCTTGCCCGCGAAGCTTTTACCGGTTACGCAAGCTTTCCAGCAGCTTGTGCGTCGGATAACCATCCGCCGGCCAGCCAAATGATTGCTGCGCACTGCGGATCGCCTTGCGCGTATTCGCGCCGATGATGCCGTCGGCGGTGCCCGCGTCGTAGTTGCGCGCGGTCAGCAGGTTCTGCAGCTCGATGCGCTCGGTACGACTCAGCGGCAGATCATCCTTCGGCCAGCTGCCGTTGATCAGGCCTGCACCGTTGAAGCGCTCGGACAACAGGCTGACGGCCAGGGCATAGGACGACGAGTTGTTGTACTTGAGGATCGCGCGGAAGTTGTCGAGGATCAGGAACGCCGGGCCACGATAGCCGGCCGGCAGCAGCAGGGCAGCCGACAATTGCTCGGAGCCGGCGGGTGCCTGGCCACCGTTGGGCAGGATCACACCCAGCTGTCGCCATTCGGCAACGCTCTTGCGAATCGCGCCATCCGCCAGGGTGTAATTGAAACCGCTCGGCAGCTGCACTTCGAAGCCCCATGGCTGGCCACGCTGCCAGCCGGAACTTTGCAGGTAGTGCGCGGTGGAGGCCAGTGCGTCAGCCGGGCTGCCCCAGATATCGCGGCGCCCGTCACCGTCGAAATCCACCGCGTGGGTATTGTAGGTGGTCGGGATGAACTGGGTCTGGCCCATGGCGCCGGCCCAGGAGCCGAGCATTTTTTCCGGTGTGATATCGCCCTGTTGCAGGATCTGCAGGGCCGCGATCAGTTGCGCATGGGCAAAGGCCGGACGGCGACCTTCATAGGCCAGGGTTGCCAGGGAATTGATCACCGACTTGGTGCCCTGGAACTGGCCGAAATTGCTTTCCATGCCCCATACCGATACCAGTGCCTGACGATCGACACCATAGCGTTGCTCGATGCGTTGCAGGATATCGGCGTACTGGTTGATCAGCGCCTGACCTTTGCGTACTCGCAGTGGCGACAGGGCGCCATCGAGGTATTCCCATACCGGCCGGGCGAATTCCGGCTGGCTGCGATCGGCGCGAATCACACTCGCGTCAAAGCTGACATTGGCAAAGGCCCGATCGAACACGTCAGGGCGGATACCGGCGGCCAGGGCGTCCTTGCGGAAACCCGCCTGCCACTCGGCGAACGTCTGGGTCGGTTGCAGGTCGAGGTCGTCTCCGGATGGCACTACCGGCGGGACGATGGCGGGGGCCGTGGCAGCGGGAGCGGCCTGAAGCGGTTGCGCGTCGGCGGCGGTGGGTTTTTCCGCGCAGGCGACAAGCAGAATGAAACTTGTGGCAGCGATCAGCTGGCGAACGGGCCAGCGACGGGAAAGACTGAGGGGCATGCACAGGTCCAGGGGATACGAATCAGGTGCAGACCTTAACATGAGGAGGGGGTGCTGCGCTTCAAGCGGCCAGAAAACAAGAAGCCTCCCAGCTGTCAGACTGGAAGGCTTCGCGGCGGTAGCTGCCCTTGCCCTTGGCGGGGCGTTCCTGGCGGCTGCGGAACAGGGGTTGGGCGATGATGGACTTGGCCTTGTTGTGGCCATGTTTCGATGGCTTCTTGCTCATGAGGTTCTCGCGAGTGAGTGGGTTTTGCGCGGCAAATGATCTGCCGATGTGGGGCATCTGTCTATAGGACCGAAGACGGCGGGTTCTGTAGGAAAAGCGGGATCGCACGCAGGGCGATCCCGAATTTCATTCGGCGGGTAATGTCAGGCGTTGACCTGCCATCAACAATGCAAGTCGACTCAGGCTCATCCACGGCGAACCGGCCGCCTGCCCCTTGATCTGGGCATCGATGCGCTGGGCTTCGAGCAACAACTGCGCCCAGCGTGGCGCCGAGTAGCGTTGCAGAGCCTTGCTCATCAGCGGTTTGCGCTTGTCCCAGACCGGTGGTTTTGCCTGGCTGAAGCACTTGTCCAGCGGCGTGCCCTGGCTGTATTGCAGGGAAATGTTGGCCAGCAGGCGCAGCTCCCGCGCCAGGGCCCAGAGAATCACTGGCGGTTCGACCCCTTCACCGCGCAGCCCTTCGAGCATGCGCAGTGCGTGAGCCGGTTCACCGTTAAGGACTGCATCGGTCAGGCCGAACACGTCAAAACGCGCACTGTCGGCCACGGCCGCCTGTACGGTTTCGAGGGTGATCTGCCCGTCCTCGGCCATCAGCTTGAGCTTTTCGATTTCCTGCGCGGCAGCCAGCAGGTTGCCTTCGACCCGTGCAGCGATCAGTTCCACGGCATCCTGAGTGGCCGACAGTCCGGCCTGGGAAAGGCGCTGGCGAATCCAGCTCGGCAGCTGATTGGCGTCCACCGGCCAGATCTGCACAAACTGAGTTTGCGATCCTTCGACCAGCGCTTTGCCCCACTTGGTTTTTTGCGCACTGCCATCCAGCTTGGGCAGGCTGATCAGCAGTACGGTGTCTTCGGCAGGACGCGAGCAGTATTCGATCAATGCGGCGGCGCCCTTGTCACCGGGCTTGCCCGAGGGCAGGCGCAGTTCCAGCAGGCGCTTTTCGGCGAACAGCGACATGCTGGCGCCGGCCAGCAGCAAGGTTCCCCAATCGAAATTGGCATCGGCGGCGAAGACCTGACGTTCATCGAAACCTTGTTGACGGGCAGCGGACCGAATGGCGTCGGCCGCTTCCTGGCACAGCAGCGGGTCATCGCCGCTGATGATGTAGACCGGCGCGAGAACACCTTGCAGGTGTTTGCCGAGTTGGGCGGGAGCGAGCTTCATAAGAAAGGGCGAAAGGGGCGCCTGAGCGCCCCGAACGTCTTATTGCTGCGGCAGTTCGAGCGGCGACTGCTGCGGCGTTTCCGCTTCAGCCTTTTGCGCCGCTTCCAGGGCGTCGGCTTCTGCCTTGGCCCGTGCATTGGCGGTCTGCTGCAGGGCGTCCAGCTGGGCCGGCGTCAGTTGCTGCAGACGCAGCATCATGCGCTGTACCAGTTCGCGGCGGGTTTCACGGCGAGCATCGTTGGCTTCCTGATCGGAGCCCACCAGGTTGTTGCCGTCATGGATGAACACTTTTTGCACTTCAAGCTTGTCGCTTTTGAGCAGCAGGTTGTTTTCGCCACGGATGTCGTAATTGAGCACGGTGCTCACCTGATATTCGCCCGTACGGCCGGCACCCGCGTAGCTGAGGATGCGTTGGGATTCCTGCTCATCGGCCAGATACAGTTTGTACGGCGCACCGGAGACGACCCTGACGCCGCTGGCCGTCAGTACTTGACGCAGCTGCGTCACGGTTTCGCCGTAGGCGTTGCGGGCGCTCAGATCGAGCTCCTTGATCGTCAGTTCGGTGGTGCCGGTGCCGCGCAGTTGGAAACCGCAGGCGCTCAACAGGACCGCGAGGCCCATCACCAGCAGATTGCGTTTGATCATTGTGTTGCTCCCCTTGAAACCACATGGGCCGGCTCTGCGACCCGAAAGGTTTTACAGGGCGCCAGGCAAGCCCGGCGCCCGATCCAATTAGCTGGCGACGATATTGACCAGTTTCCCGGGCACTACGATCACTTTGCGGATAGTCAGGCCATCGACGAAGCGCAGCACGTTTTCGTTGGCACGGGCGGCGGCTTCGATTTCTTCACGGGTGGCGGCGGCCGGCATTTCGATCTGGCCGCGCAGTTTGCCGTTGACCTGGATGACCAGGGTCAGGCTGTCCTGCACCAGTGCACTTTCATCGACCACAGGCCAGCCGGCATCGATCACCGGGTCAGCGTGGCCCAAGCGGTTCCACAGCTCATGGCTGATGTGCGGTGTGATCGGAGCCAGCAGCAGGGTCACGGCTTCCAGGCCCTCGTGGATCAGTGCGCGATCCTGCTCGGTGGCCTGGGCGGCTTTTTCCAGCACGTTCATCAGCGTCATCACCTGGGCGATGGCGGTATTGAATTTGTGGTTCTGGCCGACGTCATGGCTGGCCTGCTTGATCGCTTGGTGGATGGCACGACGAATGACTTTCTGCTCGTCGTTCAGGCCGGCGATGTCCAGTTTGCCCGGCAGGCCCTGGGTAACGTGTGCCTGAGCCAGACGCCAGACGCGCTTGAGGAAGCGGTGCGCACCTTCGACGCCGGAGTCGGACCACGCCGCGCTCATGTCAGGTGGCGAGGCGAACATCATGAACAGACGGCAGGTGTCCGCGCCGAACTGGTCGATCATCGATTGCGGGTCGACGCCGTTGTTCTTCGATTTGGCCATCTTCTCGGTGCCGCCGATTTCCACTGGCAGGCCGTCGGTTTTCAGTCTGGCACTGGTCACGTTGCCTTTGCCGTCGCGTTCCAGATCCACGTCCGCCGGGTTGAACCAGGTATAGGCGCCATTGGCTTCGCGACGATAATAGGTCTCGGCGATCACCATGCCCTGGGTCAGCAGGTTCTTGAACGGCTCGTTGGAGCTCACCAGGCCTTCATCGCGCATCAGCTTGTGGAAGAAGCGCGCATAAAGCAGGTGGAGAATGGCGTGTTCGATACCGCCGATGTACTGATCCACCGGCAACCAGTGGTCGGCCGCGGATTTTTCCACCAGGCCGCCTTCGAAGTGCGGAGAGGCGTAACGGGCGTAGTACCAGGACGACTCGACGAAGGTGTCCATGGTGTCGGTTTCACGCTTGGCAGGCTGGCCGCATTTCGGGCAGTCGCACTCGTAGAACTCGGGCATGCGCGCCAGCGGCGAACCGGCGCCGTCCGGCACCACGTCTTCCGGCAGTACCACCGGCAACTGGTCTTCCGGCACGGGCACGTCACCGCAGGCATCGCAGTGGATGATCGGGATCGGGCAACCCCAATAGCGCTGACGGCTGATGCCCCAGTCGCGCAGGCGGAACTGGGTGCGCGAGGCGCCGAGGTTCTTCTTGATCAGGGCGACTTCCATGGCGTCGAACGCGCCGGCGAAGTCCAGGCCGTCGAACTCGCCGGAGTTGATCAGCGTGCCATGCTCGCCATAGGCGTCCTGCCATGGAGCAGGGTTGGTGTCACCGGAACTGGTGCGCACCACGGATTTGACCGGCAGGTTGTATTTGTGGGCGAACTCGAAATCGCGCTCGTCGTGTGCCGGCACAGCCATCACCGCGCCATCGCCGTAGTGCATCAGCACGTAGTTGGCGACCCACACCGGCAGTTTTTCACCGGTCAGCGGGTGCTCGACGAACAGGCCGGTCGGCAGGCCTTTTTTCTCTTGAGTGGCGACGTCGGCTTCGGCGACGCTGCCGCCCTTGCATTCGGCGATGAACGCTTGCAGCTCGGGATTGTTTTTCGCAGCGAGGGCCGCCAGGTGGTGTTCGGCAGCCACGGCAACATAAGTTGCGCCCATCAGGGTGTCCGGACGGGTGGTGAAGACTTTCAGGGTGCCGCTTTCGCCGATCGAGTCGACGTTGTACGGGAACTGCACTTCCATCCCGCGGGATTTGCCGATCCAGTTGCGCTGCATGGTCTTGACCTGTTCCGGCCAGCCATCCAGTTCATCGAGACTCTCCAGCAGCTCATCCGCGTACGCGGTGATCTTGAAGTAGTACATCGGGATTTCGCGCTTTTCGATCAGCGCGCCGGAGCGCCAGCCGCGACCGTCGATCACCTGCTCGTTGGCCAGAACGGTCTGGTCGATCGGGTCCCAGTTCACGGTCCCGTTCTTGCGGTAGATCACGCCTTTTTCGAACAAGCGGGTGAACAGCCACTGTTCCCAGCGGTAGTAATCAGGCTTGCAGGTGGTGACTTCGCGGGACCAGTCCACCGCGAGGCCCAGGCTGCGCAGCTGGGATTTCATGTAAGCGATGTTTTCGTAGGTCCACTTGGCCGGGGCTACGTTGTTCTTCATCGCGGCGTTTTCCGCCGGCATGCCGAAAGCGTCCCAACCCATCGGTTGCAGGACGTTCTTGCCGAGCATGCGCTGGTAGCGGGAGATCACGTCGCCGATGGTGTAGTTGCGCACGTGCCCCATGTGTAGCTTGCCGCTGGGGTAAGGGAACATCGACAGGCAGTAGTAAGTCTCCTTGCCTGGCTGTTCACTGACTTCAAAGGACTTTTGCTCGTCCCAGAAAGACTGGGCGGCGGCTTCGATTTCACGGGGCTGATATTGTTCGTGCATGGCTACTTTTGTACTGGATAGGGGTGGCCTAATCCTCTTCAATGCGACATCCGGAGCGGGCCGGACGGGCTGGAAGTGGAGTTACAGGAAGCGCCGTAGCATACATGACCGCGCTTGGCCTAGGGAAACCCTGATTGCAGCCGTTTGACCCGCTGAAATCACGGCGGGGGCCGTTGGTCGCGGCGCGCAGCCGGTTTGTGCAGCGAAGCTAAGCTCTAACTGGGGAGTGAGTCTTATCTTCAATGAGGTGAGGGATGGTGGAGTCACGGCAAAGAAACATAACCAAACCCGAGTTGTACGAGCGGTTGATCGATCGTCTGGGTATGGCCCTGGACGCTGCGAAGACCGCTGGACGGCTGCGCGACGAGCGTCCTCTGGAGCTGGAATTGCGTGGCTTGAGCCCCGCCGAGTTCAATCTGGTCAAGGCCTATCTGGATCGCAGTGAGCGTGAATCCCACGGATACCTGTCACAGGCAGTGAAGCAACTCGATGCAGTCCACTCGGCCAAGGTCATCTGGCTCAAGGACAAGGCGCCCGGCAAAGATCCCGTCAAGGTCCGCACCCTGCAGGCCAAGTAAACCCGTGGCAGGTCAGAAAACGGATCTTTTTCAACGGGATCCGCACCTGCCGGTTGTCGCGCTGTATCAACCCACTTAGGCTTCGGGCATCTCTGGAGATGCCCGATGCCTTTTCGCTATTTCATTAAACAACTGTTGTTGCCGCCTGGCCTTCTCTTGCTGCTGTTGCTCGTCGCCTGGTGGTTGCGGCGTTCGCGGCCGCGACTGGCTGGATTGTGTTTTGTCCTGGGTTTTGGCGGATTCTGGCTGATGAGCCTGCCGGTGGTCGTGCAATGGGGCGCCAAGGCTCTGGAGCGTGAGCCGCCACTGGCCCGGGAAGCGTGGGCAAGCCTGGCGCAACGTGCCGATGCGATTGTGGTGCTGGGCTCCGGGCGTGAGCGCGGTGATCTGGCCTGGGGTGAGGATCAGCCGACCGGCGTCGGGCTCGAACGGCAGCGTTATGCGGCGCGCCTGGCCAAGGCGTCAGGGCTGCCGGTGCTGACCAGCGGTGGCCTGCATTACGGAACGCCGCCGACCGAGGCGAAACTGATGGCCGATTCGTTGCGTGATGATTTCGGCGTGACGGTGAAATGGCAGGAGGGTGAGAGCCGCACCACGTGGGAGAACGCCGAGTTCAGCGCCAGGGTGCTTTTGCCGGAAGGGGTCAAACGTATCGTGCTGGTGACCCAGGCCTGGCACATGCCGCGTGCCGTGTGGAGTTATCAACAGGCCGGATTCGAAGTGGTGCCGGCGCCGGTCGGCTTCCTCGGTACGGACAATGCCAGGCCGTTCGGCGGCTGGCTGCCTGAATTCAAGTCGATCTGGCAGAGTGGGCAGTTGCTGAACGAGGCGGTGGGGCAGATCGGTTATTCGTTGTTCTACCGCTGAAAAGATTTGTGGCGAGGGAGCTTGCTCCCGCTGCTCTGACGACTGCTGCGCAGCCGAGCGGGAGCAAGCTCCCTCGCCACAGCGACCGGTGTTGCTTCAGAGGGTCTTGGACATCCGGTTGGTCATCAGTGCCCAGCCAAACAGCACCATGCACAGAATGCTCAACGGCCACGAGCGCCATTGCAGGTACGGCGTCAGGTCATGCATCGGCACCACTTCGCCGTACAGCACACCTTGCTCGAACTGCGGAATGCGTTCGGTGATCTGGCCGAACGGGTTGATCAGACCGGTCACGCCGTTGTTGGTGGCGCGAATCATCCAGCGCCCGGCTTCAAGCGCACGCATCTGCGCCATTTGCAGGTGTTGCAGCGGGCCGATGGAGGTGCCGAACCAGGTGTCGTTGCTGATGGTCAGCAGCAGATCGCTGTGTGCGGCCAGGCCCGCTGCGAACTCCGGATACACCACTTCATAGCAGATGAACGGCGCAATCTGATAACCCTTGGCCTGCAAGAGCGGCTGTTCGGCCGGTCCGCGGGCGAAATCGGACATCGGCAGATCGAAGAACGCGATCAGCCCGCGCAACAGATCCTGCAGCGGTACGTATTCGCCGAACGGCACCAGTTTCTGTTTCAGATAGGTGCCATCACCTTCGCCGACCACGGTGATGCCGTTGAAGAAGCGCTTTTCGTGGCGAACGGTCTGGCGAATCGGCACGCCGGTAATCAGTGCCGACTTACGCTCGGCGGCAAAGGTGCCCATCATGTTCAGGTAGCCCTCGGCGGACTCCTTGAGTACCGGGACGGCGGTTTCCGGCCAGATCAGCAGGTCCACCGGTTTCGAACGGAAACTCAGGTCACGGTACAGCGCCAGTTGCGCGTTGAGCTGCGCCGGATCCCATTTCATGCTTTGCTCGACGTTGCCCTGAATCGCGGCAACGGTCAACGGTGCGCCGGAAGGGCTGGTCCAGGCATGGCCCTTCAAGGCGATGCCCACCGCCCATGGGCCGACCAGCAACAGCGCTCCGGCGGCGATAAAACCTTTGCGTCCGGTCTGCAGCAGACGTGGTGCGTTGTAGATCAGCGCAGCGGTCAGTGCCAGCACGAACGACACCAGCCACATCCCGCCCACCGGCGCGAGTCCGGCCAGCGGGCCGTCGAGCTGGCTGTAACCGGAGTACAGCCACGGGAAACCGGTGAGGAACCAGCCACGAAACGCTTCCTGGCCAACCCACAGCGCCGCGAAGGCCAGGGCGTCGGCCAGCGGCGCCTCGTTGCGACGCAGCCAGCGCGCCCACAGCCACGCGGGCAGAGCGAAGAACCAGGCAATGGCCGCCGTGAAGATCAGCATCAGGAACCCGGCCAGCAGTACCGAAGCGCCGCCGAAGTGGTGGATGCTGTAGTAGATCCAGCTGGTGCCGGCACCGAACAGGCCGAAGCCGAAGCACCAGCCACGACCCAGCGCCTGGCGCGGGCTCAGCTCGCGCAGGCCGGCATAGAACAGGCCGACCGCCAGCAGGGCCAGCGGCCAGAGATCGAACGGCGCCAGCGCGAAGGTGGTGATTGCACCGGCCGCCACGGCCAGCAGGTTACCGGGCCAGCCGGGGCGGGTTGTCCAGCGCATTTCAATCCTTAGATTTTTTACCGGGCGATTGGGGTCAGTCGCAGCAAATGAATCCGACGGCTGTCGGCGTTCAGGATGCGGAAACGATAGGCGCCGATTTCAGTGATTTCGTTGCGTTTTGGCAAGTGCCCGAACGCGCTCATCACCAGCCCGCCGACGGTGTCGAACTCGTCGTCGGAGAATTCGCTGTCGAAGAACTCGTTGAAGTTCTCGATCGGCGTCAGGGCCTTGATCAGGAAATCACCGCTGGGCAGCGGCTTGATGTAGCTGTCTTCTTCGACGTCGTGCTCGTCTTCGATGTCGCCGACGATTTGCTCGAGTACGTCTTCGATGGTCACCAGACCGGCCACGCCGCCGTATTCGTCGATGACGATGGCCATGTGGTTATGGTTGGCGCGGAACTCACGCAGCAACACGTTCAGACGCTTGGACTCCGGTACGAACGTGGCCGGGCGCAGCAAGTCCTTGATGTTGAAGCTGTCGCCGTTCTCCTTGAGGATCAGCGGCAGCAGATCCTTGGCCAGCAGCACGCCCATCACGTCGTCATGGCTTTCGCCGATGACCGGGTAGCGCGAGTGGGCCGAATCGACCACGGCGGGGAGGAATTCGCGAGGTGTCTGGGTCGCCTTGATGCTGATCATCTGCGAGCGCGGCACCATGATGTCGCGCACCTGCAGGTCAGCCACCTGGATGGCGCCTTCGACGATGGCCAGCGCTTCGCTGTCCAGCAATTTGTTCTGATGTGCATCGCGCAGCAGCTCCAGCAGCTCCTGGCGGTTCTTCGGCTCGTGGGCAAAAGCCTGGGTCAGTTTACCCAGCCAGGACTTCTGCCCGTTGCTCGATCGATCTTCGCTCATAGCGATTACTCTGAATCCTTTGTTGTAACGATAGGAGATGTTTCGGTTTCGTCGTCCGCGTACGGATCGGGATAACCCAGTTCGGCTAGCAACTCGCGTTCCAGTGCTTCCATTTCCTCGGCTTCCTCGTCCTCTATATGGTCGTAACCAAGCAGATGCAAGCAGCCGTGAATGACCAGATGTGCCCAATGGGCGTCAAGTTCCTTGCCCTGTTCTGCCGCTTCGCGCTCGACCACGGCCACGCAGATAACCAGATCGCCCAGCAACGGAATGTCGAGCAGCTCGTCGGGTACCTCGGCGGGAAAGGACAGGACGTTGGTCGCGTAATCCTTGTGACGCCAGGTGTGATTGAGTTCCCGACCTTCCTCTTCGTCGACCAGGCGAATGGTCATTTCCGAGTCGGCGGTGCGCTGGCGCAAGGCCAGTTCGCACCATCGGCGAAATTCGGCTTCGGTCGGCGCAGACGCTTCGGTCGCGACTTGCAGGTCAAGCTCAAGCATCGTGGCGAGTGTCCTTTGGCGCTGTATCAGCTGCACGCGTCTCGAAGCGCTCGTAGGCTTCGACGATGCGCTGCACCAATGGATGGCGCACCACGTCCTTGGGCTGGAAGTGGGTGAAGCTGATGCCCGGCACATCCTTCAGGACTTCGATCACATGGTGAAGGCCGGACTTGGTGCCGCGCGGCAAATCGACCTGAGTGATGTCGCCCGTGATCACCGCCGTGGAGCCGAAACCGATCCGGGTCAGGAACATCTTCATCTGCTCAATGGTGGTGTTCTGGCTCTCGTCGAGAATGATGAAGCTGTTGTTCAGTGTACGACCGCGCATGTAGGCCAATGGCGCGACTTCGATCACCTGGCGTTCGATCAGCTTGGCCACGTATTCGAAACCGAGCATCTCGTAGAGCGCGTCGTAGAGCGGGCGCAGGTACGGGTCGATTTTCTGCGACAGGTCGCCGGGCAGGAAGCCGAGTTTCTCACCCGCCTCGACCGCCGGACGCACCAGCAGGATGCGGCGGATCTGCTCGCGCTCCAGGGCGTCCACGGCGCAGGCCACGGCCAGGTAGGTCTTGCCGGTACCGGCCGGGCCGATGCCGAAGTTGATGTCGTTGCCGAGGATCTCCTTCACATAGCGCAGCTGATTCAAGCCGCGGGGGCGAATCATGCCTTTCTTGGTGCGCAGGGCGACGGAGGCTTCGGCGGGAGCATGGTTGTCCAGTTGCTCGACGGCCGACTCCTGGAGGAACAGGTGAACCGTATCCGGCGACAGCTCTGAACCCTTGGTTTCCCGGTACAGGCGGCGAATCAGGTTTTCCGCGGAAGTGGTGTGTTTGGGTTCGCCGATCAGCTCGAACTGATTGCCGCGATTGCGGATCTCGATGGCCAGGCGCTGTTCGATCAGGCGCAGGTGCTCGTCGAACTGTCCGCACAGGTTGGCGAAGCGGCGAGCCTCAAAAGGCTCGAGGATGAAACGATGAGGTTCTATGGGTGCGTTCAAGGTCGTATTTAGCCGCCCTGGGGCAATTGGGATGAAATCAAGGATAACGCCAGTGGCGTGGGTGCGAAAGCTCTTAAAAAGCCTGGCACCGATTCAGCCCTCTGGCGCGCTCTCCTTGCGGTGTCACTGGATCAGCGAGCCGCGCAGCGAGTGCGGTTGTGCCGAATCGATGTGCACGTCGGCGAACTGTCCGATCAGGGTCGGATTGTCGCAGCGGAAGTTGACGATACGATTATTCTCGGTACGCCCTTGCAGCTCGCCGGGGTCTTTCTTCGAATAATCGGTCACCAGAATCCGCTGGATCGAGCCGACCATTTGTCGGCTGATCTCGAAGCCTTGCTGATTCAAACGGTGCTGCAAGGCGTTCAAACGTTCTTTCTTCAGTTCTTCCGGGGTGTCGTCGGCCAGGTCGGCAGCCGGGGTGCCAGGGCGCTGGCTGTAGACAAACGAGTAGGAAAAGTCGAAACCGACGTCAGCAATCAGCTTCATGGTCTGTTCGAAGTCTTTCTCGGTTTCCCCCGGGAAGCCGACAATGAAGTCCGAGCTGATGCAGATGCCCGGTACGGCGGCGCGCAGTTTGCGCAGTTTGGACTTGTACTCCAGTGCCGTGTGGTTGCGTTTCATCGCCGCCAGGATCCGGTCCGAACCGGATTGCACCGGCAAGTGCAGGTGCTTGACCAGCTCCGGCACCTCGGCGTGAGCCTGGATCAGACTGTCGGAGAACTCCAGCGGGTGCGAGGTGGTGTAGCGGATGCGGTCGATGCCGTCGACAGCGGCCACGACGCGGATCAGTTCGGCCAGGTCCGCCAGGCGCCCGTCGTGGGTCAGGCCGCGATAGCCGTTGACGTTCTGCCCCAGCAGGGTCACTTCGCGCACGCCGTTCTCGGCCAGGTGGATGATCTCGGCGATCACATCGTCGAACGGCCGGCTGACTTCTTCGCCGCGGGTGTAAGGCACCACGCAGAACGTGCAGTACTTGCTGCAGCCTTCCATTACCGACACGTAGGCGCTCGGGCCATCGATGCGAGGCTCGGGCAGGTGGTCGAACTTTTCGATTTCCGGGAACGAGACGTCGACTTGCGGCAGCTTGCTGATGCGCGCGGCGTCGATCATTTCCGGCAGACGGTGCAGGGTCTGCGGGCCGAACACCACGTCGACGTACGGGGCGCGATCACGGATCGCCGCGCCTTCCTGGCTGGCCACGCAACCGCCGACGGCGATCACCATTTCCGGGTTGGCCAGTTTCAGTTCGCGCCAGCGGCCAAGCTGGGAATACACCCGGTCCTGGGCGCGCTCGCGGATCGAACAGGTGTTGAGCAGAATCACGTCAGCATCTTCGGCGCGCGCGGTGACTTCCAGGGCCTGGTGTTCGCCCAGCAGATCGACCATGCGCGAGCTGTCGTACTCGTTCATCTGGCAACCGTGGGTTTCGATATAAAGCTTCTTGGCCATGGAATAAAGTCGTCACGTGGTTCAAAGAACCGCGCATTATAGGGAACATGTCCCCAGGTTCCTACCGTTGCGCGTCCGGCGGCTATGCTATAGTTCGCGCCCCCATTTTTACCCCGATGTGTTGTCCGCCCACCATGACCAAACGCGAAGCTCCAATCTACAAGGTGATTTTCCTCAACCAGGGCCAGGTGTTCGAAATGTACGCCAAGCAGATCTATCAAAGTGATCTGTGGGGCTTTCTGGAAGTGGAAGAGTTCGTCTTTGGCGAGCGCACTCAGGTGGTCGTCGACCCGAGCGAAGAGAAGCTCAAGGCTCAGTTCGAAGGCGTGGTGCGCAGCTTTGTGCCGATGCATTCGATCGTGCGCATCGACGAGGTGGAGCGCCTCGGTACGCCGAAAATCAGCGAAGCCCGCGGCGGTGTTGGCAATGTGATGCCGTTCCCGGTACCGATGCCCGAGAAGTAAGCGGGGCGGGAAAGGCGTTAAGGCAGGGGCGAGAACGGCGTACGCCCGTCGGCGCTCTGCAGTTCCATCAGGTATTTACGGAAAATTTGCCCCAGGACCTGGGTTGCGGTCTCGAGATCTTCCCGGGACATCTTTTCAGACACTTCGTCGGCGGTGTCGAGCGCATCTTCGGCGCCGTTGACCGCGGCCATCTTCAGCACGATATAGGCCTGGATGTTGTTGGCCTGCACGCCTTCACCGTGGAAGAACATGGTGCCGAGCTTGAATTGCGCCTGGGCGTGGCCTTGCAGCGAGGCCTTTTCGAAATAGCTTAGGGCTTGATTGAGGTCGCGCGGCGCATTCTTGCCGTCGTAGTAGAACTCACCCAACTCGTATTGCGCTTGCGCATCCCCTTCATCCGCTGCCTTTTGGCAGGCAGCGAGGGCCTGCGTGACATCTTGCGGCTGAGTATTGAGGGTGCAGCGACCCATCGCCGGGATCAACAACGAGTTGCCGCCTGCCTGTGCATGTGCGAGCAGCGGCTGAAGGAGCAACAGGCAGCCCAAGGCAAGGGTGCGGCCGGTGCGGTTCATGGGAATCGACTTACCTCTGAAGGGCGCGCGGACCCGTCGAGGGATCCAATAAGCGCGCATTATGAAATAAGCAGGGGCCACCTTACAAAGTCTTTACTCGATTTTCTGCTGTGTGGGGCATAGATCACCCGGTTTGCGGGATGTTTTTGGCAGAAGTGTCGGAGAAAACGCTGGAATGTAGGTGAAAGCTGACGCCAGCAATGGCCAACGTCAGCGATCAAGCCGTTACTTCAGTTTGGCGAACGCGCGCTCGGCGGCGTCGAGGGTCAGTTTCAGTTCCGCTTCGCCGTGGGCGATCGAGGTGAAACCGGCTTCGAACGCGCTCGGCGCAAGGTACACGCCACCTTCGAGCATCAGGTGGAAGAAGCGGCCGAACAGCGCTGCATCGCTGGCCATCACGTCTTCGAAAGTCACAATGTCGTCAGCGCCGCTGAAGTACAGACCGAACATGCCGCCGGCCTGGGTGGTCACGAAGGGAATGCCCGCCGCGTCGGCGCGCTGTTGCAAGCCGTCGAGCAGGCGAGTGGTGTAGTCGGTCAGCTCGGCGTGGAAACCCGGACGGCTGATCAGGCGCAGGGTGGTCAGGCCGGCGGCCATCGCCAGCGGGTTGCCCGACAGCGTGCCCGCCTGGTAGACCGGGCCCAGTGGCGCGATGCGCTCCATGATCGAACGCTTGCCGCCGAAGCAGCCGACCGGCATGCCGCCGCCGATGATCTTGCCGAAGGTGGTCAGGTCCGGGGTCACGCCGTAGTAAGCCTGGGCGCCGCCGAGGGCGACGCGGAAACCGGTCATCACTTCGTCGAAAATCAGCACCACGCCGTGTTTGTCGCACAGCGAGCGCAGGCCTTCGAGGAAACCCGGCGCCGGCGGTACGCAGTTCATGTTGCCAGCCACTGGCTCGACGATGATGCACGCCACGTCCTGGCCGACTTCGGCGAGCATTTTCTCAACGGCGTCGATGTCGTTGAACGGCAGGGTCAGGGTGTGTTTGGCGAACGCGGCCGGTACACCGGCCGAGCTTGGCACGCCCTGGGTCAGGGCACCGGAACCGGCCTTGACCAGCAGGCTGTCGGAGTGCCCGTGGTAGCAGCCTTCGAATTTGATGATGCTGTCACGGCCAGTGAAGCCACGGGCCAGACGGATCGCACTCATGGTCGCTTCGGTGCCGGAGCTGACCATGCGCACCATTTCCATCGACGGCACCAGCGAGCAGACCAGATCGGCCATCTCGGTTTCCATTGCGGTCGGCGCGCCGTAGGACAGGCCGTGCTGCAGCTGGTTACGCACGGCGTCCAGCACCTCGGGATGGCTGTGGCCGAGGATCATCGGGCCCCAGGAGCCGACGTAATCCACGTAACGCTTGTTGTCTTCGTCGGTGACGTAGGCGCCTTCGGCGTGCTTGAAAAACAATGGCGTGCCACCAACGCTCCTGAACGCGCGAACCGGCGAGTTCACGCCACCGGGAATGTGTTTCTGGGCACTGGCAAACAGGGTTTCGGAACGAGACATGATCGGGCTCTCAGACTTTTAGTAATTCGTTGAATGCGCGGGCGCGGCGGGTGACTTCGGCGGTGCTGTCGGCGCCGAACAGGCCATGGACCACGGCCAGCAGATCGACGCCGTGGGCCACCAGCGGCGCGGCGTTGTCGAGGGTGATGCCGCCAATCGCACAGATCGGCAGGTGCAGCGTCTGGCGGGCCTGATCGAGCAGGTCGAGGCTGCAGGTCGGTGCACCGGGTTTGGTATTGGAGTTGAAGAAGCGACCGAAGGCGACGTAGCTCGCGCCTTCTTTGACAGCTTGTTCGGCCAGTTCAAGCCGGGCGTGGCAGGTCGAACCGATGATCGCTTTCGAGCCGAGCAGGGCTCGGGTCGCTGACAGCGGGCCGTCGGTCTGGCCCAGGTGTACGCCGACGTTCAGGCGCGCAGCCAGTTCGGCGTCATCGTTGATGATCAACCGGGTCTTGTAGCGTTCGCACAGGTCGCGCAAGGCCTCGGCCTCGCGCAGGCGGCGGGCTTCGTCGCTGCTCTTGTCGCGGTATTGCAGGAGAGTGACGCCGCCTTCGAGCGCCGCCTCCACATACGGCAGGAGCTTGCCGGCCAGCAATGGACCGTCGGTAATGGCGTACAGGCCACGTAGTTTCATCAGGCACACCTCACGACATTACGAGCAGAAATCCAGCGGCAGGCGACGCGGCACGAACTGGCCTTTGCCCAATTGTTCGGCATCGCGCAGGGTGCGCCAAGTGTAATCCAGCGCGGTACGCACGGCGCTGGCCAGGTTTTCGCCCTGAGCCAGACGGCCGGCGAGGGTACTGGCCAGGGTGCAGCCGGAGCCGTGATAGCTGCCCGGCAGGCGCTGGCACTTGAAGGTTTCGCGCAGGCCGTCCCGGCTGTACAGGCGATTGTGGATTTCGGTTTCGTCGCCGTGACCGCCGGTGATCAGCAGGTTCTTGATGAACGGCAACAGTTTTTCAGCGCACTCGTCCGCGGTGCCTTCCGGCAGTTCGGCGAGGATCCGGGCTTCGGGAAGGTTGGGGGTGGCGATGATCGACAGCGGCAGCAGGCGTTCGCGCATGGCGTAGCCGACCTCGTCCTTGCCCAGACGTCCGCCGCCGCCGGCGCGCAGCACCGGATCGCAGACTACCGGCAAGTGCGGGTGCGCCTGGAGCAGCTCGACAACGGTGTCGACCATCTCCAGGGAACCGAGCATGCCCAGTTTCACTGCCGCGACTTCGGAATCGTTGAGCACGGCATTGGCCTGGGCCAGTACCCACTCACGGTCGAGGACGCGAAAGTCAGTGACGTTGACGGTGTCTTGCACGGTCAGGGCGGTGACGGCCGGAGCCGCATGGCAACCCTGAGCGAGCAGGGCTTCGATATCTGCCTGCAGGCCGGCGCCACCACTGGGGTCGTGGCCGGAGAGACAGAGGACAACGGGGCGGGAACTGTAGATATTCATGGTGCGCGAGCTTACCACCAAACCTGTTTTTCGGGTGTTGTGGCGCAGCCCTTGGCCGATAGCTCGGGTTTCCGGAGCCGAGCAGCATCCTGCAGCTGACCGATCCAACAGCTCTAGCTCGGCACTTTGCTCTGAAATGCCCGTTCTAGAGCCTTTATCGGAAAAATTTCCATGGTGCTCAATGGCCATCAACGGCTATGCTAGAGTGGATCCAAACCAATAACAGGTAATACCGGTTTTACGTCATCTCAAAGGGAATGGGGGGCTTCCTGACGCAACCGGACAAGCCACGCCGGGGCTTCAATGCGCTATTTGTTGATGTTGCTGTTCTGTTTGCCCCTCCTGGCAAACGCCGTCGAATTCGACGAGTTCACCCAGAGCCTCCCGCTGGGTCGATCCCTGCAAGTGTTCGAAGACCCGAGCGGTCAGGCGAGCATTGCCGACGTCCGCGCGCAGGCCGCTGCCGGACAATTCAAAAAACACGATAAAGCCACGCTCAATGCCGGTTACTCACGTTCGGCATTCTGGCTGAAGATCGACCTGCATTACCGCCCGAGCAATCCGGCGGTGCAGCGCACCTGGCTGCTGGAGCTGGCCTATCCGCCGCTCGATCACCTCGACCTGTATCTGCCCGATGCCACCGGCGAGTATCGTCTGGTCCGTCAGACCGGAGATGCGCTGCCATTTGCCAGTCGCGAGATCCGGCAGAACAACTACCTGTTCACCCTCACGTTCAAGCCTGATCAGCAACAGACGGTGTATTTGCGATTGTCCAGCGAAGGCTCGATCCAGGCGCCGGTGACGTTGTGGTCGAGCACCGCGTACCTCGAAGATCAGCCGTTGCGTCTTTACGTGCTGGGCCTGATTTATGGCGTGCTGTTGGGAATGCTGGTGTACAACCTGTTCATCTACCTCAGCGTGCGCGACACCAGCTATCTCTATTACATCTTCTATATCGCATCGTTCGGCCTGTACCAGCTGTCGGTCAATGGCGCGGCAGTCGAGTATTTCTGGCCCGACAACCCTTGGTGGGCCAACGCCGCCACGCCGTTCTTCATTGGTTGCGCGGGGCTGTTCGGCAGTCAGTTCGCCCGCAGTTTCCTGCAGACGAAGAACCACAGTCGTTGGCTCGACCGTCTGTTGATCGCCCTGATCGTTTTTGGCGCCGTGGTGATCGGCCTGTCGCTGATGACCAGTTACGCCCTGGCCTTGCGTCTGGCGACGACGCTGGCACTGACCTTTACCGTGGTGATCTTCGCCGCCGGAATCCTTGCCTGGTGGCGCGGTCTGCGCGTGGCGCGCTACTTCATCATCGCCTGGTCGGCGTTTCTGCTCGGCGGGATCGTCAACACGATGATGGTGCTTGGCTTGCTGCCGAATGTGTTCCTGACCATGTACGCCAGCCAGATCGGTTCGGCCATCGAGGTGGCCCTGCTGTCTCTGGCGCTGGCCGACCGTATCAATGCGATGCGCGAACAACAGGCACAGACCCTGTTCGACGCCGGCCAGAAACTCGAAGCGCTCAACCAGCAACTGGCCCACAGCAACAAACTCAAGGACGAATTCCTTGCGACCCTGACCCACGAACTGCGCACGCCAATGAACGGAGTGATCGGCTCGCTGGAGCTGATGCAGACCGTCGAACTGGACCCTGAGCTGGAGCAATACCAGCAGACTGCTGCCGGTTCGGCGCGGGACATGATGCGCATGGTCAACGGTATCCTCACCCTGACCGAGTTGCAGGCCGGCAAGCTCAAGGCCACGCCGGGCAGTTTCAGCCTGAGGGCGGTGGTGGAGGCGCTGCGCGTGCAGTTCGAAGGCAACGCCTCGAGCAAGTCGCTGGACTTCAAGGTCGACGTGCTGCCGACACTGCCGGATCGATTGAATGGCGACAGCGCCAAGCTCGCGCAATGCCTGGAGTGTCTGCTGGACAACGCGATCAAGTTCACCCGGGTCGGCGGTCTCGCCATGCGGGTCACCGGCAAGCCTTCGACGGACAATCGCCTGGCGCTGTCTTTCGCCGTGATCGACACCGGCATCGGATTTACCGATCTGGGCGAGGCCACGCTGTATCAGCGCTTTTTCCAGCTCGACGGTTCAATGACTCGCGAGTACGGCGGTTTGGGCGTCGGTCTGGCGATCTGCCGCCAACTGGTGGAATTGCTCGGCGGCAAGCTCACGCACCGTTCCGAGCCGGGGCGTGGCAGTCGTTTTCAACTGGACGTGGAGTTCGAGTTGCCGGCGGTTGAAGTCGCGCCGACGCTTGTTCGCGATGCCATACGCGCACCGCAGGACTGCACTGTGTTGCTGGTGGACGACAACAGCGTCAATCAACTGGTGATGCGCGGCATGCTGCTCAAACTCGGTTTTCGCGTGCGCACCGCCGACCACGGTGCCGCCGCCATCGAATGCCTGCAGCGCGAGCCGTTCGATGCGGTGCTGATCGATTGCCAGTTGCCACCGCTCGATGGTGTGTCGCTGTGCTGCCAGATCCATGACTTGCCGGGCTGCGCCCATCTGCCGGTGTTCATGATCGCGCAGGGCACCGATCGCGAGCACTGCGCTTCGGGCGGGGTGATCGATTACTTGAGCAAACCGGTGAAATTCGAGGACTTGCAGGTCGCCATGCAGCGACGGGTATTGAGTTGCTGATGGGGTGAAAGCGCCGCGATTTAGGCCGATATGACACTTTGATCGGTCCGGGGGCGGTGCTTAACTGAAGCTCTGGCCGATCAAGGAGCCCCGTCATGAACCTGCATCAGTTCGCCGAAACCCACGAAGTGACCAACCAGCCACCGTCGCT
The DNA here is from genome assembly GCF_046231795.1 of Pseudomonas sp. KCJK9016. NCBI lineage: Bacteria > Pseudomonadati > Pseudomonadota > Gammaproteobacteria > Pseudomonadales > Pseudomonadaceae > Pseudomonas > Pseudomonas sp. KCJK9016. The sequence continues at coordinate 164,504 of NZ_JBJJMM010000004.1, read as the reverse complement.
GGACGGCACCAACCTGTATCGCATCGACCTGCCGTTGCAGGAATGGTCGCGGCGGTTCGGCGCCGGTTGGGCCGAGTCGCGGATCGATGCCTACGGCGCGCTGGCCGGTGGTCCGCTGATGGAGGCCGGGTTTCTCGCCAACCAGAACAAACCGGTGTTCGCCAGCCATGACCGCTATGGTCATCGCATCGATCTGGTGGAATTCCATCCGGCCTACCATGAGCTGATGCGCACGGCCATCGAGCATGGCCTGACGTCGTTGCCCTGGGCCCATCCGCAGGACGGTGCCCATGTGGCCCGGGCCTCCATGACTTATCTGCACAGCCAGGCCGAGGCGGGCAGCGGTTGCCCGTTGACCATGACCTTCGCCAGTGTTCCCGCGCTGCGCTTGCAGCCTGATCTGGCTGAACAGTGGCTGCCGAAAATCCTCGCCACCGAATACGACCCGCGCAATGTCGGCATGGCCCACAAGCCTGGCGTGACCATTGGCATGGCGATGACCGAGAAACAGGGTGGCACCGACGTGCGGGCCAACACCACCAAGGCTTATCCGGTGGGGGCCAGCGGCCCGGGCCAGGCTTATGAGCTGGTGGGCCACAAGTGGTTCTGTTCGGCGCCGATGTGCGACGCGTTCCTGACGCTGGCGCAGACCGACAAGGGCCTGACCTGTTTCCTGCTGCCGCGCCATCGCCCGGACGACACGCGCAATCAGTTCTATATCCAGCGCCTGAAGAACAAGCTCGGCAATCAGTCCAACGCCTCCAGCGAAGTGGAGTTCCGGGGCGCACTGGCTTGGATGGTCGGTGAAGAAGGGCGCGGCGTGCCGACCATCATCGAGATGGTGGCCATGACCCGTTTCGACTGCATGGTCGGTTCCAGCTCGCTGATGCGTCAGGCGCTGACCCAGGCCAGCCATCACTGCGCCCACCGCAAGGTCGGCGGCAAACTGCTCAGCGAACAGCCACTGATGCAAAACGTGCTGGCCGATCTGGCACTGGAAAGCGAAGCCGCGCTGGCCCTGAGCCTGCGCATGGGCAAGGCACTGGATCATCTGAACGACCGCCATGAAGCGCAATTCGCCCGGCTGGTGACGGCAGTGGGCAAATACTGGATCTGCAAACGTGCGCCGGGGATGATCAATGAAGCTGCCGAATGCATGGGCGGCGCCGGGTATGTCGAAGACAGCATCCTGCCGCGCCTGTACCGCGAAGCGCCGGTGAATTCGACATGGGAAGGTTCCGGCAACGTGCAATGCCTGGATGTGTTGCGTGCACTGTCGAAAGAGCCAGGGGTGCTGGATGTACTGTTCAACGAACTGGGTGACGGCCATGGCGACAAGCGGCTGGCCGCGCATATCCAGCAGTTGCAGGCGTCGTTCAAGGACACGGGCGACATTCAATATCGGGCGCGGCAACTGACCGAAGACATCGCTCTGGGGCTGCAAGCGAAGCTGTTGCTCGAGGCCGGGAATTCGGCGGTCAGCGATGCCTTTATCGCCAGTCGCCTGAGTGGGGGCGGCCGGGTCTACGGCGCGTTGCCCCGTGGGCTGGATGTCGAAGCGATCGTTGCTCGCTCGACGCCGCAAGGTTTCTAGACATCCCGTGGGAGCGGGCAAACCCGCTCCCACATGGGCCCGCATACACCTGTCAGAATGATGAATAGCCACAACGCCACTGTTTCCGTGAAGCCACGATGCAGGCAAGATGAAGCTCTGCAAGTCAGAACACAGGAAGCTGATCGTGACCGAAGCGTTTATTGTCGTTCAAACCGCCGAACAGGCCGTGGATCGTCTGGCCGAGCTGCATGAGCGGGCCACCACGGCGCTGAACTCGGCGCTCAAGCGTTATCTCAAGGATCGCGTCGAGCCCGACGCCGGGCAACGAGCCCTGTTCCGTTATCCCGAACTGCGTCTGACCTACCACTGCCAGGGCGAAGTCCCGCAGACCACCCGCGCTTACGCCAAGGTGCAGTTGCCAGGCACCTACAGCGTGACCGTCACCCACCCGACAGCGTTTCGCAAATACCTGCTGGAGCAGCTCACACCGCTGATGCACGACTTCACGGTGACCGTTGAAGTCGGCGTCAGCGAGCAGAATATTCCGTACCCGTACGTGGTCGAGCAGGGTGATGAACTGGCCGGCTCCGGTGTCACCGCCGCCGTGCTGGCGCGGGTGTTCCCGAGTACCGACCTGTCTGCCGCCACCGACGGCATCGCCGACGGTCTCTACGACTGGGAGAACACCCATCCGCTGCCGCTGGCGCTGTTCGATGCGGCGCGTGTCGACTTCTCGCTGCGTCGGCTGGTGCATTACACCGGCAGTGACTGGCGCCATGTACAGCCATGGATTCTGCTGACCAACTATCACCGTTACGTCGACCAGTTCATCGTCCACGGTCTGGAGCAACTGCGCCGCGACCCGCGTTTCGTGCGCATGGTATTGCCGGGCAACGTGATCATCGAAAAAGGCATGGACCACGGCGAAGCCTCGGCCATTGCCGCCGGTGTGGTCTGGCACCGTTACCAGATGCCGGCCTATCACCTGATCGCCAGCGATGGCCACGGCGTGACCCTGGTGAACATCGGCGTCGGCCCGTCCAATGCCAAGAACATCACCGACCACCTGGCGGTACTGCGTCCGCATTGCTGGCTGATGATCGGTCACTGCGGCGGCCTGCGTCAGTCGCAGACCATCGGCGACTACGTGCTGGCCCACGCTTACATGCGTCGCGACGGGATTCTCGACCGGGTTGTGCCGCCGAACATTCCGATCCCGGCCCTGGCCGAAGTGCAGCTGGCGTTGCAGCAAGCGGCGGCCAACATCACGGGTGAAAAAGGTGAAGAGCTGAAGAAACGCCTGCGCACCGGCACCGTATTGACCTACGACGACCGCAACTGGGAATTGCGCTGGGCCCAGGAGCGACCGCTGATCAACCTGTCCCGCGCCGTGGCGGTGGACATGGAAAGCGGCACTATCGCCGCCCAGGGCTATCGCCTGCGGGTGCCGTACGGCACGTTGCTGTGTGTTTCGGACAAGCCGCTGCACAGTGAAATCAAACTGCCGGGTTCGGCCAACGCGTTCTACGAGCGCGCGGTCAGCCAGCACTTGAAGATCGGTATCGAAGCGGTGGACCTGCTGCGTACCGAACTCAACTCGCTGCACTCGCGCAAACTGCGCAGCTTCGACGAGCCGCCGTTCCGCTAACGGTTAATCGTGGTCATTTGGCGGTCGGGGCACTAGCATTGTCAGCCCCGACCGTTAGATGTTCTTTTCGCCATGTCCCGTCCTCAACGTCCACCTTCCCGCCGCCCCGGCGCGAAGCCGTCCTCTTCAGCCCCGCGCCGTGTGGCCAAGGCACCGCCCGCCGAGCCGAAGCTGATCCTGTTCAACAAACCGTTCGATGTGCTGACGCAATTCAGCGACGGTGAAGGGCGGGCGACGCTCAAGGATTACATCGACGTTCCGGGCATCTACCCGGCCGGGCGACTGGACCGCGACAGTGAAGGTTTGCTGCTGCTGACCAACGACGGCCAGTTGCAGGCGCGGATCGCCGACCCCAAGCACAAACTGGCGAAGACCTATTGGGTGCAAGTCGAAGGCGTGCCGACGGCCGAGCAGTTGCAGCGCCTGCGTGACGGTGTCGAATTGAATGACGGCATGACCCTGCCCGCCGAAGCGCGGCAACTGGATGAGCCTGAACTGTGGCCACGCAATCCGCCGGTACGCTTTCGCGCAACCATTCCGACAACCTGGCTGGAACTGGTGATTCGCGAAGGGCGCAACCGTCAGGTGCGGCGGATGACGGCGGCGGTCGGGCTGCCGACGTTGCGGCTGGTGCGGGTCAGGATCGGTGACTGGACGATCGAGGGGCTCGATCAGGGCCAATGGAAGGAAGTGCCGGCGCGCTTATAAGGCGCCGGATTCGATCAGGCCGATCACCACGCTTTTGATGATGAACGCGGCCACGCCCAGGCCCAGCACGAAGAACAGAATGAACGAGCCGAAGCGCCCGGCCTTGGACTTCTTCGCCAGATCCCAGACGATGAAACCCATGAAAATGATCAGGATGCTGACCAGACCGGTCATCATCCACTCTTCAAATACGGCTGGATCCATCGGGCATCTCCGGCACTGTGCGGCTTAAAGGGCGGCGGGGAGTATACGCCAACGACGATTGACGCGGCATTGACCTGCGTCGGTGTGCCGCAGTCATTCGTCGCCTGCACTGGCTTCTTCGCGTTTGCAATGCATTCCCCTGTGGGAGCGAGCCTGCTCGCGAAGAGGGTTTCAGTTACGCAGATGAGTCAGCGGCAGTTCGGTGCTGTTGAGCACCTGATTCAGCACAAAGCTCGAACGCACGCTGGTCACGCCTTCGATGCGGGTCAGGTGCCCCAACAGCAGCTTCTGATAGTGATCCATGTCCGGCACCACCACTTTCAGCTGATAGTCGGCATCCACGCCAGTCACCAGGCTGCATTCCAGCACCTGCGGCAAGGTGCGGATGGCCGCTTCGAAGTTTTCGAAACGCTCCGGCGTGTGCCGGTCCATGCCGATCAGCACGTAGGCCGTCAGGCTCAGTCCGAGCATCTTGCGGTCCAGCAGGGCGACCTGCCGCGAGATGTAGCCATCGTCCTCCAGTTGCTTGACCCGACGCGAGCACGGTGACGGTGACAGACCGATGCGCTCGGCCAGTTCCTGGTTGGAGATGCGGGCGTCTCGCTGCAATTCCGCCAGTATGCTCAGGTCGTAGCGGTCGAGTTTGCTCATGAATCTGTCCTTTGTCCTGACTATTGCGGCGGATTATCTATCCGGGGTTAAAAATTGCGCAAGTGATGTTTAATTGAGCAATCTTCGCAATCATCTGTCGCGGCCTCAGGCCTATCCTTATCACCAGAATCACTGCTCGGTAACACAGTCCACTGCGGCCCGCCCAATCAGGCCCGCCGCGGCCGCCGCCCCCCACCGGGGACGTGTCGGCCCCCGAGCTGCACACTGTCCAGAAGACGGCGTGAGGTGAGCCGGCGTCAAAAGCGTCGAGCCAGGACGAAGTTCTCTGAAGGGGAGGCCGACGGGTCTCCCTTTTTTCTTGCCTGCGATTTGGCCTCCCCCGCTCAATAAATAAATGGCGTGACTGATAACCTGTTGCAGAACCCGGTGTGCCCCTTCCCGGTCTTAGCTACAGGCACTCTTAATGACAGGCTTTGGCCCGCAGTGAGGAATTTCATGAAGTCGCGTATCTGGCGTGTGGCCAGTGTTGGTTTGCTGTGTGTGAGTGTCTGTGCCCAGGTGCTGGCCGACGAGCCGCAGAATCGAGGCCCTGAAGGAGGCGGGCGTGAACGGGAGCATTGGGGGCACAATGAAGGTCGCGAGGGCAACAATCAGCCGCGTCCACAAAACCAGCCGCAACAGAATCCGCCACGGCCGCAGAACAACGAGATCATTCGCGGCGACAACAGCCGTCAGTTCGAGCACAACGGTCAGCCACACAACAACGGGCAGTGGCAGAATCGCCCGCCCGTTCAACCCGCGCCGGTTCATCAGCCGCCTCCGCCGCCGGTGAACAATCTGCCGATCCAGCCGCGCCCCGATACCGTGCGCCAGACTCAGGAGCCGCGTCAGGGCTACTACCGCGACGAGCGTCCGCAGAACGGTTATCACCCGAACTGGCAGACCGGCAACCGACCCGATGATCGTCGCTGGCCGGGACGTCCGGACGGGCATGGCAATGGCTGGGGCCCGGGCCCGCAGTACCGTCCGGGCCACGTAATCGACCGCTTCCCGGATCGCGACTTCCGCGTGCCGTATCGCGGTCAGGATTATTTCTACTCCGGCGGCTACTGGTATCGCCCGCAGGGTCCGCGTTATGTCGTGGTTCAGCCGCCACGGGGTATCCGCATCCAGTACCTGCCGGATTACGCTCGTGAGGTGTGGATCGGCGGTTCGCTGTTGTTCCTGGCGGCAGGTTCGTACTACGCCTATCAGGAAGCGACCCAGGATTACGTGGTCGTCGAGCCGCCGGTGCAGCAACCGCCACAACCGACGGGCAACGGCTACGACGTGGAAGCGTATCCCGCCAACGGCCAGTCGCCGGAGCAGGTCCAGCAGGACGGCTATCAGTGCTACCAATATGCGGTGCAGCAAAGCGGCTTCGATCCGCGTACCGCAACCTATCAGCCAGCGCCCGAGGTGGTGCAGGCCTACCGCCAGGCCCAGGGCAATTGCCTGAGCAGTCGCGGTTATCAGGTCAACTACTGAGCACGGGCAGCTTGTACCACTTCCTGCGGGTCGGCGTGCACCAGCACTTCGGCCCGCGGGTAGGCCGCATGAATCGCATCCGCCGCTTGATCGCTGATGCCGTGGGCGACTGACAGCGTCAGGTCCCCCGGCAACTCCAGATGCAATTGCACGAACCAGTGATTGCCGGAAATCCGCGTACGCAGATCGTGGGCGCCCAAAACGCCCGGCACAGCGCAGGCCAGTTCGAGCATGTGCTGACTGACATCCACCGGCAGCTCTTCATCCATCAGCACCGAAAAACTTTCCCGGGCGATCTGGATCGCGCTCCACAGGATGTACACGGCAATCCCCAGACCGAACCAGGCATCCAGTTGATGAAAACCCAGGCCCGCGAGAATCAGGGCAATCAGGATGCTGCCGTTGAGCAACATGTCCGAACGGTAATGCAACGAGTCCGCCCGCACCGCGTTGGAGCCGGTCTGTTTGATCACCCGGTGTTGCAGCATCAGCAGCGCCGCCGTCAGCACCAATGAAAACACAATGACGCCGATGCTGATCCAGGGCGCGCCGAGCGGTTCCGGTCGCTGGATGCGCTCGTAAGCCTGCAATGCGATCAGCACCGCACTGCCGCCAATGAACAGCGCCTGCGCCATGCCCGCCAGGGATTCGGCCTTGCCGTGGCCATAACGGTGATCGTCATCCGCCGGGCGCAGCGCGTAGTGCACCGCCAGCAGATTGAGCAACGAGGTGACGCCATCGAGGGCCGAGTCGGTGAGGCCGGCGAGCATGCTCACCGAACCGCTCAACCACCAGGCGATGGCTTTGGCGATGATCAGCGTAGAGGCCACCGCCACCGAGGCGCGGGTCGCCAGCCGCAGCAGGCGGGCATGTTCGGGGCTGGAGGTCATGGGAGCGTCGATTCCTTATGCGGCAGGTTGCAGGCCGAACATCGCCAGTTGCTGGGTGCTGCCCTTGTGCTGGATCAGGCGCGGGTCGTCCAGCGGCAGATTGCGGCCCAGTTCCGTTTCGAGAATAGCCTGCAACTTGAGGTTATCGACCTGGCCGTCCGGGCCGATGGCTTGCTTGAGTTTGGCCGGGTCGACCTGCGCCGTGTGGCCCGGTTCGAAATAGATCGCGCCGGTGGTGAAGTCCACGGCAAACGCGATCAGGCCGGGGATGATGTAGAACAGCAGGCCCACGGCATCGAGCACGGCAATCGCCGGGTCGATCTTGCCGTCGATCTGGCCGCGCCGGTCGGGATAGAAAATCGAACCGCACGCGGTGATCTGAGTGAGCAGGGTGGCAACCAGTACACCGCCGATCAGGCGAAAAGGTAAGCGCATGGGAATCTCCTGAGTCATCTGTTAACGAAGCGTCATCGTGTGAAGTTAAGACCCTGACGAACGCTCAGCAGTTCGCCGTTATACTCGCCGCGGCAGGGCGTGCCCACAGTAAATTGTGGCCCCGTCTCACCCCTATCGAAATACGTTGAGGATTGAAGTTGTTTTCTCCAGATCCATACCGCGTGACGGCTACCGAATTCTCTCGGGGTTCGGCCCTCCGGGCTAAAGCTGTGAGCGCGCCATGCTGCGTTGCGGGACTTGGTAAGGAAACGACCCTTACCTGCGTCCCGCGCCTTGCCTGGCACGCTCACAGCTTTAACGCGACTCGCAATTTACTGTGGGCACGCCCTGGGGAGCCAGCATGATTTCTTTGCCGATCGACGAAGTTTTACCCGCCCTGCGTGAAGCCCTCGCGACACGCCACGAAGCCGTGCTCGAAGCACCGCCCGGCGCCGGTAAAACCACCCGCGTGCCCTTGGCCCTGCTCAATGAAGCATGGTTGAACGGGCAGACCATTCTCATGCTCGAACCCCGTCGGCTGGCCGCGCGCGCAGCGGCGGAACGGCTGGCCAGCGAGCTGGGCGAGAAGGTCGGTGAAACCGTCGGTTATCGCATTCGCCTCGACAGCAAGGTCGGTCCGAACACGCGCATCGAGGTGGTCACCGAAGGCATTCTCACCCGGCGCTTGCAGGACGACCCGGCGCTGGAGGGCGTGGGCCTGCTGATCTTCGACGAATTTCATGAACGCAGCCTCGACGCCGATCTGGCGCTGGCCCTCAGTCTGAACGGTCGCGAGCTGTTTCGAGCTGAACAACCGCTGAAGATTCTGCTGATGTCCGCCACCCTCGAAGGCGAACGTCTGGCCAGTTTGCTCGACGACGCGCCGATCCTGCGCAGCGAGGGCCGGATGTTCCCGGTGACGATGCGCTGGGGCCGACCATTCCAGCCCGGCGAATACATCGATCAGCGCGTCACGCAAACGGTGCTCGAAGCTCTGCACGATGAAACCGGCAGTCTGTTGGTGTTCCTGCCGGGGCAGGCGGAAATCCGCCGGGTCCATCAACAACTGGCGGACGCCATCGGTGAGCGCAGCGATGTGTTGCTCTGCCCGTTGCACGGCGAACTCGATCTGAATGCCCAGCGCGCCGCCATCGACCCGGCACCGCATGGCAAACGTAAAGTGGTGCTGGCCACCAACATCGCCGAGACCAGCCTGACCATCGACGGCGTGCGCGTGGTGATCGACGCCGGACTGGCGCGGGTGCCGCGTTTCGATCCGGGCAGCGGCATGACCCGCCTCGATACCCAACGCATCTCCAAAGCCAGTGCTACCCAGCGTGCAGGCCGGGCCGGGCGTCTGGAGCCGGGTGTGTGTTATCGCCTTTGGTCCCAGGATCAGCACGAGCAACTGGCGGCCTATGGCAGTGCGGAAATCCTCTCGGCGGATCTCGCCGGGCTTGCTTTGCAACTCGGGCGCTGGGGCGTGGCGCCGGGTGATCTGATCTGGCTGGACGTACCGCCCGCCGCCGCTTATGCACAAGCTCAGGATCTGTTGCAGCGCCTCGGTGCGCTGGACGGTGAAACCTTGAACCGTCACGGTCAGGCCATGGCTGAATTGCCGGCACATCCACGCATCGCGCATTTACTGTTGCGCGGTCAGGCGTTGGGTCTGGCGAACATGGCGTGTGATGTGGCCGCGTTGCTCGGCGAGCGGGATATCTTGCGCGGCGCCGGGGCGGATCTGCACAGCCGCCTGGTGCTGCTGTCCGGCGAAGAACGCGCGGCCCGCAGCGCTCAGGGCGGCGTGCAGCGCGCCCGGCAGCTGGCGCGGCAATATCGCGGCTTGCTGCGCGGCCAGCCGAGCCAAGCGGTCAGCGATCCCGACCACCCGCACTGGCTCGGTGCTCTGCTGGCGCTGGCCTATCCGGATCGTGTGGCCCAGCAGCGGCGAGCCGGTGGTGCCGAATACCGTCTGGCCAACGGGCGGGCGGCGCTATTCACCGAAGCCGACAGCCTGATGAAAGAACCGTGGATCGTGATTGCCGACCTCGGCAGCCGTCAGGGCCAGCGCGAGGAACGGATTTATCTGGCGGCGGATTTCGATCCGACGCTGTTCGATTCAGTGTTGGCCGAGCAGGTGCACACCGTCGATCAACTGGACTGGGATGAACGTGAGGGCGTGCTGCGGGCCGAACGCCAGCGCAAGGTCGGCGAACTGATCCTCAGCCGTGAACCGCTGACCGGTCTCGACGAAAACGCCCGCAGTCAGGCACTGGTCAATCTGGTGCGGCGCAAAGGTCTGGAGCTGCTGCCGTGGACTCCGGAACTGCGCCAGTGGCAGGCGCGAGTCGCGTTGCTGCGCCAGCTCGACCTGGACGCCAAAGGCGACAGCCAATGGCCGGATGTCAGCGACGCCGAGCTGCTGAGAACCCTCGAAGACTGGCTGATGCCTTATCTGGGCAAGGTCTCGCGCCTCAGCCATTTCGCCAACCTCGACCTGTCGAGCATTGTCCGTAATCTGCTGCCGTGGCCGCTGCCGCAGCAGCTTGATGAGCAGGCACCACACCACCTGAGCGTGCCGTCTGGCTCGTCGATTCGCCTCGACTACAGCGAGCAACCACCGATCCTCGCGGTGCGTTTGCAGGAGCTGTTCGGCCTCGCCGATACCCCGCGCATCGCCGGCGGCCGGCAAGTGGTCAAGCTGCACCTGCTGTCGCCCGCACGACGTCCGGTGCAGGTCACGCAGGATCTGGCCAATTTCTGGCGCAGCACTTATGCCGAGGTGAAGAAGGATCTGAAGGGGCGGTATCCGAAGCACTACTGGCCGGATGATCCGCTGGTGGCTGAAGCGACCGCTCGGGCCAAACCGCGTGGTACCTGACAGACGGCATTCAGGTGAGGCTTTCATCTTTCTTGATTATGCGTAATTATTTTTATATTCATAAATTATGCATTTTTACATAAAGGCTCATAATGACCCCGGAAACCAAGGACTCGCTGCTCTTCCCTCGCACCAATCTGGCTGAAGGAATCCTGGTCACTTTCGAGTCTCGCCTGCAGAACGCCGCGACAATATTCGCGCCTCGGCGCAAGGGCAAGACCACCTTTCTGATCAACGACCTGATACCGATTGCCAAGGCACACGGCTTTATCGTTGCAACAGCAGACCTGTGGTTTGACAAGGCGCATCCCGAGCGGGTGATCGCGGGTGCGTTGTATGAGGCCATCCACGGCGCAGGGTTCTTGCGACGCAATTGGCTAAAGCTCATGCGACCAGGTTCTCTGGTTCAGTCGGTGGAGGCCGGCGCCAGTACCGATGGTGTAACAGTGAAGGCCGAGCTGGCGAAGGAGGGCGGACTGAACCTGATCGAGCTCTTCGAGCGCTTCCGGATACTCGGTAACGGCAAGGCTCTGCTGATCATCGACGAGGTCCAGCATCTGGCGAGCCGGAAGGAATTTGAAGACTTGACCGCTACGCTCCGTTCGCTGCTGCAGCAGGCGCACGGTGAAGTCTTTGCAGTGTTTACAGGGTCCTCCCAGGATGGCCTGCATCGAATGTTTCGACGTACCAAAGCACCGTTCTATCAGTTCAGCCACGAGATCCAGTTTCCTAATCTTGGCCTGGAATTTGTCCAGCATCTGGGTCAGCGGTTCCGTGAAATCACCGGACGGGAGTGGGAGGTAAACGCCGCCTTCGAGCGTTTCGCTGCCCGCGGATACATGCCCAAGTACATTCGCGATGTATTCCTGCTGTGCCTCACTGAGGGGCTCAGTGTGCGAGATGCAGACCATCGAGCCTGGAGTGCCATGACGGACGAAGGCAACTTCGAGAATCTGATCCTGGAGATGGCACCTCTGGATTTCACCGTACTTGTCGGATTGGTGAAAGGCCTTCCAATTTTTTCTACCGAAGGACGCGAGTGGATTGGCAGCGAGATGCCCGGTGGCCACGTGCCCAGCGCGGCAACGGTTCAAACGGCTTTGAAGCGCCTGCAACGCCGTGACCTCGTCGGGAACCTCGGGCATGGTGAGTGGGTGATTGAAGACATTGCCATGGAAGATTACTTGCGTCGGAATTTCGTTGAAATTGACCCTCGACTCGGCACGGATAACGATCAATAGTTTTTTTATCGGCTGGCCTTCGCCGTCAACTGCTCCCGGCAGTAATCGGCAAACAACTGCGCCGGTTTGGTCAGTTGCCCGCGCTTGAGCCACGCCGCGACCAGCCCTGAGCCGGTGACGTCTTCGACGATGTCCACGCACACGACTTTCTTGCCGTCGTAGGTGCATTCCGAATGCGGGCGGGTCACCAGGATCGAGAAGCCGAATCCCTGGCCGACCATGCCACGCACCATTTCAATCGACGGCGAGCTGAATTCGATGCGCGGCGACAGCCCGAGTTCTTCGAACAGGCTGACGAAGTAGGTGCGGCTCGGTTGCACGTCGAGCAGGATCATCGGCTCCAGGCACAAGTCCCGCAGCGACACCTGCTTAAGCTGAGCAAAGCGATGATCCGCCGGCAGCAGGGCGTAAGGCCGTTGGGCCGGCATCAGCGGTTCGGTTTCGATGGTGGCGTCGAGGTCGTGCTTGTACAGGATCGCCAGGTCGAAGGTGCCCGAGGTCAGGCCTTGCACCAGTTCCTGTTGTTCGCCGTCGCGGATGCGGATCTTCACCCCCGGATACAACGCCGAGAAACCTGCGATCAACTGCGGCAGGTACAGCGGCGCGACGGTCTCGAAACAGCCGATATCGATCTGCCCGGCCACCACGTCGTTATCGGCAAGGGCGTTCTGTTCGAACTCCTTGGCCATGCGCAGCAGTTCCTGTGCCTTGCGGAAGAACCGCGCGCCGCTCGGCGTTAGGGATACGCCCTGGGCGTGATGGCGGATCAGCAGTTGCACGCCAAAGCTGTCTTCCAGCCCCTTGATCGCCGTGGAAATCGCCGGTTGCGCGATGTACAGCTTGCGCGAGGCTTCGGCGACGCTGCCGCATTCGACGGTGGTGATGAAGTATTTCAACTGACGCAGGTTGTAAGCGGCCACGGTGAACCTCAAAGCGAACGGATTTCACATCCAAGCAATTTGTACGCCGCCGGCCTCCGTTCTGTCGGCGGTTTTTTTGTCCCTGAACAATAGCCCCATACGCGCGCGAGGGGGCCATCGGCTGGTTACCTTTTTTATTGTCTGCGAAGACATTTTTACTGGTTTTAGCTCGCACAGGCCTGAGCGACTATCGACTGCAGCCGTTTATAAAAGAACAAAAGTCCAGGGAGCATCCACCGTGTTCGAACTTGCAGACTGGCAGCGCAAGGCCGCTGAATTGAGCTATCCGTACCAGGCCGTGATCGACGGCAAGTTGTGTGACGCGCAGTCGGGGCAGAGCTTTGCCGCGATCGACCCGGCCACCGGCAGGCTACTGGCTGATGTGGCCGCGTGTGGTGAAGCCGATGTCGATGCGGCGGTGCGCAATGCGCGGCAGGTGTTCGAGGCAGGCATCTGGGCCGGGCGTTCACCGACCGAGCGCAAACAAGTGCTGCTGCGTCTGGCGGATCTGATCCTGGCCCATCGCGAAGAACTGGCGCTGCTTGATTCGCTGAACATGGGCAAACCGGTGATGGACGCTTTCAACATCGACGTACCGGGCGCCGCCGGGGTGTTCCGCTGGTACGCTGAAAGCCTCGACAAACTCTACGATCAAGTCGCACCGAGCGCCTCGAACGTGCTGGCGACCATCACCCGCGAAGCGCTGGGCGTGGTCGCCGCCGTGGTGCCGTGGAATTTCCCGCTGGACATGGCCGCGTGGAAACTCGCCCCGGCGCTGGCGGCGGGCAACTCGGTGATTCTCAAACCCGCCGAGCAATCACCGTTTTCCGCCTTGCGTCTGGCCGAGCTGGCACTGGAAGCCGGGCTACCGGCCGGCGTATTGAACGTGCTGCCGGGTCTCGGCGAACAGGCCGGAAAAGCGTTGGGCCTGCACCCGGATGTCGATTGTCTGGTGTTCACCGGTTCGACCCAGGTCGGCAAATATTTCATGCAGTACTCCGCGCAGTCGAACCTCAAACAGGTGTGGCTGGAGTGCGGCGGCAAGAGCGCCAACCTGGTGTTCGCCGACTGCAAGGATCTGGATCTGGCGGCGCAGAAAGCCGCGTTCGGGATCTTCTTCAATCAGGGCGAAGTCTGCTCGGCCAACTCGCGGTTGCTGGTGGAGCGCTCGATTCATGACGAGTTCATTGAACGTCTGAAGGCGCAGGTCGAACGCTGGCAACCGGGCGATCCGCTGGATCCGGCGAGTGCGGCAGGGGCGATCGTCGATACCCGTCAGACCGAAAGCATTCTGCGCTTCATTCATCAGGCCGAACGCGAAGGCGCGACCCGCGTCTGTGGCGGGCAGCAGCTGAGTTTCAACGGTTCGGACAACTTCGTTCAGCCGACGATTTTCACCGACGTGCAGCCGCACATGACCCTGTTTCGCGAAGAAGTGTTCGGCCCGGTGCTGGCGGTGATTCCGTTCGATGATGAAGCCCACGCCTTGCAACTGGCCAATGACAGCGTCTACGGTCTGGCAGCATCGCTGTGGACGGATGATCTGCACCGTGCCCATCGGGTGGCGCGGCAATTGCGAGCCGGTACGGTGTCGGTCAACAGCGTCGATGCGCTGGACGTGACCGTGCCGTTCGGCGGCGGCAAGCAATCGGGTTTCGGCCGCGATCTGTCGCTGCACTCGTTCGACAAATACACCCAGTTGAAAACCACCTGGTTTCAACTGCGCTCATGACAGCCGCTCACAACAAGAAAGGAGATCCGGCGATGACCACCTCACGTGAAACCCGCGACTACCAGGCCGCCGATGCAGCGCACCACATTCATGCGTTCGTCGACCAGAAGGCCCTCAACGACGAAGGCCCACGGGTGATGGTGCGTGGTGAACGCCTGCATCTTTGGGACAATGACGGTCGGCGCTATCTCGACGGCATGTCCGGACTGTGGTGCACCAACCTCGGTTACGGACGCAAGGATCTGAACGCCGCCGCGAGCCGGCAACTGGAGCAGCTGCCGTACTACAACATGTTTTTCCACACCACCCACCCGCAGGTGATCGAGCTCTCCGAGCTGCTGTTCAGCCTGCTGCCGGGGCACTACAGCCACGCGATCTACACCAACTCCGGCTCTGAGGCCAACGAGGTGCTGATCCGCACCGTGCGCCGTTACTGGCAGGTGCTGGGCAAGCCCGAAAAGAAAATCATGATCGGCCGCTGGAACGGCTACCACGGTTCGACCCTGGCGGCGACGGCCCTCGGCGGCATGAAGTTCATGCACGAAATGGGCGGGATGATTCCCGATATCGCGCACATCGACGAGCCGTACTTCTTCGCCCACGAAGGTCATCTGACCCCGGCGGAATTCGGCCTGCGGGCGGCACAGCAACTGGAAGCGAAAATCCTCGAACTGGGCGCCGACAAGGTCGCCGGCTTCATCGCCGAACCGTTCCAGGGCGCGGGCGGCATGATTTTCCCGCCGGAAAGCTACTGGCCGGAAATTCAGCGCATCTGCCGCAAATACGACGTGCTGTTGTGCGCCGATGAAGTGATCGGCGGCTTTGGTCGCACCGGCGAATGGTTCGCCCACGAATACTTCGGATTCGAGCCGGACACCCTGTCCATCGCCAAGGGTTTGACCTCTGGCTACATCCCCATGGGTGGCTTGATTCTGTCGAAAAAAATGGCTGACGTGCTGGTGGAGCAGGGCGGTGTGTTCGCCCACGGCCTGACCTATTCCGGGCACCCGGTGGCGGCGGCGGTGGCGATTGCCAACCTCAAGGCATTGCGCGATGAGGGCGTGGTAACGCGGGTCAAGGATGACATCGGCCCGTACCTGCAACAGTGCCTGCGCGAGGTGTTCGGCAATCACCCGTTGGTGGGCGACATCCAGGGCACGGGCATGGTTGCGGCGTTGCAACTGGCTGAAGACAAAGCGACCCGCAAACGCTTCGTCAATGAAAACGACATGGCCTGGCGCTGCCGCACGATCGGTTTTGAAGAGGGGGTGATCATTCGTTCGACCCTGGGGCGAATGATCATGGCGCCGGCGCTGATTGCCAGTCGTGAAGAGATTGACGAGCTGGTGGGCAAGACCCTGAAAGCGGTTGATCGTACGGCGCAGGAATACGGTCGGCTCTGAATCTTCGTAAATCTCAAGGGCCCCATCGCGGGCAAGCTCGCTCCCACAGTTGTCAGGGTCGATCACATTTTTGTGAACGACCCTGACAACTGTGGGAGCGAGCTTGCTCGCGATTTGCGTCAGCCGATTCAACATCGTTTTATCTGCCTTGCACCCCCTCCGTGCACCTCCGCCCGACGCGCCCTTTCGCGGTGCGCACTACCCAGTTTTTTCATCGTTCGCGTCTAACTATTTCCTCGTTTTCCTGACGCCGGGCCTGGGTCAACATCGATTTCGCCAGCCAAGGCATTGCCTGCCAGAGTCCGACAGAGACCGCAGCGTGCAATCGCGAAACCCCGACTGGCCGTACTGCCCATGACAACTAAATCAACAGCGTTGGGAGTGCTCCATGAACAAGTCCTTGTTTACCCGTCTTGCATGTCCTCTGGCGATTTCCGCCCTTTCAGTCACCGGCGCCCAGGCCGGCACCTTGTCGATCGGCCACACCACATGGGTCGGTTACGGCACCCTGTATCTGGCCCAGGATTTGGGTTACTTCAAGGAAAACGGCCTGACCGTCGAATTGCCGGTGGTCGAGGAAGCCTCGATGTACATGGCCGCTCAGGCGTCCGGGCAATTGTCCGGCTCGGCTTCGACCATCGACGAAGTGCTCAAGTACCGCCCGCAGTTCTGCTTCAAGGCCGTGGCCGCGCTGGATGACAGCCATGGCGGCGACGGCGTGCTGGTCGGCAAAAACGTCAAGAGCCTGCAGGAGCTCAAGGGCCAGGCGGTGGCCGTCAACGAGGGATCGACTTCGCAGTTCTGGCTCTCATACCTGCTGAAAAAGAACGGGATGAGCATGAGTGACATCACCGTGCAGAACATGACCGCCGACGACGCCGCCACGGCGTTCATCGCCGGTCGCGTACCGGCTGCCGTGACCTGGGAACCGCATCTGTCGATGGTGCGTGACAAGCAGCAGGGCAAGGTGCTGATCGACAGCAGCAGTACCCCCGGCGTGATCGTCGACGTGGTGGCGCTCAACTGCACGGTGATCGAGAAGCAGCCGGAAGACGTCAAGGCGCTGGTCGCCGGTCTCTACAAAGCGGTGCAGTACACCAAGGATCATCCACAGAAAGCCTACGAAATCATGGCCAAGGGCGTCGGCGGTTACCTGTCCGATCCGAAGGAGCTGGCCGCCGCCGCGCAAGGCGTGCGTTTTTACGATCAGGCCATGAGTGAGAAGCTGCTGGGCAAACCGGGCGTGCCGGGTGAAAGCGCACCGCTGATCAAACTGGCCAACGAAACCGCCAGCGAATTGCAGGGCAAGCCCTATAACGTCAGCAACGACGATCTGGTGGATAACCGTTTCGTCAGCCCGCTCTAGGAGACTGCTCATGTTCAAGCGCAATTCATGGCTGAGCCGCTGCATCACGCCGAAGACCGGATTGCCGGTGCCGGTGGTGTGGAGCGCCAGCGGTCTGGCCTGGGTGTTGCTGGTCGGCCTGTGGGCCGGGTTGTCCTACGGCGGCATCGTGCCGGGTATGTTCCTGCCGACACCCGGCGCGGTGGTCGAGGCAGCCCTGCGCCTGAGTCGCGACGGCACCCTCGGCCAGCATGTCTGGGCCAGTGTCGAAGTGGTGATGGTCGGCTTCATTGTCTCGTCGCTGGTGGCGGTGCCGCTGGGCCTGCTGATGGGCAGCTTCCGCATCGTCCAGGCGTTCCTCGAACCGATGGTCAATTTCATCCGCTACCTGCCGGTGACCTCGTTCGTGCCGCTGTTCATTCTCTGGATCGGCATCGGTCTGGAGCAGCGGGTGTCGGTGATTATTTTCGGTGTGTTCTTTCAGCAACTGGTGATGGTTGCGGACGTCTCCAAAGGCATTTCCAAAGACCTGATCAACGCCTCCTACACCCTCGGTTCCAACCGGCGTGACGCGGTGCTGCATGTGATCGCCCCGGCGTCGTTGCCCGGCGTACTCGACACCTTGCGGGTGACCATGGGCTGGGCCTGGACCTATCTGGTGGTCGCCGAACTAGTCGCCGCGTCCAGTGGTCTCGGTTACTTGAGCCTCAAGGCCATGCGCGGTTTTCAGGTCGACGTGATTTTTCTCGCCATCGCGATCATCGGCCTGCTGGGCCTGGTCACCGATCAACTGTTCCGCTTCTTGCGTTTGAGGATTGCCGCATGGGCTCAGTAACCGCTGCCAACCGTCGTTTCATCGAGCCGGTCGCCGCACCGGCACTAGCCGCGCCAAGGTTGCAGGTGGACAAGGTCAGCCTGCGTTACACCAAGCCCGGCGGCGGAACATTCACCGCGCTGGAGCAAGTGTCGTTCGACGTGCCGGATCAGCAATTCGCGGTGCTGGTCGGGCCGTCGGGCTGCGGCAAGTCGAGCTTGCTGTACCTCACTGCCGGCCTGGCCGAGCCGACGTCCGGCGAGATCTACGTCGGCGGTCAGCAAGTGCAGGGCCCCGGCGCGGATCGCGGCATGGTGTTCCAGAGCTACACGCTGTTCCCGTGGCTGACCGTGCGGCAGAACGTCGAGTTCGGCCTCAAGCGCCGGGGCATGCCGGCAGCGAAACGCAAGGAGATTGTCGATCACTATGTGCACGAAGTCGGCCTGTCGGGATTTGCCGACAACTACGCCAAGCAGTTGTCCGGCGGCATGATGCAGCGGGTGGCGATTGCCCGGGCCCTGGCCAACGACCCGCAGATCCTGCTGATGGATGAACCCTTCGGCGCCCTCGACAGCCAGACCCGCCTGCAAATGCAGCAGCTGTTGTTGCGGGTGTGGGGCAACAGCAAGAAAACCGTGCTGTTCGTCACCCACGATATCGATGAGGCGATCCTGCTCGGCGACCGGGTGTACGTGATGGGCGCCAGGCCTGGGCGGATCAAGCAGATCCTTGATGTGCCGATCGAACGTCCGCGTTCGCTGGACATGGTCATGGAGCGCTCGTTCATCGACATGAAACGGCAGATCTTCGGGCTGTTGCACGACGATCTCGAAGAGGCTCACTGAGTTCAGTTGGGTGGCAGGAGGAACTTCGCAATCACCGGCAGATGATCGGAAATGCGCAACGTATCGTCCTGCCGCACCGTGGCTTCGATCCGTTTGATTTTCGGGCTGTAGAACAGGTAGTCGACCGTGCGGTCCGGGCCGTTGAGGCCGGGGTCGTTGGGGTAATGGGTCAGCCACTTGGCGCGGTCGATGCCGCCGGCTTCGTTGTTGGTCGGGATCATCGGGTACTTGTCCCACAACAGATGCAGCGCACTGTCCACGGAGTAGGGCGTGCGCTGTTCGACCGGCAGACGCCGGTACTGGCCGAGCGGCAACAGGTTGAAGTCGCCCCCGATCAGCCACGGCGTGCCGTGGCTTTCGTGTTTATCGAGGACTTTCGCCACCGCCGTGACCTGCGCCTGCAAGGTTTCGTCCGGCTGCATGGCGCGATCCAGGTGCGTGTTGAACACCGCCAGTTTCCCGCCATCGCTGAATGGCAGTGTAGTGGTGAGCAGGGCGTTCTTCGGCTGGAACTGGCGGCTGATGATATTCAGCGGCTGCACCGGCAATTGCACGCGTTCGGCGTGTTCGATGCGGTAGCGGCTCAGGGTGGCGAGCTGTCGGCCGACGCTGCCGAAGATATGTGGATCGGGGACGAAATCGGCCTTCCAGTCGAAGGCGTGGGCGCTGCACGGGTAGAGGTCGGTGAGGCGTTCCTGCAACAGCTTGAGCTGGTTCTGATAGTCGCTGGCCTTGGCGCCGTCATCCAGTTCCTGGATCAGCACCACATCGGGCTGTTCGTCGCGGATCACCCGGGCCACTTCATCGAGGCTGAACGCCATGTCCTCAGGGGTCGGGGCTTCATCGTCGCCACGGGCCAGGTCGTTCCAGAACACATAACGCTTGCCCGCCAGGTATTGCACGTTCCAGGTCATGACTTTCAACGCCTGCCCGGGCACCAGCGTCGGCGGTTGCCCGGTGCAACTGACCGGCAGGGACTCGCGGGCGTCGGGGCGCCAGGTCAGGCTGAAAATCATCACGCCGATCAGGGCGACGGCCAGCAGCATAGAGAGCAGGATGTAGCGCAGTAGACGGGTCATGGCTCGGCTTGTAGCGATACGGAAGTGGTCCCGAGCATACCCGAGACCCGTCGCTCGGCCCAAGCCCTGAGCGGTCAGACCCTTCCGTCGCGTTTGTCGGGCAATTCGCTGATCAGCATGAACAGGCGGAACAGCACCACGCTGGTGAACAGTTGCAGGAAGCTGTGACCGCTGTCGATCAGTACGGCGATCAACGGATTCTGCGGATCGGGATAGACCTGCAACGTCAGGCCCTTGAGCAGCCACAGCGGCCCCATCACACAGAGAATGCACACCAGAATCCGCAGGAAATGCCCACGGCTCAGGCGCAGGCTTTCCTTCATGGCCTGCAACGGGCCGTAGCCGCGCAGTACCAGCAGGTATTCGCCGAAGGCCAGGGTGACCATCAGCCACAGGCCCGGCAGGAAGTACAACGACAGACCGAGCAGGATCAGCAAGGTGTTCAGCGCAGTGAGCACGGCGAAGCGCGGCCACAGGCGCGCCGCCATCGCCAGCAGATCGAGGGTCTGCGGGGATTCGCCACGGGTGCGGGCATCGAGAAACAGGATCAGCGCGGCGGTGTACAGCGGGTAGACCAGCAGGCCGACGATCACGCTGATGGCCGAATAACCGTCCGGGTCGCTGGCGTGATCGACCACTTGTTGCAGCGCGGCTTCGAAGATCACCAGCGGCAGGCACAGCTGGACGATCCGCGCCAGATTGCGTTTAAAGAAATACAGCGAGTCACGCAGCACATCGAAGGCATTCATCAGTCGGTATCGCAGGTCAAAAACAGTGGCTCACTTTAACCGATGAAGTGCTGCGAGGCGCAAACGTAAACGTTCGGTAAAGACCATTGAAACATTCTGTCACTGCCTCCATTACGTAGGTGCGCCTCTTCCACCGTGGACGAGGGCAACGTTATCTCCGGCAATCTACGAGGTCGCCATGAACAACGAAGAGCAAACCCTGATCGATGGACTGTTTTCCCGGCTGCAACAGGCCGAAACGGAGGCAGCCCCGCGCGACGCCCAGGCCGAGGCGCGGATCAAGGAACACCTGACGCGCCAGCCGGCCGCAGGCTATTTCATGACCCAGGCGATTCTGGTGCAGGAGGCCGCGATCAAGAGCCTCGACGAACAAAACAAACAACTGACTCAACAGGTTCAGCAACTGCAGGCCGAACTGCAATCGGCCAAGGCGCAAAGCGCAGCCCCGGCGTCGAGCGGCGGCGGTTTCCTGTCGAGCATTTTCGGTAGCAGCAGCCCGCGCCCGGCACCGACCCAGAGCGCCCCGGCTTCCACTGGCGGCTGGCGTGAACCGGCTCCGCAGCAGAACTTCGGTGCCCCCGCGCCGCAACAGAACTTCGGCGCGCCACCAGCGGGTTATGGCCAGCCACAAGCGGCACCGGCGGCCGGTAGCAGCTTCCTCGGCGGCGCCCTGAAAACCGCGGCCGGTGTGGCGGGCGGCGTAATGCTGGCGCAGGGCATCAGCAGCCTGTTCCATCACAACCAGCAGCCGCAGGAAATCGTCGAAGTGATCAAGGAAGAGCCTGCGCAAGTGGCCGACCAGGGCAACAACGGTTGGGGCGATGACCAGCGCATGGCCAACAACGACTCCTGGGGCAACAACCAGGGTGGTTTCACCGACACCGACTACAGCGATGACAACTCATCGTTCTTCGATGACGATGATTCCTTTGTCTGATAAACGGTAAGTCACCGGGCAATACCCCACTCCGTGGCGAGGGAGCCAGCTCCCTCGCCACACTGCTTTTTACTGGCATACTGAGCGCCTTTTTCGGGCCTGGTGCCTGATCCGGCTCATGCGCCTCAGCGCTCACAGGAACTCCGGTGAAAAAAATCGCAGTGTTCGCCGATGTGCAGAACCTCTACTACACCGTCCGCCAGGCCTATGGCTGCCACTTCAACTACGCGGCGCTGTGGACGGATGTCAGCCAGCACGGGCAGATCGTCGAGGCCTACGCCTACGCGATCGACCGGGGCGACAGCAAACAGCAGCAGTTCCAGCAGATCCTGCGCAACCTCGGTTTCACCGTGAAACTCAAACCCTATATCCAGCGCAGCGACGGCTCGGCCAAGGGCGACTGGGACGTGGGCATCACCCTCGACATCATGGACGCCGCCGACCATGTCGACGAAATCGTCCTGGCCTCCGGTGATGGCGATTTCGACATGCTGCTCGAACGCATCATTAACAAACATGGCGTACAAGCGGTGGCCTACGGCGTTCCTGGCCTGACCGCCAACTCGCTGATCCGCGCCGCCAGCCGTTATGTGCCGATCGAAGGCACGCTTTTGCTGAAGAATTGAACGGAGTTGAACCCGGTTTGGAACGCATTGCAGTCATCGACTTTGAAACCACCGGCATTTCGCCGAGCAGCAGTTGCCGGGCCACGGAAATCGCCGTGGTCATGCTGGAAAACGGCCGCATCGTCGAGCGTTACCAGAGCCTGATGAACGCTGGCGTACGCGTCCCGGCCTTCATCGAACAACTCACCGGCATCAGCAACGCCATGCTGCGCACCGCACCGTCGGCCGAACAGGTGATGAACGAAGTCAACGAATTCGTCGGCTGCACGCCGCTGCTGGCGCACAACGCCGCGTTCGACCAGAAGTTCTGGGACTTCGAACTGGGCCGGATCAAACGCACCCGTTTGCAGAACTTCGCCTGCTCGCTGCTGCTGGCCCGACGCCTGATGCCGGCGGCGCCGAACCACAAGCTTGGCACGCTCACGACCTTCGCCCAACTGCCGCATACCGGCCAGGCGCACCGGGCAATGGCAGATGCGGAGATGGCGGCCAACCTGCTGGTGCATCTGGCGGATGAACTGCGGCACAAGCATGGGGTGCGGGAGCTATCGCACGACCTGCTGTGCAAATTGCAGAAAGTGCCGGCGGCTAAAGTGGGCGAGCACTTGCAGCGCTATCGCTGATTTTCAGGCAAACACATTTCCCTGTGGGTGCGGGCTTGTCTCAGGCTTTACCGTTCCCTTCGATATGCCCCAACGGCACCCGCTTCTCTATCGCACTCGACAACACGATCGACGTCTTGCTGAACCCGAATTTCGCCACCCGGTTGATCAGCTCCTCCAGCTCGGTCATCGAGCCTACGGCGGCCTGCATGATCACGCAGGGGTCGCCGGTGACGCGGTGGCATTCGGTCAGTTGCGGGATGCTGATCAGCTCGTCGTACACCTTCGGGTTGCCGTGCTGGTTCAGGCGCAGTTCGATGACGCACTGGATCGGCAGGCCGAGTTTGGCCATGTCGACCTTGGCCGAGTAACCGGTGATCACGCCGCTGGCCTCGAGTTTGGCCACGCGTTCGGCGACGGCGGGGGCGGAAAGGTTCACTTTGCGGGCGAGGTCGGCGTAGGACGCGCGACCGTTTTCGAGCAGGGCGCCGAGCAGCATGCGGTCGTATCTGTCCAAGGTCGGACTCCTGAAAATGCCAGACTTTCGAAATCGCGGTTAAGGCCGTCGATCTCCGTGTTTTCAAAAGTGTACCGGCACTATAAACAGGTTTTGTAACTTATTTTTAGCGGTTGGCCTTTCTAGAATGATCCATCCCTGCCCCTGACTTCCGAGTTGCCCATGTCTGCCTTGCGCCGTTTTTCCTTGCCGTTGATCGCTGCGTTTTTTGCGTTGTACGTGATTTGGGGATCGACCTATCTGGTGATCCGCATCGGCGTCGAATACTGGCCGCCCTTCATGCTCGGCGGCGTGCGATTCGTGATCGGTGGCAGTCTGATGTATGCGTTCCTGCGCTGGCGCGGGGTGCCGGCGCCGACCTGGGCGCAGTGGAAAGCGGCAGGGATCATCGGGATTCTGCTGCTGAGTTTCGGCAACGGTGCGGTGACGGTGGCCGAACACACTGGCGTGGCATCGGGGGTCGCTGCGCTGGCGGTGGCGACGGTGCCGTTGTTCACCTTGCTCTGCGGTTATTTCTGGGGCGCGCGCAATACCCGTCTGGAATGGGCCGGGGTGGGGATGGGGATTATCGGCATCGCCATGCTTAATATGGGGTCCAACCTGCAATCGAGTCCGCTGGGTGCGGCGTTGCTGGTTTTCGCGGCGGCGAGCTGGGCCTTCGGCTCGGTGTGGAGCAAGCACTTGCCGTTGCCCCAGGGCGCAATGGCCAGTGCCGTGGAAATGCTGGTGGGTGGCGTGGTGCTGCTGATCGGCAGCGCAGTCAGCGGCGAGCACCTGGAGGCCATGCCCCCGCTGGAAGGCTGGCTGGCGCTGGCGTACCTGATCTTTTTCGGCTCGATCATCGCCTTCAACGCGTACATGTATCTGTTGAAAAACGTTCGTCCGGCGGCGGCCACCAGTTATGCCTATGTGAACCCGGCGGTGGCGGTGTTGCTGGGGATCGTGTTCGTCGGCGAGACCATCGGGATCGAAGAGGCGTTGGCAATGCTGGTGATCATTGGTGCAGTGGTGCTGATCGGTCTGCCACAGTGGCGGCGTCCGGCGCCACCGGTGGTCTGCGAGCCCGATGGCATTGCGACGGAGCAGCGTGCGAATTAGGGTAAACTGCGCGCCATCGCACACTTGCCCTGATTTTTCCTACGGTACTCCCATGACTTTCGCCACCCTTGGCCTGATCGAACCCTTGCTGCGTTCCCTCGAGAAGCTCGGCTACCAGACCCCGACGCCGGTGCAGGCGCAAGCCATTCCGGCGGTGCTGGCTGGTCGTGACTTGATGGCCGCCGCCCAGACCGGGACCGGCAAGACCGCCGGTTTCGCCTTGCCGCTGCTGCAATTGCTGGCGATGGAAGGGCCGAAAGTCGCTGCCAATTCGGTACGCGCGCTGATCCTGGTGCCGACCCGTGAACTGGCCGAACAAGTCCACGAAGCCGTGCGCCAATACGCCGAAAACCTGCCGCTGCGCACTTATGCGGTGTACGGCGGCGTCAGCATCAACCCGCAGATGATGAAGCTGCGTGGCGGTGTCGACCTGCTGGTCGCGACCCCGGGTCGTCTGCTCGACCTGTTCCGTCAGAACGCGCTGAAGTTCAATCAGCTGCAAACCCTGGTGCTGGACGAAGCCGACCGCATGCTCGATCTGGGTTTCACTGAAGAACTGGCGAACATTTACCGCGCACTGCCGAAAAAACGTCAGACGCTGCTGTTCTCCGCGACGTTCTCCGATGACATCCGTCTGCTGGCCGGGCAGATGCTCAACGATCCGCTGAGCATCGAAGTCAGTCCGCGCAACGTGGCCGCCAACACCGTCAAGCAGTGGATTGTCACGGTGGACAAGAAGCGCAAGCCCGAACTGTTCGTGCACCTGATGCGCAAGAACAAGTGGAAGCAGGTGCTGGTGTTCGCCAAGACCCGTAACGGTGTGGACGCGCTGGTGGAAAAACTCCAGGGCCTGGGCGTGAACGCCGATGGCATCCACGGCGACAAGCCGCAGGCGACCCGTCAGCGTGCGCTTGACCGTTTCAAGCTGAGCGAAGTGCAGATTCTGGTGGCCACCGATGTGGCGGCCCGTGGGCTGGATATCGAAGACCTGCCATTGGTGGTCAACTTCGATCTGCCGATCGTGGCCGAGGATTACATTCACCGTATCGGTCGCACCGGCCGTGCGGGATCGACCGGTGAGGCGATTTCGCTGGTGTGTGCCGATGAAGTGAATCTGCTGTCGGCCATCGAGATGCTGACCCGTCAGACCCTCAAGCGTCAGAACGAGCCGGACTTCGAGCCTGATCACCGCGTACCGGAGACCGATGCCAGCGGTCAGGTGATCAAGAAACCGAAGAAACCGAAAAAGCCGAAAGCGTCCGGTGGTGGTGGTGGCAAACGCAATCTGGGCAAGTGGGTGGACAGCGGGGATAGCCAGGCGCCGGAGCCTTCGATCAAGCCTGTGCGTAAAGTACCGGCGTTCAATACCGGGCCGCGCAAGCGCAAGCCTTAAGCGTCAGATCGGATCGTTCCCGCACGATGCGGGAACGATCAGTTACGCTGTTTCAACCAGTCCAGCATGCCAATTCCGGCCGCCCGGCCACTGGCAAAACACGCCGTCAGCAGATACCCGCCAGTCGGCGCTTCCCAGTCCAGCATTTCCCCCGCACAGAACACCCCTGGCAATGCCTTGAGCATCAAGCGCTCATCCATCGATTCGAATGTCACGCCTCCGGCACTGCTGATCGCTTCGTCCAGAGGTCGAGTTTTCACCAGCTTCAGTGGCAGGGCCTTGATCGCCCGGGCCAGCAATGCCGGATCGGCAAACGTCGCGGCGTCAGTGAGTTCACGCAGCAACGCCGCTTTCACCCCGTCAATCCCGACCTGACTGTGCAGGTGCTTGGCCATCGAGCGCGAACCCCGGGGTTTGCTCAAGGCCGCCTGCAATTTATCCACAGGTCGGCCGGGCAGCAGGTCGATGTGAATGACAGCCGCGCCATATTGATTGATTGCTTCACGAATCGGCGCCGACAGGGCGTAAATCAGACTGCCCTCGATGCCGGTCGCCGTGATCACGCACTCGCCCAGACGCGGAACGTCGTCGTTCAAACCGATGGCGATATTTTTCAGCGGCGCGCCGGCGAATTTGCTGACCATCAGTTCGCTCCAGGCCTGCACCTCGAAGCCGCAATTGCTCGGTTGCAAAGGCGCCAGTCCTACGCCGCGCTGCTCCAGCGCCAGCATCCACGCACCGTCGGAGCCCAGCCGCGACCAACTGCCGCCGCCGAGGGCGAGCAGGGTGGCGTCGGGGTTGAGGGTTTTCTCGCCGTCCGGGCTGTCGATGCGCAGCGCGCCGTTTTCATCCCAGCCGAGCCAGCGGTGACGGGTGTGGATAACCACGCCGCTGTCGCGCAGGCGCTTGAGCCAGGCACGCAGCAGCGGCGCGGCTTTCATGTCGGTGGGGAACACCCGGCCGGAGCTGCCGATGAAAGTTTCGATACCCAGGTCGTGAATCCAGCGGCACAGGGCGTCGGCATCGAACGCGCGCAGCAGCGGGGCGATGTTCGGGGCGCGTTCGGCGTAGCGCGAGAGGAAGGCCGGCCAGGCCTCGGAATGGGTGATATTCATGCCGCCGACCCCGGCCAGCAGGAACTTGCGGCCCACCGAAGGCATGCCGTCGTACAGGTCGACGCGCACTCCGGCCTGGCTCAGCACTTCGGCGGCCATCAGGCCGGCGGGGCCACCGCCGATGATGGCGACGTGAGCGGGAAGGGCGGCGGAAGTCTGGGTCATGGCAGCGGCAATAGCGTGGCGGAATAAGCCGCGGATTCTAGCAGCAGCGGCTATCGTCAGGCCTGATCAAAAAACAACCAGTGCGCTGCGGGCCATGTTCAGCGTGGGCTGTAGTCCCTTTCGCTCAGGTTATCCACAGGCCGTTCCACAGCCATTGTGGGTAACGCAGCACAGCTCAATGACAACCGGATGACTGCCAGACGCGCTGCGCACTGTGATGCAAGATGCCGTGGCGCCGTGCGAGGGCCCGGCGGTCCTTGCTGTAACCACCGCCGATGACACCGACCACCGGGATGTCACGGCCCAGGCAGTGACGCATCACGCTTTCGTCGCGGGCGGCAACGCCTGCGTCGGTCAGTTGCAGATAGCCGAGAGCATCGTCCTTGTGCACGTCGACACCGGCGTCGTACAGCACCAGATCCGGCTGGTACAGCGGCAGCAGATAGTTGAGTGCATCGTCGACGACTTTCAGGTAGTCGGCGTCGCCCATGCCGTTGGGCAGCGGAATGTCCCAGTCGCTCTGGGCCTTGCGTGCAGGAAAGTTCTTTTCGCAATGCAGGGAAACGGTGATGGCTTCCTGGGTGTCGTGCAGAATCCGTGCAGTGCCGTCGCCCTGATGCACGTCGCAATCGAAGATCAGCACCCGGTTCACCCGGCCGCTTTGCAGCAGGTAGTGGCTGATGA
The DNA here is from genome assembly GCF_046231795.1 of Pseudomonas sp. KCJK9016. Lineage (NCBI taxonomy): Bacteria > Pseudomonadati > Pseudomonadota > Gammaproteobacteria > Pseudomonadales > Pseudomonadaceae > Pseudomonas > Pseudomonas sp. KCJK9016. Next base: position 136,779 of record NZ_JBJJMM010000004.1, on the reverse strand, counting down.
TCGCCAGATCATTGAAGATGCAGAACCCGGCGGGATAGTCGTAGTGGGCGTGGTGGGTGCCGCCGGCCAGGTGACAGGCCAGGCCATGTTCCAGCGCTTTTTCCGCTGCCAGAATCGAGCCGCCCACGGCCCGCACTGTTCGTCGGGCCAGGGCTTCGTTCCATGGCAAACCCAACCGGCGCTGGTCTTCGCGAGACAATTCGCCGCTCATGTAACGCTCGATGTAGCTGCGGTCATGGGCCAGGGCAAGGATGTCGGCAGGGCACAGTTCAGGGCGCAGCAGGTCTTCGTCGCGGGTCAGGCCGCTGTCCACCAGGTGATCGCGCAGCAGGCGGAACTTGTCCATGGGAAAGCGGTGATCTGCCGGAAATTCCGGGCTGTAGTCTTCGTGGTAGATCAGCGGCAACGGCATGGTGGGCTATTCATAAAAGGCTGCAGAAAGAGTGCAAAGCCTAACAGCGATGTAGACTGACGGCATCAAGCGGAGGGGCAGGATGGAACCGATACTGGAGCTGGAAAGCGCAAGGTTGCTGATGCGCCAGTGGCAAGACGCGGATCTGCCGGCATTTGCAGCGATGTGCGCCGATCCACAGGTGATGCGTTACTTTCCGGCGCCTTTGAGCCGGCTGGAAAGCGCAGCGCTGATCGGCCGTGTCCGTGGCCATTTCGCCGAGCACGGTTTCGGATTGTGGGCGCTGGAGCGCAAGGACACTGGCCAATTCATCGGTTTCACCGGGCTCGGCGTAGTCGGTTTCGATGCGCCGTTCACTCCGGCGGTGGAGATCGGCTGGCGTCTGGCGAAGGAGCACTGGGGCCTGGGATATGCCAGCGAAGCGGCGTGGACGGCGCTGCGCTGCGGTTTTGACCGGCTGGCTCTGGAGGAGATCGTGTCCTTCACCGCGCAGAGCAATCTGCCGTCGGAAAAAGTCATGCAGGCCATTGGCATGCATCACGACCCGGCCGACGATTTCGATCACCCGAAACTGACGGTCGACCATCCGTTGCGTCGACATCTGTTGTACCGCATCACCAGGGAGCAATGGCTGCAGACCCTGCATGGCTAAGCCGACACGGACGTTTACAAGGGCGCGACCAAGGCTCGCGCCGGAACCTGAATTGGCCGCCGCAGCCCGGCTGCGCGGCATAGTGTTGTGTGAGGAGAGTCTGAATGAGCCAAGTGTTGGAAGATCTGGTGGATCTGCTGACCCTCGAACCGATCGAGGAAAACCTGTTCCGTGGTCGCAGTCAGGATCTGGGCTTTCGCCAGTTGTTCGGCGGCCAGGTGCTCGGTCAGTCGCTGTCGGCGGCCAGTCAGACGGTTGAGGAAGCACGTCATGTGCATTCGATGCACGGTTACTTCCTGCGTCCGGGGGATGCCAAGTTGCCGGTGGTCTACTCGGTTGACCGCGTGCGTGACGGCGGCAGTTTCAGCACCCGTCGCGTGACCGCGATCCAGAAAGGCCACCCGATTTTCACCTGCAGCGCTTCGTTCCAGTACGACGAAGAAGGCTTCCAGCACCAGAGCCGGATGCCGCAAGTGGTCGGCCCGGAGAACCTGCCGTCGGAGCTGGAACTGACCCAGCAACGCGCGCACCTGATCCCGGAACACATGCGCGAAAAACTGCTGTGCCCGAAACCGATCGAAGTGCGCCCGGTCACTGAAAAGGATCCGTACAACCCGCAGCCGGCAGACCCGATCAAGTACGTGTGGTTCCGCGCCGACGGCGCGTTGGCCGACATTCCGGCGCTGCACAAATACCTGCTGGCCTACGCTTCGGACTTCGGTCTGCTGACCACATCGATGCTGCCTCACGGCAAATCGGTCTGGCAGAAGGACATGCAGGTCGCCAGCCTCGACCACGCCTTGTGGTTCCACAACGATCTGCGCGCCGATGACTGGTTGCTCTACGCCATGGACAGCCCATGGGCCGGCAACTCCCGCGGGTTCTCCCGTGGCAGCGTGTTCAACCGTGCCGGGCAACTGGTGGCATCGGTGACTCAGGAAGGCCTGATCCGTCATCGCAAGGATTGGGCATGAGCCTTGCGGATGTACGGCACTGGGTGTTCGACATGGACGGCACCCTGACCGTTGCCGTGCATGATTTCGCGGCGATCCGCGTGGCGCTGTCGATCCCGCCCGAGGACGACATCCTCACTCACCTCGCCGCGTTGCCTGCCGATGAAGCGGCGGCAAAACATGCGTGGTTGCTGGAACATGAGCGGGATCTGGCGCTCGGCTCGACCCCGGCAGTCGGTGCGGTGGAGCTGGTGCGCGACCTGCACGCACGGGGTTATCGTCTTGGCATCCTGACTCGCAATGCGCGAGAGCTGGCCCATGTGACGCTGGAGGCCATCGGTCTGGCTGACTGCTTTGCAGTGGCGGATGTGCTGGGCCGCGATGAAGCACCGCCGAAACCGCATCCCGGTGGCCTGCTGAAACTGGCCGATGCCTGGCAAGTGCCGACGAGCGAGATGGTGATGGTCGGCGACTACCGCTTCGATCTCGATTGCGGTCGGGCAGCGGGCACCCAAACGGTGCTGGTGAACCTGCCGGACAATCCCTGGCCGTCGCTGAGCGACTGGCATGCGAAGGATTGTGTCGAGTTGCGGCGGATGTTGTTCGCTTGAAAAAAACGGGGGCTTTGGCCCCCGTTTTTATTGGTCGAAGATGGCTTTCCGGCCTTCCGGCGATGTCAGCATGCCGTCGCCGTTGTGCCCGACGCCGGGCACTTCCACCAGGCGCTGATTCACCCCTTCCGGATGTCGGCGCAGCAGGTAACTGAAAAACATCTTTCCGCGCATCAGGCGATAGGCGCCCTGCGCTTCGGCGGCACAGCTCTTGTCCAGCGCCGGGTGTTCCGGGTCGGTGTCCTGCTGGCCCAGCAGATAAACCACTTCGCGTTTGATGTAGCGGCCTTCAAGCTGCGCAGGCGTTTGTCCACCCGAGTAAATGGGCGGATCCACCAGCCCGTACTTCCAGCGATTGAAACCCGGACACTGCGCATGATCGAACGCCACTGGCCGTTGCTCGTTGAAGTAGGCATAGGACGACGGATTGGCCACCACATAACGCAGGCGAATGCCTTCGGTCTTGAGTGCCGGTTGTTCGCGGGCGAGCAGGGCATAACGCTGCACCACCTGACCACCGCCGGAATGGCCGAAGATCACGATCTGCTTCACGTCCGGAAACTGCTTGCGATCGGTCAGCCGCCCGACGATTTCATCCAGCGCAGCGTAGGAACTCAGCGGGTTCGGCCCTGTGGATAACCCGCCGCCCATCCATTCATTGCCTTTCCAGCGCAGCACGCTGGCTGGCAATGAGTAGAGCGCGACATCGCTTTCATTGAGAAACTGCGGAGCGATCACCAAAGTGTTGGCTGTCTGCCCGGCCAGTTCGGCAGCGCTCTCGCCACTCTTGCGATAGGTTTCGGCGTTGCGCAGCTTGCCATGAATGACGATCAGCACCCGCTCGATTTTCGCCGGTGCCGGGCCGATGCCCACCGCCATTTCACCGGCCTGCAATTGCAGGCGTCCGGGACTGATTGCGTCAACGCCGGCCGCTTGCGCGGTGCCGCCGATCAACAGTAAAGCCAACAGCCATTTATGCATTTACAGGTTTTTCGCCGCAAAGGTATCGCACTGGCCGACCTGGCCCTGAGCGAATCCGGTTTTGAACCAGCGCACCCTTTGCGCCGACGTACCGTGGGTAAACGAGTCCGGCACCACACGGCCCTGACCCTGTTGTTGCAGGCGATCATCACCGATGGCATTCGCTGCGTTCAAGGCTTCTTCGACGTCGCCCGGCTCCAGCCAGTTCAGGCGCTTTTGCGCATGGTAGGCCCAGACGCCGGCCAGGCAATCGGCCTGCAGTTCCTGGCGCACCAGCAGTCCGCCATCGCCTTGCATCTGTCGACCCTGCTGGCGGGCGGCCTGAATTTTCGCCGAGACGCCCAGCAGCGTCTGCACATGATGTCCGACTTCGTGAGCGATCACGTAGGCCTGGGCGAAGTCGCCGGCCGCCTTGAAGCGCTGTGCCATTTCCTGGAAGAACGCCATGTCCAGATAGACCTTCTGGTCCGCCGGGCAATAGAACGGGCCGGTGGCCGAAGTGGCCATGCCGCAGGCCGAATTGACCCGATTGCTGAACAGCACCAGGGTCGGGTCTTTATATTGGCGACCGGCCTGTTGGAAAATCGCACCCCAGGTGTCTTCGGTGTCACCCAGGATCGAGCGCACGAATTCAGCCTGCTCATCGTTGGCCGGTGGAGCCTTGCGGGTTTGCGAAGAGGGGGCCGATTGTTCGGTCATCTGTCCGGTGAGTTGACCGAGGATCTGCAGCGGATCCTGTCCGGTGATCCAGCCGATGCCGACGATCAGCAGAATCGCCCCGAGGCTCAGGCCTTTGCCGCCACCGAAGCGCATGCCACCGCCATCGCCCATGTCATCGCCACGGGCGTCGACGACGTTGTCACTGCGTCGGCCTTTTCTCCATAGCATGCGGGAATCCTCGTTCGTGTAGGTGGTGATGAGTGTTGCTGGTCAGTCAGTGTGGCGCCAGTCCGGTCGTCAGACACTGGAACGGTGTCGGCAGTTCGATGGTCCAGTCAAGGGGCATGGGACTGATGCGGACTATAACCGTGCTTCAGCAAAAGTTCTGCCCGAGCGAAGTTGTGCGTTGTTCGCCCGGTATTTCGAATGTTATCTGTAAGCGCCACAGCGCTGGCTCTAGATTGTTGCGCAGTCTCTACATGGAGGTCTCATGACCGTCAGCACCCCGCTTTCCGGCGTCAACCAGCCCTTCAAGGGGATCTTGCTGATTGTCGTGGCAACCTTCCTGTTCTCCAGCCACGATGCGCTTTCGAAATACCTCTCCGGTTTTTATCCGATCATCATGGTGGTGTGGGCTCGGTATCTGGTGCACACGTTGTTGATGGCGGGGATTTTCCTGCCGCAGTCCGGGCTGCGTGTGCTGCGCACCAAACGCCCGTTGTGGCAATTGGCGCGGGCGTTGTGCCTGCTGGGCACCAGCCTGTTTTTCACCACGGCACTGTTGTATATCCCGCTGGCCGAAGCCACGGCGGTCAACTTTCTCGCACCGGTGCTGGTGACGGCATTGTCGGTGCCGCTGCTCAAGGAGCGGGTGACGCAGGGTCAATGGATTGCCGTGATTTGTGGGTTCATCGGCGTGCTGATCATCGTCCATCCCGGTGGTGAATTGTTCACCCCGGCGGTGCTGTTGCCGTTCTGCTCGGCGCTGTTTTTTTGCTTCTATCAGTTGCTGACACGCAAGCTCAGCGAGTTCGACAGCCCCACCACCAGCAACTTTTTTGCCGGGTTGTGCAACACGCTGGTGATGAGTGCGCTGGTGCCGTTCTTCTGGCAGGTGCCGAGCCTTGGCCATGGTTTGTTGATGCTGGCACTGGGCACCTGCGGGATGACGGCGCACCTGTTTCTGACCCAGGCGTTCCGGCATGCCGCACCGGCGCTGCTGGCGCCCTTCGGCTATTGCCAGATCGTGTTTGCGGGGCTGTTGGGTTGGCTGCTGTTCGCGCACACGCCGACGCTGATGACGGTGATCGGGATTGCGGTGATCTGTTGCAGCGGGCTGGCGGCAGCGTGGCAGCAGAGCCGGCGCTGAAAGGACAACCGGCCTGAGGTCAGGCCGGTCGATACAGGACGATTACTCAGTGACGGTAGGAATCTTGCGCGGTGCCATGAAGTACATCCAGGTCAGGGCAATGAAGTACATCGCCGGGATCAGGGTGAACAACACGGTGTAATTGTTGTTGGTGACGGTCAGGATGTGGCCGACGATCTGGGTCATGAACATTCCGCCGATTGCTGCGCACATGCCGCCGAAACCGAACACCGTGCTCATCATGTGCTTGGGCGTGTAGTCCATCACCAGGCTCCAGATGTTGGCGGTCCAGGCCTGATGCGCGCCGATGGCCAGGGAGATGGCGGCGACGGCGATCCACAGGTTGGCGGATCCGGCAGCCATCACCACGCCGATGATGCAGCAGGCGAACAGGAACATCGACAGCAGCCGCGCCTTGATCGAGTTCATGCCGCGACCGATCAGGAACGAAGACAGAATCCCGCCCCCCACGCTGCCGAAGTCGGCAGTCACGTAAATGATGATCAATGGAATGCCCATCTGGGTGACGTTGATGCCCAGGTTGTATTGCTGATTGAGAAACGGCGGCAGCCAGTACAGGTAGAACCAGAACACCGGCGCGGTCAGCGCGTAGGCGAGGGCGAAGGCCCAGGTGCCGCGCATGCGCAGGATGCGCGAGAACGGCACGCCGGCCTGTTCCGGTTCGATTTCTTTCTGGATGTAGTCCAGTTCCGACTGTTTGACGCTCGGATGATCTTCCGGGTTGAAATACTTCAGACCCCAGAACAGCAGCCAGATCCCGCCCAATGCCGACATGCACAGGAACGCGGCCTGCCAGCCCCAGGCGTGAAGGATCAGCGGGAGCAGCATCGGGGTGAACATCGCGCCGACGTTGGTGCCGGCGTTGAAGATGCCGGTGGCCACGGCGCGCTCGCCGGCCGGGAACCACAGGCGCGTGGTCTTCACACAGGCCGGGTAGTTGGCCGCTTCGGTCAGGCCGAGGATGAACCGGCAGACCATGAAGCCCGCCGCCGAGGTCGCCAGACCATGGGCGCCGGTGGCCAGGCTCCATAGCAGCACGGCGCAGAAGAACACGCGTTTGACGCCGACCCGGTCGATCAGCCGTCCCTGCAGCACGAAGCCGATGGCGTAGCCGACCTGAAACCAGAAGTTGATGTTGGCGTAATCCATCGCCGTCCAGCTCATTTCCCTGGCGAGGATCGGCTGCATGACGCCGAGGGCGGCGCGGTCGATGTAGTTCAGAGTGGTGGCGAAAAACACCAGCGCCAGCATGCCCCAACGGGTCTTGCCGACGGCCATGGCGCCGCGGAGCTTGTCGCCGATGCCACCGGTGGCAGGGCTCATGGCCGGGGCCATGCGGGAAGTCTGTGAAGGAATCATGTGTTCCACCCGTTTTTGGATTTGTTATTTGGTGTGCTTTTTTGTGCACGCTGCGACCGGTGCTTCAGATCCGGACTCAAGGTGAAAGGGATGTTGGGCAGTGGGCAAAAAATCGTCAATTCGCCAGACCGGCATTGTGTTCGATAATCGCACGCAAAACTAACCGGGTAGTACAGTTTAAATTGCTCATTGAAAAACCGGGACCAATAATTCGCTCACCCTATAAAAGCGGCGCAATTTTCGTAGCCGACGTCTCCACCGGGAGTTGAAACATGCAGCGATCCATTGCCACCGTTTCCTTGAGCGGAACCCTGCCGGAAAAACTCGAAGCCATCGCCGCCGCCGGGTTCGACGGGGTGGAGATTTTCGAAAATGATCTTCTGTATTACGACGGCAGTCCCCGGGAAATCCGGCAGATGTGTTCCGACCTCGGAATTGCCATCACTCTGTTCCAGCCGTTTCGCGATTTCGAAGGCTGCCGTCGTGACCGGCTGGAGCGCAATCTGGAGCGGGCCGAGCGCAAGTTCGACCTGATGCAGGAGCTGGGCACCGACCTGGTGCTGGTGTGCAGCAATGCTTCCCCCGACAGCATCGGTGATCGGCAGATCCTGATCGATGACTTGCGCCTGCTGGCCGAGCGCGCCGGTGCTCGCGGCTTGCGCATCGGCTATGAGGCGCTGGCCTGGGGCCGTCACGTCAATACTTATCAACAGGTCTGGGACATTGTCCGCCAGGCCGATCACCCAAGCCTCGGCGTGCTGCTCGACAGCTTCCACACCCTGTCGCTCAAGGGCGATCCACGGGCGATTGCCGAGATTCCCGGCGACAAGATCTTCTTCGTGCAGATGGCTGACGCGCCGATCCTCGCCATGGACGTGCTGGAGTGGAGCCGGCATTTCCGCTGCTTCCCCGGCCAGGGTGAATTCGATCTGCCGGGGTTTCTCGCACCGATCATTCAAAGTGGTTACACCGGGCCGCTGTCGCTGGAAATCTTCAACGACGGCTTCCGCGCCGCGCCACCCCGGGCCAACGCCGCCGACGGTTTGCGTTCGCTGCTGTATCTGGAGGAGAAAACCCGGCAGCGTCTGGAGCAGGACATCCGCCCGGTGGACAACCGTGAAATCCTCTTCGAGACGCCGAAAGCCAGCGAATACAACGGCATCGAATTTCTGGAGTTTGCCGTCGATGAAGCACTCGGTGCCAAGCTGTCGAACTGGCTGGAACGGTTGGGCTTCGTCAAGGCCGGGCAGCATCGCTCCAAGAGCGTCAGCCTGCTGCGTCAGGGCGATATCAACCTGATCCTCAACTCGGAGCCTTATTCCTTCGGTCACAGTTTCTTCGAAGCCCACGGCCCGTCGCTGTGCGCCATCGCCGTGCGGGTCAAGGACAGCGCCAGTGCCCTGGCCCGCGCCGTCGCTTATAAAGGTCAGCCCTATCGCGGACTGGTCGGCCCCAACGAGCTGGAGCTGGCAGCCGTGCGCGCGCCGGACGGCAGCCTGATTTATCTGGTGGATGAGGACGCGGATGTCTACGGCACCGACTTCAATCTGCTGCCGGGCGTGGTGACGCACGGCGGTCTCAAGCGCATCGACCACATGGCCATGGCGCTGCCGGCGGACAGCCTCGACAGCTGGGTGTTGTTCTACAAGAGCCTGCTGGATTTCGAGGCTGACGACGAAGTGGTGTTGCCCGATCCATACGGACTGGTGAAGAGCCGGGCGCTGCGCAGTCGTGACAGCTCGATCCGTTTGCCGCTGAACATTTCCGAGAACCGCAACACCGCAATCTCACACGCCTTGTCGAGTTATCGCGGTTCCGGGGTGCACCATATCGCGTTCGATTGCGATGATATTTTTGCTCAGGTCCGCGACGCGAAAGAGGCGGGCGTGCCGTTGCTGGATATTCCGCTCAACTATTACGATGACCTCGCCGCGCGTTTCGATTTCGATGACGAGTTCCTCAGCGAGCTGGCGTACTACAACGTGCTCTACGACCGCGATGCTCAGGGCGGCGAGTTGTTTCACGTTTATACCGAGCCGTTCGAAGGGCGTTTCTTCTTCGAGATCATCCAGCGCAAGAGTGGTTACGCTGGCTATGGCGCGGCCAACGTCGCGGTGCGGCTGGCGGCGATGGCCAAAGCACGCAGTGGCGCCGTTCGCCAGGCGAAGTTGTAGGAAATTCGTAAACGCGGGATTAAACACGGGCCTCGCGGCTTCCTTCACTGTGCCGCGCGGCCCATAATCGCCAGCCTGTGCAGTGATGGCCGTGAGCCCGCAATGACAATGACTTCAGAACTTTCCGCAGCCCCTGTCGTACCAGTGGTAGAGCCGCGCAAGAGTCGCAAGAACAACCCGGAAAAAACCCGCGAGAACATCCTTCAGGAAGCGATCGTCGAGTTCGTGCAGCAAGGTCTGTCCGGTGCTCGCGTCGATGCGATCGCCGAACGTATCCACACCTCAAAGCGCATGATTTATTACTACTTCGGCAGCAAGGAGCAGCTGTACGTCGAGGTGCTGGAGAAGCTCTACGGTGATATCCGCAGCACCGAAAGCCGTCTTCACCTGGCCGAGCTGCCGCCGGTGGAGGCGATCCGGCGCCTGGTGGAGTTCACCTTCGATCATCATGATCGCAATGTCGATTTCGTGCGTATCGTCTGCATCGAAAACATCCACAACGCCGAGTACGTGAAGCGTTCCGATGCGATCAAGGCAATGAACAACACCATTCTTGATTCGCTTGGGGAGATCCTGGCGCGGGGTGCCGCTGAAGGGGTCTTCCGCGCCGGACTCGATGCGCTGGATGTGCATCTGTTGATCAGTTCGTTCTGCTTCTATCGCGTGTCGAACCGCCACACGTTCGGTGAGATCTTTCAGATCGACCTGCCGGACGAAGCCATAAAACAGCGCCATCGCGAGATGATTTGCGAGTCGGTGCTGCGCTATCTGCAAGCCTGAAGGCCAACCGGGGGCGTTGCCCCCTATCCGTTCATGCTTTGAAAATGCGCCAGCATTCGCTGTGCGTCCGGCACCACGCCGCTGAACAATTCAAACGCCTTCACCGCCTGAAACACTGCCATGTTGCCGCCATCCAGAGTCCGGCAACCCAGAGCACGGGCATTGCGCAGCAATTCGGTTTCCAGCGGGAAATACACGATCTCCGCCACCCACAGTTCCTTGTGTAGTAATGCCGCCGGTACCGGTGTGCCCGGAAGCTTGGCCATGCCCATTGGTGTGGTGTTCACCAACCCGTCGGCATGGCTCAGTGTGCTTGCCAGATCATGCCCGGCCAAGGCGCGACCGGCGCCGAAATGCTGATTGAGGTTGTTGGCCAGGCTTTCGGCGCGTTCCGCAGCCACATCAAAAATGTTCAATTGCTGCACGCCTTCGCTCAACAAGGCGTGAGCCACCGCCGCGCCGGCGCCACCGGCACCCATCTGGACCACACGCTCGCGGGCGACGTCTGGCAGGCCACGACGAAAACCCTCGGCGAAACCCAGGCAATCGGTGTTGTGGCCGACGCGTTTGCCGTCCTTGAGCACCACCGTGTTCACGGCACCGATGCCTCGTGCTTCCGGAGACAATGCATCGAGCAGCGGGATGATTGCCTGCTTGCACGGAAAGGTGATGTTCAGCCCGGTGTAGTTCATGCGCTCGGCGGCCAGCAGCAGATCGGACAGGGCATGGCTGTCCAGTTGCAGTTGGTCGAGGTCGATCAAACGGTACAGGTAACGCAACCCCTGTTCGTCACCTTCATGTTCATGCAGTGCCGGAGTGCGGGAGGCCTGAATGCCGGCGCCGATCAGCCCGGCGAGTATCACGTTTTTGCGGTTCATGCGGTTCACCCCTTCAACCGCTGGCTGAAATGCTCCAGGGCCAGGCGATAACCGTGGCTGCCGAAGCCGCACATCACGGCCGTGGCGATGGACGAAACGAACGAGTGATGACGGAACGGCTCGCGGGCGTGGACGTTGGAAAGATGCACTTCGATTACCGGTAATTCACTGGCGACCAGGGCATCGCGGATCGCTACCGATGTGTGCGTCCAGGCCGCCGGGTTGATGATGATGCCGGCGCAGCGTTGCCGGGCGCCGTGAATCCAGTCGAGCAGTTCGCCTTCATGGTTGGTCTGACGAAATTCCACGGCCAGGCCGAATTCTTCGGCGGCGCGCCCGCACAGGGCAGAAATGTCGGCCAGGGTTTCGTGACCGTAAGTCGCCGGTTCACGGGTGCCGAGCAGGTTCAGGTTCGGGCCGTTGAGCACCAGAACGATAGGGGACATGGGGGCAAACTCCACTTATTGTTTTTGGCTTGGGCCGAAGGTTTCGGCTTGTGGAGCTAAATTGTACTAGCTGGTTACTTTAATCAATTGCTCAACATCGACATCCCTGTTTTGTGTGCGGTGATCGGACGTTACTGCGGCAACTGCTCGACCAGAAAATCGATGAACGCCCGGACGCGCAGCGGCATATGGCGGTTCTGGGGATACAGCAACGTGAACGGTCGCGAACGTCCGCTGTAGGGTTTGAGCACTTCCACCAGCGAACCGTCGGCCAGTTCTTTTTCGACGATGAAGCGATAAGTCTGGAACAGTCCGGCGCCGTGTCTGGCCAGGGTCACGCCACCGAGCACGTCATCGGAACAACAGAAATTTCCCTCGGCGAGGATTTCCCGAGGCGCGTCTTCGTCATAGAACAGCCAGGTGATCCGCCGCCCGTTGCTGGGCAATTCATACTGAATGCACTCGTGCTGCCCGAGGTCTTCGAGGGTCTGCGGCGTGCCGGCGCGTTTGAGGTAGTCGGGACTGGCAACCACCGCCAATGCTGCATCTTCCAGATGCCGGGCGATCAGACCCGAATCGGGAATCGCCCGTACGCGGATCGCCATGTCGTAACCCTCACCGACGAAGTCGATGTTGCGGTTGCTGATGTGCATGTCGACCTTCACTTGCGGAAAACGCGCATGAAAGGCTGGCAACATCGGCAGGATCCGATGATGGGCGTAAGTTGTAGGAATACTGATGCGCAGGGTGCCGGACGGTTCCTGCTGCCGGCCCATGACCTCCCGTTGCGCCTCCACCAGTTGCGCCAATGCCTGACGGCATTCTTCGTAGTAGCGCCGGCCACTGTCGGTCAATTTCACGCTGCGGGTGGTTCGCGCGAACAACCGCACCCCCAGGCGTTCCTCCATGCGTGACACCGAGCGGCTGACCGCGGCAGGCGTCACCGAAGCTGCCTGCGCCGCAGCGGTGAAACTGCCGCACTCGGCCGCCAGACAAAACAACTCGATGCTGCCCAGCTGAAGATCGTCGAAATGTCGCTGCATGATTGATTACACCGGGGAATGAGTCTTCGTGTGTAGCAAATACGCGGACGTTGCGAAAGAACTGCTTACCATTTTGCCCGTGGCTTGAGCCGTGCCCGCACTAGGCTCGAAAGGTAGCGATCACCGCAGGCGTCGGCGGTCGGATTTGCCAGGGAATGGCAAATGTTGAAACTCTTAAACCTAACGGATGGGTTAGCATGAAGGTATGCAGTTACAAAGGGCTGTCTGTGGTGATCATGTTGCGTGACGAACATTGTCCGCCCCATGCGCACGTAGATTCAGGTGCATGGAGTGCCCGCTTCAAATTCAGCTTCTGGCACAACGGTGTGGAGCTGTGGGATGTGGTGCCCCTGTCGCGACGGCCACCGATTGCAGTGCTTGAGGGGCTGCGTCAGTCGCTGCGTGAAACGGATCATCTGCGGCGGGCCCGTCGAATCTGGTGGACCCGCTTACAGACCGCCTGTCTCGATCACCAATGGTGGGACGGGGACTCGAACGAAGTGGCCATCATGCGCGAAGTCACCGGTGCGACTTTCAGAATTGGATCGGCGTATTACGAACCTGAAGAAAACAAAACCCTGCTGGCCCTGGTCGGTGCTCGGGAAGGTGTGGAGATCGAATTATGAAAACAGTAAAGGCCGGCTTGCATGCTGATCGACCGGTCACGGAAAAGCGTCTTGATGAAGCTGTCGATCGCGGAGGGCTGCGCCGTCGCAGCAGCTTGCAAGCCGTAGCGGTAACGTTTCAGAAGCCATGCATTGCGATCCATTTCGAAGACGGCAGTGGCGTACTGCTGCCGGTGAATCTTTACACCGAGTTCGATGACTTCGAACCGGACGACTTTGCACAGCTGAAAATCGGTTTTGCCGGTACCGCCCTTTGCCATGAAGGCAAGGATCTGCAGATATCCATCGCCGGCATGATCTCGGCCAGTCAGCCCTTGATGTCGATGGCTGCATCGGTGATCGCCTCACGCAACGGGCGTCAGAGCAGCACTGCGAAGGCTGAAGCGGCACGGGCCAACGGCAGGAAGGGCGGGCGCCCGCGCAAGATCGATCCCGTGCCATGAACAGGTACAAAAAAGCCGTCGGTCAGGACGGCTTTCTTGTTTCTGGCACCTGCAGATCAACGCCGGGTCAGCAGCACACCGGATTCCATGTGGTGAGTCCACGGGAACTGGTCGAACAGCGCACAGCGGGTGATCCGGTGCGTGTCGTGCAGTTGCGCGATGTTGGCCGCCAGCGTCTCCGGGTTGCAGGAGATGTACAGGATGTTATCGAAGCGACGGGTCAGTTCGCAGGTGTCCGGGTCCATGCCGGCCCGTGGCGGGTCGACGAACACGCTACCGAACTCGTAGCTTTTCAGATCGATACCGTGCAGGCGACGGAACGGCCGCACTTCGTTCAGGGCTTCGGTCAGCTCTTCGGCGGACAGGCGCACCAGGGTGACGTTATCCACAGCGTTTTCGGCCAGATTGCTCAACGCGGCGTTGACCGATGTCTTGCTGATTTCCGTGGCCAGCACTTTGCGCACACGCGTCGCCAGCGGCAGGGTGAAGTTGCCGTTGCCGCAGTACAGCTCCAGCAGATCGTCGCTGCGATCGCCCAAGGCTTCGTATGCCCAGTTGAGCATCTTCTGGTTCACGGTGCCGTTGGGCTGGGTGAACGCACCTTCCGGCTGGCGATAACTGAAGGTGCGACCGCCGACGTCGAGTTTCTCGACCACGTAGTCGAGGCCGAGCACTTCGCGCTTGCCCTTGGAACGACCGATGATGCTGACGCCCAGGTCCGCCGCCAGTTGGGTGGCCGCCGCGTGCCAGTGCTCGTCCAGCGGACGGTGATAGCACAGGGTGATCATCGCGTCGCCGGCCAGGGTGGTCAGAAACTCCACCTGGAACAGCTTGTGGCTCAGCGCCGCACTGGCCTGCCATGCCGCCTTCAATTGCGGCATCAACTGGTTGATGCGCAGGCTGGCGATCGGGAACTCCTCGATCAGGATCGGCGTGCGCTTGTCGTCCTGGGAGAACATCGCGTAATGCCGTTCACCGGCCTCGCGCCACAGGCGGAATTCGGCGCGCAGGCGGAAGTTCTGCAGCGGCGAATCGAACACCGTTGGTTCCGGTGCATCGAACGGGGCCAGCAGGTCACGCAGACGCGTGACCTTGTCTTCAAGTTGTGCGGCGTAGGCCTGGGAATCAAAAGTCATGCGTTGAACCAACCCAGCTTGATCACGAACAGAATCGACAGGATCACCAGCGCCGGGTTCAGCTCACGGGCACGGCCGGACAGCAGTTTGATTGCAGTCCAGGCGATGAAACCGAAGGCGATGCCGTTGGCGATGGAATAGGTGAAAGGCATCGCCAGGGCGGTGACCACGACCGGCGCGGCAACGGTGATGTCTTCCCAGTCTATTTCCGCCAGGCCCGACGTCATCAGCACGGCGACGAACAGCAGCGCCGGCGCGGTGGCGAAGGCCGGTACGCTGGCGGCCAGCGGCGAGAAGAACAGCGCCAGCAGGAACAGGATCGCGACGACGATGGCGGTCAGGCCGGTACGGCCCCCGGCGCTTACGCCGGCGGCGGATTCGATGTAGCTGGTGGTGGTCGAGGTGCCCAGCAGCGAGCCGGCCATCGCAGCGGTACTGTCGGCGATCAGCGCACGGCCCATCTTCGGCATGTGACCATCCTTGCCCATCAGGCCGGCGCGCTTGGCGACGCCGATCAGGGTGCCGGAATTGTCGAACAGGTCGACGAACAGGAAGGCGAAAATCACGCTGACCAGACCGATGTCCAGTGCACCCTTGATGTCCAGTTGCAGGAAGGTCGGGGCCAGCGAAGGTGGCATCGAGGTCACGCCGCCGAACGGGGTGAAGCCCATCACGATCGAAACGATGGTCACGGCGAGGATGCCGATCAGCACCGCGCCGCGCACTTTCAGGGCTTCAAGGGCGACGATCAGCGCGAAGCCGAGGGTGGCGAGAATCGGTGCCGGTTGTTTCAGGTCACCGAGGCCGACCATGGTGGCCGGGTTGCCGACCACGATACCGGCGTTGTGCAGGGCGATCAGCGCCAGGAACAGGCCGATACCGGCGGCAATCGCCGAACGCAGCGGCAGCGGGATGCTGTTGATGATCCACTCACGGATGCGGAAGATCGACAGCAGGAAGAAACACACGGCCGAGATGAACACGGCACCCAGCGCCACTTGCCAGGTGTGGCCCATGTGCAGCACGACGGTGTAGGTGAAGAAGGCGTTCAGACCCATGCCCGGCGCGAGGGCGATCGGGTAGTTGGCGATCAGGCCCATGACCGTGGAGCCGATGGCGGCTGCCAGACACGTGGCGACGAACACCGCGCCCTTGTCCATGCCGGTCTCGCCGAGGATGCTCGGGTTGACGAACAGAATGTAGGCCATGGCCAGGAAGGTCGTGACGCCCGCCAGAATCTCGGTCCGCACGTTGGTGTTGTGTGCCTTGAGTTGAAACAGCCTTTCCAGCATGTCTGCTCCCCGTGGCGCGCGTGGCGCCGTGAATGTATCGACCTCAACAGCAAAGCACAGACCGTACCAGGCGTCTGGGAAATTGTGGTGGGCCGGAAAAAGCCGCGCATCATACCAGCAGCGTGAGGAATATGGCGGATGTTGGCGTCGATCGTCGGCGAAGTTTTGCACCACGACCAAGTGCGCCATACTGCGCGCTGTTTTTTCGGGGATGGATGGCATGAACAAGGGTTGGATGAAGGCCGGCGGGCTGATCGCACTGCTGATGAGCACGACAAGCGCTGCACTTGCCGCCTCGGCACCGCCGCTGAGCGAAGTGAAAGTCATCAAGGTGCAGTCATCGTCCTGCGGCCTCGAGGACATTTCCGATGGTCAGGTGCAGACCCGTTGCGATCACGGCGGCCCGGGCATCAAGGTCTATGTGCTGGAAATCGGCTATGGCCAGAGCCAGCCTCAGGCGGCACTGGACGGGTTTGAAGTGAACGGTACGCGAAGCCCGGTGTGCGCCTTCGATAACGGCAACCTGACCGAGTGCACGCCCGGCAGCAAAACCGTCGGTTCTCTGTATACCTTCGATCTGGCAGGTCGCCAGGAGGGCACGTTCACGTTCAGCAACACGTCGATCAACGCCCCGCGCAATACATTGTCGACGCAGCTTTACATCAAATAACGAAAGAGGCCGGCGGGCTTGTGCCTGACATCCTGTCTGTGCGAGCGACGTCAGGCCTTCACCTCGTCCACCGGCACATGCATCCGGTCGCGACTGGCCAGGGTCGGGAACAGTTTGATCCAGGTCCCGGTTACCACCAGCGTGCCGATGCCGCCCATCACCACCGCCGGCACGGTGCCGAACCAGTGGGCGGTGAGACCGGATTCGAACTCGCCCAACTGGTTCGACGCACCGATGAACAGGCCGTTCACTGCGCTGACCCGGCCGCGCATTTCGTCCGGGGTTTCCAGTTGCACGAACGAGGCGCGGATCACCATGCTGATCATGTCCGCCGCGCCGAGTACCACCAGCACCGCCAATGAGAACCAGAATGACGTCGACAGGCCGAAGGCGATGGTGGCGACGCCGAATACGCCGACGGCGGTGAACATCACCCGGCCTACATTGCGCTCGACGGCGAAGCGCGCCAGGAACAGCGACATCATCAACGCGCCCACCGCCGGTGCCGAACGCAGCAGCCCCAGCCCCCACGGTCCGGTCAACAGAATGTCCTTGGCGAACACCGGCAACAGTGCGGTAGCCCCGCCGAGCAGTACGGCGAACAGATCCAGTGAGATCGCACCAAGAATGTCCGGCCGACTGCGGATGAAGCGAATCCCCGCCAGCAGCGAGTCCAGTGTCGCCTTGCCCTTGTTCAGCGGGGTCTGTCGGGCAGGCAGGTTGAGCATCAGCGTGCAGGCAATCACGTACAGCACCACGGTCGGGCCATACACCCAGACGCTGCCGAAGGCATAAAGCAGACCGCCAAGAGCCGGGGCGACGATGGTTGCCGATTGCTGCGCCGACTGCGCCGCCGCGACCGCTCGGGGGAACAGTGCGCCGGGCACAATGCTTGGGAGCAATGCCTGAGTGGTCGGCATCTCGAACGAGCGCGCGGCGCCGAGCAGGAACGCCAGGATAAAAATCATTTCCCGGGTGACATGATCGGTGGCGCTGCCAATGGCCAGAGACAGCGCGATCAATGCCTGTAGCGACTGGCAGATCGCAGCGACCTTGCGCCGATCGTAGCGGTCGGCGACATGCCCAGTGTGCAGCATGAACAGCACCCGCGGTGCGAACTCCACCAGTCCGACCAGGCCCAGGTCGAGCACGTTGCCAGTCAGTTGATAGAGGTTCCAGCCGATCGCCACGGTGAGCATCTGGAAACCGCTGGCAGTGAAGATCCGGGCCAGCCAGAACGCGAGAAAAGGACGATGGTGACGTAACAGCAAGGGCTCTTGGCTGGGCATCTGCGGGCCGGTCTTGATCGAGGGGAACCGCGAGATTATCACCAGTCTGTAACAGGGAGTTGCCATGATGAAAAATTTAGTTAGCCAGACATCGAATTTCCACCGTCAGGACATCGAACCGGCCAAGGATGTATTTCAGGGCGTTGCCGGGACTGTGAGGCAACTTGTCACGCGGCAATAGACCACGCGGTTTCTCGTCGGAAATGGGACTACTCTTTCTACGTTGATTGATCCAGATCAAGACCCTTCGCGGAACTGATCCGTGACCCGTCGGCAGACTCCCTGCGTCGCGATGCCTGTAAAAAGAAGAACGAATCCGAGTTCGCCGCACTCCATACCCGTGGGGGCAGTGGTTCAAGGTCGCCAGCCCTGGAACCGTTATCTGACAGAGGAAAGCTTATGTTCGGTTTAGAGGCACTCGATCTCGCCCGAATCCAGTTTGCGTTCACCATCTCGTTCCACATCCTGTTTCCGGCGATCACCATCGGTCTTGCGAGCTATCTTGCGGTGCTGGAAGGTCTGTGGCTGAAAACCGGCAACGACACGTACCGCGATCTCTACCATTTCTGGTCGAAGATCTTTGCCGTCAACTTCGGCATGGGCGTGGTCTCGGGGCTGGTCATGGCCTATCAGTTCGGCACCAACTGGAGCCGTTTCTCGGATTTTGCCGGTTCAGTCACCGGGCCTTTGCTGACCTATGAGGTGCTCACGGCGTTCTTCCTCGAAGCCGGTTTCCTCGGGGTGATGCTGTTCGGCTGGAACAAGGTCGGGCGCAAGCTGCACTTCTTTTCCACGGTCATGGTGGCCATCGGTACATTGATCTCGACGTTCTGGATTCTGGCGTCCAACAGCTGGATGCAGACACCGCAGGGTTTCGAGATCGTCAACGGCCAGGTGATCCCGACCGACTGGCTGGCCATTGTCTTCAACCCGTCATTCCCTTATCGCCTGATGCACATGGCGACTGCCGCGTTTGTCGCAACGGCGTTCTTCGTCGGCTCGTCGGCAGCGTGGCACCTGCTGCGCGGCAAGGACAACCCGGCCATTCGCACCATGCTGTCGATGGCGATGTGGATGGCGTTGATCGTTGCACCGATCCAGGCAGTGATCGGCGACTTCCACGGCCTCAACACCCTCAAACACCAACCGGCGAAAATCGCTGCGATCGAAGGTCACTGGGAAAACGTTGGTAACGAAGCGACGCCGCTGATCCTGTTCGGCTGGCCGGACATGAAAGAAGAGAAAACCAGATATGCCGTGGAGATCCCGTATCTCGGCAGCCTGATCCTGACTCACTCGCTGGACAAACAGGTGCCGGCGCTCAAGGAGTTTCCACCTGAGGACCGGCCCAATTCGACCATTGTGTTCTGGTCGTTCCGGATCATGGTCGGCCTCGGTTTGCTGATGATCTTCACCGGACTCTGGAGCCTGTGGCTGCGCAAGCGCGACACGCTCTACACCTCGCGACCGTTCCTGTATCTGGCGTTGTGGATGGGGCCGTCCGGGCTGATCGCGATCCTGGCCGGCTGGTTCACCACGGAAATCGGCCGTCAGCCCTGGGTGGTCTACGGGCTGATGCGTACGGCGGATGCGTCTTCCAACCACAGTTTCATGCAGATGAGCATCACGCTGATCATGTTCGTGGTGGTGTATTTCGCGCTGTTCGGTGCGGGGCTGGGCTACATGATGCGTCTGGTGCGCAAAGGGCCGAAGACCGACGAAGGCAAGGAAACCAACGACGGTGGTCCCGGCCAGAAACGTACACCGGCCCGTCCATTGTCTGCTGCCGATGACGAAGGCGCCGAACACGACCGCACCCTGACCAAGGAGATTTGAACCATGGGTATTGATCTTCCGCTGATCTGGGCCGTGATCATCATCTTCGGCATCATGATGTACGTGGTCATGGACGGCTTCGACCTGGGGATCGGGATTCTCTTCCCGTTCATCCCCGGCAAGACCGATCGCGACGTCATGATGAACACCGTCGCTCCGGTATGGGACGGCAACGAAACCTGGCTGGTACTGGGCGGTGCGGCATTGTTCGGCGCCTTCCCGCTGGCCTATTCGGTGGTGCTGTCGGCGTTGTACCTGCCGCTGATCTTCATGCTGATCGGGCTGATTTTCCGCGGCGTGGCGTTCGAGTTTCGCTTCAAGGCCAAGGACGCCAAGCGTCACCTGTGGGACAAGGCGTTCATCGGTGGCTCGGTGGCAGCAACGTTCTTCCAGGGTGTAGCGCTTGGCGCTTTCATCGATGGCTTGCCTGTGGTCAACCGACAATACGCCGGCGGTTCACTGGACTGGCTGACACCGTTCACGATGTTCTGCGGCGCCGCGCTGGTGGTGGCATACGCCTTGCTCGGCTGCACCTGGCTGATCATGAAGACCGAAGGCAAACTGCAGAAACAGATGCATGATCTGGCGCGTCCTCTGGCCTTCGTTCTGTTGGCAGTGATCGGTGTCGTCAGTCTGTGGACTCCGCTGGCTCATCCGGAAATCGCGACGCGCTGGTTCAGCATGCCGAATCTGTTCTGGTTCATGCCGGTACCGATTCTGGTGCTGGTGACGATGTACGGTCTCATTCGCGCGGTGGCACGCAATGCCAATTACATGCCGTTCCTGCTGACCCTGGTGCTGATCTTCCTCGGTTACAGCGGTCTGGGCATCAGCCTGTGGCCGAATATCGTGCCGCCGTCGATCTCGATCTGGGACGCCGCCGCACCGCCGCAGAGCCAGGGTTTCATGCTGGTCGGCACGCTGTTCATCATTCCGTTCATCCTGGGGTACACCTTCTGGAGCTACTACGTGTTCCGCGGCAAGGTCACCCACGAGGACGGCTATCACTAGGGACGATCACGATGGCGCCAGCTGCGGCGCCATCTCCCTCAACCGGAGGATGAAATCATGACCGGCAAACATTCCCTGCATGACATTGAAGAGGCCGAAAAAAAGCCGCTGTGGCAGCGGCTCGGCTGGCTGGCGATGATCTGGGTCGGCAGTGTCGGCGCGCTGTTCATTGTCGCCAGCCTGATGCGCCTGTTCATGAACGCCGCAGGCCTGACCACGCACTGAAACTTCCCATCCCGTCGCCATGCGGCACGGATTTCTGACCCTCCGAGCGGAGGGTTTTTTTTGTCCGGATTATTTGCGCGCCTTGAGGATGACAAATTTCGGTGTGGCCGCGACCTGCTCGACACCCCGGAACAGGCGCGCCAGTTTGCTGTGATAACCCAGGTGACGGTTGCCGACGATGTACAGCGCACCGCCCACCACCAGCGCTTCGCGGGCTTGCTGGAACATGCGCCAGGCGAGGAAGTCACCGACCACTTGTTGTTGATGAAACGGCGGGTTGCACAGCACGACGTCCAGGGATTGCGTTTCCTGTCCGGCCAGGCCGTCGCCGGCGCGCACGATGACTTGCCGTTCGCCCAATGCTGCGCGCCAGTTCTCCGCGGCTGATTGCACCGCCATGAACGATTCGTCCACCAGCGTGTAATGCGCATCGGGGTTTTGCAGGGCACTGGCGATGGCCAGCACGCCGTTGCCGCAACCGAGGTCGGCGACTCGCGCCGCGCCGAGGCTTGTTGGCAAGTGCGGGAGGAAGGCACGGGTGCCGATGTCCAGCCCTTCACGGCAGAACACGTTGGCGTGATTGAGCAGTTCGATGGCCGGTTGTTCGAGGCGATAACGGCTGGGGTAGGGCGAAAGCGCGGGAGTCTTGGCTTCGGGAGTGGAAATCAGCAATCGGGCCTTTTTCACCGCCAGTGACGCCTGAACCGGTCCGATGTAACGCTCCAGCAGATCACCGGCAGCGCGGGGCAGGTGTTTGATCATGGCGGCGGCCACCACTTGTGCGCCAGGTGCCAATTGCCCTTGCAGACGAATCAGTTGTTCTTCCAGCAGCGCCAGGGTTTTCGGAACACGGATCAGCACCCGGTCGAACGGCCCGACCACCGGTTCGCTGGCCGGCGTGCCGCGCAGTGCATCGAATGTGTGGCCGTTGCGCAGCAAGTTTTTTTCCAGGCCTTGAAACGCCAGAAAGGAATCTCCGCTGGTGCTGACCTGCACTTTGCCCAAAAGGCTGATGGCCAGCGCGCCGAAGCTGTCGTTGAGCACCAGAACCCGTGTCTCGACCGGCAGATTCTGTTCCGCCAGATGGTTGAGCAGGTATTCGTCAGCCGCATCGAAGGCTTGCAGCGGTTCGTTCTGCTGTTCGGGCTGGCGGATCAGATCGAGTTGGGCGAAGGGCGTATCGAGCAAAGGCATGATGCAGGGACTCTGGGTAATCGACGGGTGTCCCGCGGCCCAGGGTAGCGTGCGGCGGAACCGTCCGAGTGGACAGCGGCGCGAGGTTTCGCGTCATCACTCAGGAAGGTCGCAAATGGTACTTTTTTTTCGAAGGCAGTAGTGGTTTGTTTTAGGGGGGGCGACTAGATGATCCCGGCCTTGGCGGCGGCGATGACCGCAGAGATCTTGTTGCAGACGTTCATTTTCACAATCACGTTCTGCACGTGATAGTTCACCGTGCGTTCGCTCAGGCTGAGGATTCTGGCGGTTTCATAGGCGGTCTTTCCGGAAGCACAGAGCTTGAGTACTTCGATCTCCCGTGTGGAGAGGCGAGGCGGTCGAACCTTCTCGGGGCGTGAAGGAAGCGTGCGGGCGAAGAGTTCACTCAGATGGCTGGTGACATAGAACATGTAGCCAAAATGCTCGTACAGCTCGATCGAACTGATGGGGCAGTGGGGGCGGGCCAGACTGAGAATGCTGCACAGACCGCTGTCCTCGTGATGAAAGGACTGCGACCAGCCGTGTTCCAATCCCTGTTCTACTAATGACTCCCACAATTGTGGTGTATTTGAGAATAATGATTCGCTCCAGATAATCGGTAGCATTGAGTGGTTGCAGTGTGCTACTACCGGGTCGTACTCCCAGTGATGTTCCTCTTCATATTGTTTATTCCAAGCCAGCGGATAGTTGTTGATACGCAAGGGCTTTGGCAGTGAGTTGCGGTCAGGCGAACTGATTGAAAATCCGCAAAACTGGAAGCCTATGTTTTTGGCAAATGTAAGTAGAATCGGATAAGCGGTGTCGACTTTCGTGGCGAAAGTCAGCTGCTTTATCTGTGACTCCTTCCAAATTTCCATTTGAATTCTCTCCGAGAATTTTCGCTGGGGGTGCAATATTGGATCCAAGTGAAATGCACGGAAAAGGAGTGTAGGATATTTCCTATACCGGTGTTTGGAATTTTTTGCTCTTAAGGTAGGAGGTAGTTAATCGTTTGTGATTAGCGACATTGGACTATTGGATTGACTCCATCATTTGATGTTTGTGATGTGTCATTTTGCTAGTACTTAATTGCATAACTTTCCCATCAAGAAACCTGGTTCAATCCACTACAAATCGTAGGTTTTTTATTGAGCGTCAGTGCGTGACACTATGGCTATTGCCCAGGGAGTAACCGATGACCGCCAGCGCAGAAAAATTCAGTCGCCAGACCCTGCTTGATGTGCACTCGTTGACGCCGAGTCTGTTCACCTTGCGAACCACCCGCGATGCCGGCTTTCGCTTTCGCGCCGGGCAGTTTGCAAGGCTCGGGGTGACCAGGGATGACGGCAGTACGGTATGGCGAGCCTATTCCATGGTGTCTTCGCCGTTCGACGAATTCCTCGAGTTCTTTTCCATCGTGGTGCCGGGCGGTGAATTCACCAGTGAACTGAGCCGGCTCAGGGCGGGCGATACATTGTTGGTCGATCGTCAGGCCTTTGGCTATCTGACGCTGGACCGTTTCGTCGATGGCCGGGACCTCTGGCTGTTATCCACAGGCACCGGCGTGGCACCGTTTCTATCGATCCTGCAGGACTTCGAGGTCTGGGAGCGATTCGACCGAATCATCCTCGTCTACAGCGTGCGGGAGGCGAGGGAGCTGGCTTATCAACAATTGATCGCCGAACTGATACAGCGGGATTATCTGGCCGAATACGCGCACAAGTTCCAGTTCATCCCGGTCGTGACGCGCGAGCCACACGTCGGGGCGCTGAACGGGCGCATTACCACCCTTATTGAAAACGGCGAGCTTGAGGGCGCGGCCGGGGTCAATCTTGATCCGCTTCACTCGCGGGTCATGCTGTGTGGCAATCCGCAGATGATCGACGACACGCGGGCCCTGCTCAAGCAGCGGGGCATGAGCCTCAGCCTGACGCGGCGGCCAGGACAAGTGGCGGTGGAAAACTACTGGTGAAAAAACGGCGCCCTCAGGCGCCGTTCATGGATTTCAGGGCCGATTGTTCTGGGCCTTGAGCAAGTCGCGGATCTCACCCAGCAACTCTTCTTCCTTGGTCGGAACCGGTGGCAGAGTCGGAGCCACGGCCTCTTCGCGCTTCAGGCGGTTGATCGCTTTCACGCCCATGAAGATCGCAAAGGCAACGATCACGAAGTCCAGGACGCTCTGGATGAATTTGCCGTAGGCCAGCACCACCGCAGGGGTCGTGCCTTCGGCCGCCTTGAGGGTGATTGCCAGATCACTGAAGTCCACCCCGCCGATCAGCAGGCCGATTGGCGGCATGATGACGTCACCGACAAACGACGAAACGATTTTGCCGAAGGCTGCACCGATGATGATACCGACGGCCATGTCGACCACATTGCCTTTGACCGCGAAGGCCTTGAACTCGCTGAGCACGCCCATAGTTATTTCCTTGTTACAGATGAGTTTGGTGTACGCAGTGT
The DNA here is from genome assembly GCF_046231795.1 of Pseudomonas sp. KCJK9016. NCBI lineage: Bacteria > Pseudomonadati > Pseudomonadota > Gammaproteobacteria > Pseudomonadales > Pseudomonadaceae > Pseudomonas > Pseudomonas sp. KCJK9016. The sequence continues at coordinate 112,258 of NZ_JBJJMM010000004.1, read as the reverse complement.
AAATCAGCAAAACGCGTCCTGCGCGAAACACCTTCTTACAATGCCCGCTTTTATCGACACATCAATTCGCGATTAGTTTGCAAAGTGCCACTAGTCGCGCGCGAATTACTCCGTAAGCCTCTGATCGAAAAGCTATTTTTCTCAATCGCAGAGGTGTGGATTTTCTATTTATCTTCGCTGTCGTGACTCTCTAGCCTCTGGTTGGCGCACCTGGATGCGCCTCAAACAACAGAGGACTCTGAAATGAACTCCATGCCTGGTCGCCGCAGCGTCGGCGTATTAGCCGTCAGCCTGCTGACTCTTTCCGTGAGTGCTGCCCCCCTGACCCGGGATAACGGAGCAGCGGTCGGTGACAACCAGAACTCGCAGACCGCCGGGCCCAACGGCCCGGTACTGCTGCAAGACGTGCAGCTGATTCAGAAGCTGCAGCGCTTCGACCGCGAGCGCATCCCCGAACGCGTCGTCCACGCCCGTGGCACCGGTGCTCACGGTACATTCACCGTGACCGATGACCTGAGCGATCTGAGCAAGGCCAAGGTCTTCGCCGCAGGCCAGGTCACGCCGGTGTTCGTGCGCTTCTCCTCCGTGGTACACGGCAACCACTCTCCGGAAACGCTGCGTGATCCACGGGGCTTCGCCACCAAGTTTTACACCGCCGACGGTAACTGGGACCTGGTAGGCAACAACTTCCCGACGTTCTTTATCCGCGACGCGATCAAGTTCCCGGACATGGTGCATGCTTTCAAACCTGATCCACGTACCAACCTGGATGATGATTCCCGCCGTTTTGACTTCTTCTCTCACGTTCCGGAAGCCACCCGTACGTTGACCGAGCTGTATTCCAACTCCGGGACGCCAGCCAGTTACCGGGAGATGGATGGCAATAGTGTGCATGCCTATAAGTTGGTCAATGAAAAAGGCGATGTGCATTATGTGAAGTTTCACTGGAAAAGTTTGCAAGGGATCAAGAATCTCGATCCGCAGCAAGTCGTAAAAGTTCAGGGTCAAGACTACAGTCATATGACGCATGATCTGGTGAGTCATATAAACAAAGGAAACTTTCCAAAGTGGGACTTGTACATTCAAGTACTGAAACCACAAGATTTGTCCAAGTTTGATTTCGATCCACTGGATGCAACCAAGATCTGGCCAGGTATTCCGGAGCGAAAAGTTGGACAAATGGTGTTGAACCGAAATCCCGCGAATGTGTTCCAGGAAACTGAACAAGTGGCCATGGCACCTTCGAATGTTGTACCGGGAATCGAGCCATCTGAAGATCGTTTGTTGCAAGGTCGTATATTCGCTTATGCCGACACCCAAATGTATCGCCTGGGTGCCAATGCCCTGCAATTGCCCGTCAACGCTGCAAAAGTGGCGATAAACAATGGCAATCAGGATGGCGCGATGAATACCGGGGCGAGTCATTCGGGTGTCAACTATCAACCTAGCCGTCTGCAGCCCCGTGAAGAGACGCAAGGTGCACGCTATAGCCAGACGCCTCTGCAGGGCAGCACGCAACAAGCGAAGATTCAGCGCGAGCAGAACTTCAGGCAGGCCGGCGATCTGTATCGCTCGTTCAGCAAGAAGGAGCGTCAGGATCTGATCGAGAGCTTTGGCGGGTCCCTGGCGAGCGCCGATGACGAGAGCAAGCACATCATGCTGTCCTTCCTCTATAAGGCGGATCCGGAGTACGGCGCCGGGGTGACCAAGGTCGCCAGGGGTGATCTGGATCGGGTCAAGGCTCTGGCGGCTGCACTGGTCGACTGACGCCCATCCATTCAATCCCCCGGCGCCGATTGATGAAGGCTGCGTTATCATCGCGGTTTTTGCCGGGGGTTCAGATGGCCAAGGCCAAGCGCATGTACGGCTGCACCGAGTGCGGCGCAACCTTTCCCAAGTGGGCCGGGCAATGCAGCGAATGCGGCGCCTGGAACACCCTGACCGAAACCATGATCGAGAGCGGCGCTGCCGCGGCGCCGAGCGGGCGCACCGGCTGGGCCGGTCAGCAGGCGCAGATCAAGACCCTGGCCGAAGTCAGCATTGAAGAGATTCCGCGTTTTTCCACAGCCTCCGGCGAACTGGACCGAGTGCTCGGCGGAGGACTGGTGGATGGCTCGGTGGTGCTGATCGGCGGCGATCCGGGTATCGGCAAGTCGACGATTTTGTTGCAGACCCTGTGCAATCTCGCCAAAGGCATGCCCGCGTTGTACGTCACCGGTGAGGAATCCCAGCAACAAGTCGCCATGCGCGCACGTCGTCTGGGGTTGCCGCAGGATCAACTGCGGGTCATGACCGAAACCTGCATCGAAACCATCATCGCCACCGCCCGCCAGGAAAAACCCAAGGTGATGGTGATCGATTCCATCCAGACGATCTTCACCGAGCAACTGCAATCGGCGCCGGGCGGTGTGTCCCAGGTGCGCGAAAGTGCGTCGTTGCTGGTGCGCTACGCCAAGCAGAGCGGCACGGCGATTTTCCTGGTCGGCCACGTGACCAAGGAAGGCGCGCTGGCCGGCCCTCGTGTGCTGGAACACATGGTCGATACCGTTCTTTATTTCGAAGGCGAACCCGATGGTCGCTTGCGCCTGCTGCGAGCGGTGAAGAACCGTTTTGGCGCCGTCAACGAACTGGGCGTGTTTGGCATGACCGACAAGGGGCTGAAGGAAGTCTCCAACCCGTCGGCAATTTTTCTCTCTCGCGCTCAGGAGGAAGTCCCGGGCAGTGTGGTGATGGCGACGTGGGAAGGGACCCGGCCGATGCTGGTGGAAGTCCAGGCCTTGGTGGATGACAGCCATCTGGCGAATCCGCGTCGGGTCACCCTCGGACTGGATCAGAACCGTCTGGCGATGTTGCTGGCGGTACTGCATCGCCATGGCGGCATTCCCACCCACGATCAGGATGTGTTCCTCAATGTGGTGGGTGGGGTGAAGGTGCTGGAAACGGCATCCGACCTGGCATTGATGGCCGCTGTCATGTCGAGCCTGCGCAACCGCCCGCTGCCTCATGATTTGCTGGTGTTCGGTGAAGTCGGCCTGTCGGGCGAGGTACGCCCGGTACCGAGCGGTCAGGAGCGTTTGAAGGAAGCCGCCAAGCACGGTTTCAAGCGTGCGATCGTGCCCAAGGGCAATGCGCCGAAGGAAGCGCCGGCAGGGCTGCAGATCATTGCGGTGACGCGCCTGGAGCAGGCGCTGGACTCACTCTTCGAGTGATCAGAGTTCCATCAATGCCCCAAGCTCTCGTTCCAGCTCGGCCTCGTCCCCGAGGTTGAGCTCGATCAGACGGCGCAGACGCTGGATCGACTCCAGGCTGATGTGCCGACACTGGAAGCCCAACTGGCCATGATCGTCGTGCGCCAGTTGCACATCCATCTGAATGTCGATGTCCTTGCTCAAACGAATATTGACGTTGAAGTCCTGCGTTTCATCCCCCAGCCACGGTTCCGGCCGTTCGATCAGCAGTCCCTTGAGCGACAGGTCGATCAACTTCACCGGCCAGATGTACTCGCCCTGGCTCAATTCGGTTCTGGCATCGAACGCGATACGTTTGAAGCGGCGACGCTCGGACGGGTGCTCGCTCATGGCGCGATCCTCTTGACGGTACGCTGACTATAGACCCGCCATGCCGGACGCTGCCAGTCGGGCGGGGCGTCAGACCAATGTCGGGGTATGGTCTTTGCTGCCAGTAGCGCTAAACTCGGGGTGGCTGTCTTTCTTGTCCACCCTGGCTGGAATAATAAAATGAAAAATAATAATAGCCTGCTGCGCCACTTACCCTGGCTAGTGCTGGCAATCGTAGGAGCGTGCGCCCTGGGCGTAGTGGCATTGCGCCGAGGCGAGGCGATCAATGCCTTGTGGATCGTGGTCGCCGCCGTGGCCATCTATCTGGTTGCGTACCGTTACTACAGCCTGTTCATCGCAAACAATGTGATGCAACTCGACCCGCGCCGGGCCACCCCCGCCGTGCTCAACAACGACGGTCTGGATTACGTTCCGACCAACAGACACATTCTCTTCGGACATCACTTCGCGGCCATCGCCGGCGCGGGGCCGCTGGTCGGCCCGGTACTGGCGGCGCAGATGGGCTATCTGCCCGGCACATTATGGCTGATCGCCGGCGTGGTGCTGGCGGGTGCGGTGCAGGACTTCATGGTTCTGTTCATGTCCACCCGTCGCAACGGCCGTTCCCTGGGCGACATGGTGCGTGAGGAAATGGGCCGCATCCCCGGCACCATCGCGCTGTTCGGCTGCTTCCTGATCATGATCATCATCCTCGCGGTGCTGGCGCTGATCGTCGTCAAGGCCCTGGCCGAGAGCCCATGGGGCATCTTCACCGTCATGGCGACCATCCCGATCGCGATGTTCATGGGCATCTACATGCGCTACATCCGTCCGGGCCGCATCGGCGAGATCTCGGTGATCGGCGTGGTGCTGCTGCTCGGTTCGATCTGGCTCGGCGGGCAGATTGCAGCCGATCCGGTGTGGGCCAAGGCCTTCAGCTTCACCGGCGTGCAAATCACCTGGATGCTGATCGGTTACGGTTTTGTCGCGGCGGTACTACCGGTCTGGCTGATCCTCGCGCCACGTGACTATCTGTCCACATTCCTCAAGATCGGCACCATCATCGCTCTGGCGATCGGCATCCTGATCACCATGCCGGAGCTGAAAATGCCGGCGCTGACCCAGTTCGTCGATGGCACCGGCCCGGTATGGAAGGGCGGTCTGTTCCCGTTCCTGTTCATCACCATCGCCTGCGGTGCGGTATCGGGCTTCCACGCGCTGATCTCGTCCGGCACCACGCCGAAACTGCTGGATAACGAAACCAACGCCCGCTACATCGGTTACGGCGGCATGCTGATGGAATCGTTCGTGGCCATCATGGCCATGGTGGCCGCCTCGGTGATCGAGCCGGGCGTGTACTTCGCCATGAACAGCCCGGCTGCCGTGGTGGGTGGTGATGTGGTGGCGGTAGCGACCGCGGTCAGCAACTGGGGCTTTGCGATTACCCCGGATGCCCTGCAGGCCGTGGCCCATGACATCGGCGAAACCACCATCCTGGCCCGTGCCGGCGGTGCACCGACCCTGGCGGTCGGTATCGCGCAGATCCTGCACAGTGTCCTGCCGGGTGAAAACACCATGGCGTTCTGGTACCACTTCGCGATCCTGTTCGAAGCGCTGTTCATCCTGACCGCGGTGGACGCCGGCACCCGTGCCGGACGCTTCATGCTGCAGGACCTGCTCGGTTCCTTCGTGCCGGCACTCAAGCGTACCGAATCCTGGGCCGCCAACCTGATAGCCACCGCCGGTTGTGTGGCGATGTGGGGCTGGTTGCTGTATCAGGGCGTGATCGATCCGCTGGGCGGCATCAACACCTTGTGGCCGTTGTTCGGTATCTCCAACCAGATGCTGGCCGGTATCGCGCTGATGCTCGGTACCGTGGTCCTGATCAAGATGAAGCGTCAGCGCTATATCTGGGTCACTCTGCTGCCGGCGGCCTGGCTGCTGATCTGCACCACGACCGCAGGCTTCATCAAGCTGTTCGATGCCAACCCGGCCGTCGGCTTCCTGTCGCTGGCCAAAAAGTACAGCGATGCGCTGGCTGCGGGCCAGGTGGTGGCGCCGGCCAAGAGCGTCGAGCAGATGCAGCATGTGATCTTCAACGCCTACACCAACGCAACGCTGACCGCGCTGTTCCTGTTCGTGGTGTTCAGCATCCTGTTCTATGCGCTCAAGGTCGGCATCGCCGCTTGGGGCAAAAAAGAGCGTACGGATAAAGAATCGCCGTTCCAGGCTCTGCCGGACGCGTAATCAGAGGATTGCACCATGTTCAATGACCTGAGTCGCCTCGGTAAATACCTCGGTCAGGCCGCGCGCCTGATGGTCGGCATGCCCGACTACGACACCTACGTCGAGCATATGCAAACCAAACACCCGGACAAGCCGGTGATGAGCTACGAGATGTTCTTTCGCGAACGTCAGGAAGCCCGTTACGGTGGCAAGGGTGGGCCGAAGTGCTGTTGATCTGACAGCCCGGGGTTGATGCAATCCCTCTGTGGGAGCGGGCTTGCCCGCGAAAGCGGTGTGTCATCGAGCAATATTGTCGATTGACACGCCCTTTCGCGAGCAGGCTCGCTCCCACATTTGTTTTGTGTTGTTCATCCATTTTGTAAAGGGGATCGAAGTTGTCTTCTCCAATACCGGTCACGGTGCTCAGCGGCTTTCTCGGCGCCGGCAAGACCACTTTGTTGCGCCATCTATTGAAAGCCGAGCATGGCCTGAAAATCGCCGTAATCGAGAACGAGTTCAGCGACGCCGGCATCGACACCCAACTGCTGGGCGACGAGCCGGTGCAAGTCATGACCCTGGCCAACGGCTGCGTCTGCTGCACCATTCACACCGATCTGACCAAAGCCCTGTATCTGCTGCTGGAGCGCCTGGACAGCGGTGAAATCGCGTTTGATCGGCTGGTCATCGAATGCACCGGTCTGGCTGATCCGGCCCCGGTGGCGCAGACGTTTTTCATCGACGAAGAATTGCGCGAGCGTTACCTGCTCGACGGCATCATCACCCTGGTCGACGCGGCTCATGCCGAGTTGCACCTGACCCAGACCATCGCCCAGGCGCAGATCGGTTTTGCCGACCGCTTGCTGGTGAGCAAGACCGATCTGGTGGACGAAGCTGCGTTCACGGCGCTCAGCGAACGCCTGACCCGCATCAACCGCCGGGCACCGATTCGCGTGGTGGAACACGGCAACATCGAGCTGGCTGAATTGCTCGATGTACGCGGTTTCAACCTGAATGCCGATCTCGGTGGCGGGGTGAGTCTGCGACCGGTCAGCAAGGCGCCTTCCATCGACCGGATTTCCAGTCTGGTGCTGCGCACCGACCAGCCGTTGGATATCGACCGGCTCAGCGAATTCATGAATGAGCTGCTGGAAGAACACGGCAAGCAATTGCTGCGCTACAAAGGCGTGTTGAACATTGCGGGTGAGGATCGGCGGCTGGTGTTTCAGGGCGTGCTGAAACTCTACGGCTTCGACTGGGATACGGAGTGGGCCGAAGGCGAGGCGCGGGAAAGCGTGATCGTGTTCATCGCCGATGAATTGCCGGAAGAGAAGATCCGGGCGGGGTTTGCCAGAGTGGCGGCGAACTGAGTCCGCCGCTGTTTCAGTGTATGGAGCCGCTGAGAATCGTCTGCTCCAGATAATCCAGATGACGGTTCATCAGCGACACAGCCTCGGCGGTGTCATCACGCTCGATCGCCTCGACGATCCGGGCGTGATCCTGCCAGCCGCAACAACTGTGCGTGGCTTCAGTGCATCGCGCAATCGCCAGTGAGGTCAACGGCACCAATGTGCCGAGAAAATGCGCCAACGGTGCATTCCCCGCCATTTTCGCCAACTGCAAATGAAACTCCCCGGACAAACGAATTGCCGCACCGCGTCGGTCGTTATCCACAGCCTGGCGCTCGCGTTCGATCAGCGCTCTCAGGCGCTTCAGCTCTTCAGCCTGTGCATGCTGACAAGCCAGTCGCACCAGCGTGTTCTCGGCCAGACGCCGGGCGTGCAAGGCCTGACGGGTCTGCTCGGCGTCCGGCGCAGCCACCCTTGGCCGATGGTTGGCCCGCAGCACAATGATTTGTTCGTGGGACAACCGGGTCAGCGCCCGACGCACGTCTGCACGACTGACACCGAACATCTGCTTGAGACTTTCTTCGGTGAAACGGCTGGCGGTATCGAGGCGCTGTTCAAGGATCGCATCGAACAATCGCGGATACAGGTCATCCATCGGCACTTGCAGCCGGGAGAAGGACCGGGCCGCCGGGGACTGGCGAGGATGTGACGGCGTGGCAAGGCTGTTCATGGCCGGTCTCCAGTGTGAAGTGTTTCAGTGGTTCAAGTGGTCATCCGGAATATTCAGCTCGACTCCCATTCGCTGGCCTTCACGCAGGATATGCCGGCGCATTTCGGCGCTGGCCTGAGCGCTGTTCTTGCTGCGGATCGCGCGTACCACGGCTTCGTTTTCCTCAAGGCGTTCGGCCAGATGTTCAGGCGAGTTGCGCAGTACCTCGGCGCTTTGCCGAAGGGCGTTGCTGGTCTGTTGCACCACGCTCTGGAAAATCGGGTTGGAGGTCAGGGTGAACAGCTCTTCGTGGAAGGCGATGTAGGCGCTGACGCCGGCCTCGCTGTCGCCGGCTTCTAGGGCTTCGCGCATGTCCATCAGGGTCAGACGCAGTTGCCCGACTTCCTTGCTGCTGATCGACTGCGCCACCAGACCGACGATGAACGGTTCGAGGGTGTAGCGCAGTTGCAGCACGTCTTCGAGGCTGGCACCGGCCACAGCGCTGTCGTGGCTTTGGCTGTCACTGGCCTGAGCGTCGAGCACCACCACGCCTTTTCCCGGCATCGAGCGCACCAGGCCGAGGGTTTCCAGCACGATCACCGCTTCGCGCAGGCTCGGACGGCTGATGCCCAGTTGCTCGGCCAGTTCACGCTGGCCCGGCAACATTTCGCCGGAGCGCCACTGGCCACGGGCGAGGGCGGCCCGGAGTTTTTCCACCACTGAGTTGACGACGGTTGATGTAGTAATCACGTATTCGCTCCATGCGCCGTGCCTGCATCTGCGCAGGCACGGCGGTCATTCAGAATTCTTTGGCCGCCGCTTGAGCGACCGTTTTTCTTGGCTGAAAGGTATAGCCCTGCTGACCGCTGAGCACCTTGTTTGCCCGTTGCACATCGATGTCTTTTTCCCAGCGTGCGATGGCCACGGTGGCGACGCAGTTGCCGATCAGGTTGGTCAGCGCCCGGCCGATGCCCATGAACCAGTCTACCGCCAGCACCAGCACCAGACCGACCACCGGAATCGCCGGGATGGCCGTCAGCGTCGCTGCGAGAATCACCAGCGCCGAGCCCGGAATGCCGTGGGCGCCTTTGGAGGTGATCAGCGACACCAGCAGAATCGTCAGCAGATCGGTCATGGCCAGCGGCGTGCCGGTGGCGTTGGCGATGAACACGATGGCCAGGGTCAGGTAGATCGAAAAACCATCGAGGTTGAACGAGTAACCGGTGGGAATCACCAGCCCGACCGTCGAGCTGCCGATACCCAGATGTTCCAGCTTGCGCATGATCTGCGGCAGCACGGCGTCGGACGACGCGGTGCCCATGACGATCAGCAGTTCTTCGCGCAGGTACTTGAGCAACGGCCACATGCGCAGGCCGGAGAGGCGCATCACCAGGCCGAGAATCAGCGCGACGAAGGCGATGCAGGTCAGATAGAACAAACCGACCAGGCTACCCAGATGTTGCAGGGAATCGAGGCCATATTTGCTGGTGGTGAAGGCGATGGCGCCGAACACGCCGATCGGTGCCAGACGCACGATCATGCCCATGATCCGGAAGATCACATGGCTCAGTTCGTTGATCAGCCGCGAAATCCCGGAAGCGGCTTCGCCCACCAGATTCAATGCGCTGCCGAACAGTACCGAAAACAGCAGCACTTGCAGGATGTTGTTGTCGGCGAAGGCACCCAGTACCGAGGTCGGGATCAGGTCCATCAGGAACTGGGTGGTGGTGTGCATGTGCTGTCCGCGCTCGGCGATGTCGCCCATATCGGCGGCGGACAGTTGCTCCAGATGAATGTTCGCGCCGCCGCCGATCCCGGTGCTGAACGCGAACACCAGACCGATCACCAGCGCGATAGTGGTCAGCACTTCGAAGTAGATTACCGACTTGAGGCCGATGCGCCCGACCTTCTTCAGGTCGCCGGCGCCGCTGATGCCACTGACCACCACGCAGAACACGATCAGGCCGATGAGCATCTTGATCAGTTTGATGAAACCGTCGCCGAGCGGTTTGAGCTGGGCAGAGTATTCAGGAAGGGTCAGCCCGCAGACGATGCCGAGCATCAGGCCGAGAACCACTTGGAGGAAGATTGAACGCGAGCACCATCTGAGCATGAGAGGAGTCCTGGTCGGTGTCCTGGCTGCCGTGCGCGGGGCGCATCAGATTCAGGACTTAATTATTGTGGTCTTACCGGTATGTCCAGTGCGGGTGCAGTCTAGGCGCTGTTTTTTACGGATCGCAAGTGAAAATTGAAGATTTGGCATGACCGGTCTGACCAGTGGCGATTTGTCGCCGTACAGGCGCGAACGGGTTGAAAGGTTTGAGATCGATTGCAGAGGCCGAGCTTTTTTTGATCGGTGCTACTGCTAAAGACATGAGTGGTGGTGGGAAGAGAATGGGGGTTCTGATGTAGTTCCCTGTAGCCGATCAGTACTGGATCGGCTACAAAGTTTTTACTGATCAGACTTCATCAGGGTGATCAATGTAAGAGGCGTTTCGCTCAAGGATTGTAAAACGAAATTTGAAGGGTCTTCCGCCCTTGTCAGCGAAGTAGGTGAACGTTGAGTCATGTAGTTTGTACGTATGCAATAAGCCTGGCGACTCTGAGGTTTGTAGATATGCCTCCAATCTATTTGATTGATGGTTATCAATTGAGAGCGTGTCTCCCTGTTTTCCGATAAGTTTGAAAAGGTTCGAACCTTCGGGAGCGAATGCTCCCAGAATCCCGTTTTTGTCGAGGCTCAGGCACTTTCCGTAATAGGGGCCAGGGGTCCGGATATAGAGTCTGTATCCCCGGTCGGTATGCCTGAAATACAAGGTCAGACGGGGTTCCGGGCGAACGCCCAGGAGGTGCGAATCATTGCGTGATTGCGGCTTTCCACTGAAATGTCCGCCACTGAACAGTGAAGAGGTCACAGTGGCTGGCTTGCCATTGACCACGTCAAGAAAGTGCACCAGATCAGTTTGTATGCCAATGGTTGCAACAAAGGATTTTTGTCGGTCGGTACTCATGTTGCTCTCTCAATATCCATATTGTTTTTTCTCGGCAGCAAGTGCTTCGTTGCTCATGCGCAGGAAATGGATAATGTGCTGTTTGAGAGTCGGGTGGGGAGGGGGATGTGCATCAAATTATTTAATGGATCTAATGCTGGTTGATGCAGTATTTTTTTGGTTCCGAAGTTTTATGTGTTCTTCGCTTTTTGTTCAGCTATAAAAAAAGCCCGATCATTTCTGATCGGGCTTTTTTTATAGGCGGCAGTACGGGCTTGTTAAGCGCCGTATACCGGCAGTTTCTTGCAGATGGCTTTGACTTTCTCACGAACGGCATCGATCACCGCTTCGTTGTTCAGGTCAGCCAGGATGTCGCAGATCCAGCCGGCCAGTTCCTTGCACTCTGCTTCCTTGAAGCCACGAGTGGTCACAGCCGGAGTACCGAAGCGCAGGCCGGAGGTGACGAACGGGGAACGTGGATCGTTTGGCACGGAGTTCTTGTTCACGGTGATGAATGCTTTGCCCAGAGCGGCGTCGGCGTCTTTACCGGAGATTTCCTGCTTGATCAGCGACAACAGGAACAGGTGGTTTTGAGTGCCACCGGAGACCACGTCGAAACCGCGTTCGATGAACACGCCGGCCATGGCCTGGGCGTTTTTCACCACTTGTTGCTGGTAAGCCTTGAACTCAGGCTGCAGTGCTTCCTTGAAGCAGATCGCCTTGGCGGCGATCACGTGCTCCAGCGGGCCACCCTGGGCGCCCGGGAATACTGCGGAGTTCAGCTTCTTCTCGATGTCGGCGTTGGCCTTGGCCAGGATCAGGCCGCCACGTGGACCGCGCAGGGTCTTGTGGGTGGTGGTGGTGACCACGTCAGCGAACGGAACCGGGTTCGGATAGACGCCAGCGGCGACCAGACCGGCCACGTGAGCCATGTCGACGAACAGGTAGGCGCCCACCTTGTCGGCGATGGCGCGGAAACGCGGGAAGTCCAGAACCTGGGAGTAGGCAGAGAAACCGGCCACGATCATTTTCGGCTTGTGTTCTACCGCCAGACGCTCGACTTCGTCGTAGTCGATCAGGCCGTTGGCGTCGATACCGTACTGGATGGCGTTGTACAGCTTGCCGGAGGAGGAAACGCTGGCGCCGTGGGTCAGGTGACCGCCGTGAGCCAGGCTCATGCCCAGGATGGTGTCACCGGCCGACAGCAGGGCCAGGTAGACAGCGGCGTTGGCCTGGGAACCGGCGTGCGGCTGAACGTTGGCGTAGTCGGCGCCGAACAGCTCCTTGGCGCGGTCGATGGCCAGTTGCTCGACAACGTCGACGTACTCGCAACCACCGTAGTAGCGCTTGCCTGGGTAGCCTTCGGCGTACTTGTTGGTCAGTACCGAGCCTTGAGCTTCCATCACCGCTGGGCTGGTGTAGTTCTCCGAAGCGATCAGCTCGATGTGTTCTTCCTGGCGCTGGGCTTCTTGCTCCATGGCGGCAAAAAGATCGGCGTCGTACTTGGCAATAGTCAAATCACGGCTGAACATGGCGGTCCTCAAGGATCGGGGGCAGAAAAGGGGGGCATTCTAACCCAACGGGTTTTGGATGGCATATGAAACGACATCATGTCGCAGACAAGTGGCGTTCATGACCAGATATGTGGCGTCCGTGCCGGCCTTTTCCTGGCCAGCCGGTTCGCACAATAGCCGGGTTGGCGGAAGGATTCCGTGATCGACATCAATCCCTGTGGGAGCGAGCCTGCTCGCGAAGACCGCGCCGCTGATTTTCAGTCGAACATGAACAGCGCGTCATTGCTGAACTGCGCTTCGAAGCGGGTGGCCGGCATGGGGCGCCCGAACAGATAACCCTGAACCTCATCGCAACCGTGTTCGCGCAGGAAGTCCAGCTGTTCATGGGTTTCCACGCCCTCGGCGATCACCGCCAGGTTGAGGCTGTGGGCCATGGCGATGATCGCCCGGGCAATCTGCGCATCCTGCTCGCCGGACGGCAGGCCGTCGACGAACGTGCGGTCGATCTTCAGTACGTCGATCGGGAATTGCTTGAGGTAGTTCAGCGACGAGTAACCGGTACCGAAGTCGTCGACCGCGATGCTCAGGCCGAGGTTCTTCAGGCCGGCGAGGATCTGCATCGCCTCGCTGACTTCGCGCATCAGGATACTTTCCGTCAGTTCCAGCTCCAGGCATGCCGGCGGCAGACCTGTTTCCTTGAGGATGGTGGCGATCCGCGTGCCGAGCTGGCCGTCGGAGAACTGCCGGGCGGAAATGTTCACCGAGACCTTCGGCACGCGTACGCGGCTCTGGTGCCAGGTCTTGAGCTGACGGCAGGCCTCGCTGATCACCCAGTCGCCGACGTCCACCACCAGCCCGAGTTCTTCGAGCACCGGGATGAAGTCCCCCGGCGGCACCAGCCCGCGACGAGGATGGCGCCAGCGCAGAAGGGCCTCGGCGCCAGTCAGGCGTTTGCCATCGCCGCTGAACTGCGGCTGGTAATACAACACGAATTCGTTCTGCTCGAGGGCATGCCGCAGGTCGCTTTCCAGTTCCAGGCGCTCCAGCGCACTGGCGTTCATGTCGGCCTGATAGAACTGGAAGTTGTTCTTGCCGCGCTCCTTGGCGTGATACATCGCGGTGTCGGCGTTCTTCATCAGCTGGCTGAGTTCGTTGCCGTCTTGCGGGCTCAGGGCGATGCCGATACTGGCGGTGACGAAGAATTCACGACCCTCCAGCACGAACGGTCGCACCAGACTGCCCAGAATCTGTTCGGCCACATGGATCGCCCGGTTCAGCGCCATCTCGCGGCTGGAGCGATGCTGCAGCAGCAAGGTGAATTCGTCGCCGCCCATCCGTGCCACGGTGTCGTCATCGTCGACGCAGGCCAGCAACCGGGTGGCCATGTCTTTGAGCATGCGGTCGCCGGCGGCGTGACCAAGGGAGTCGTTGATCGGCTTGAAACGGTCGAGGTCGAGGAACATCAGCACCACCCACGACTTCTGCCGTTCGGCCGATTGCAGTGCGGTGTGCAGGCGATCCTGGAACAGCGTACGGTTCGGCAGGTGGGTCAGGGCGTCGTAGTAGGCGAGGCGGTGAATCCGCTGCTCGCTGGCCTTGCGTTCGCTGATGTCACTGAAGAAGCACACGTAACTGGCCAGATCGCCCTCGTCGTCGAGCACGGCGGTGATGCCCACCCATGCCGGGTAATGCTCGCCGTTGCGGCGCTTGAGCCAGACTTCGCCTTCCCACGTGCTGTGCTGATGCAATTGCTTGAGCACGTAGCGCAGATGCGCGTCCTGCTGTTCGTCCACAGTGAGCATGTTCGGCAACTGGTCGAGCACCTCGCTCACCGCGTAGCCGCTGACCCGACTGAACGCTTCGTTGGCTTGAACGATGTAGCCGGCCGGATCGGTGATCAGGATCGCCGAGGTCGAGTGCTCGAATACCGTGGCGGCCATGCGCAGGTCTTTTTCGGCGCGGCGTTGCTGGCTGATGTCGCGACCGACACCGAGCACACCTTCGAAGGCACCATGCTCGTCCCACACCAGTACCAGGCGCAGTTCGATCGGAATCTTGCGGCCATCGGCGCGCAGACAGTCGAACAGGAACATCTGGGTCTGCACCTGACTGCGCAGGATGGCCAGTTGCTCGGGCTTGTCCAAGGCCTTGCTGACCCGATCCATCAACTGATAGATGCCGTTGAGTTGCTGCGGGTTGGCGATGGTCGATTGCCAGCCGTTCTGGAAAATCCACTCGGCGTCGTAGCCCAGCACTGCTTGCACCGACGGGCTGACGTAGTTCAGCACCAGCTTGCTGTCGGTGGAGAAAATCACGTCGCTGATGCTTTCGGCGAGCATCCGGTAGCGCTGTTCGCTGTCGCGCAGGGATTCGCTGGCCTCGATCTGCTCGGTGATGTCCTTGGCCACGCCGATGATCCGCGTCACCTGATCCTGCTTGTCCCGGGCCAGCGCCTGCTCGCGGATATCGAAACGCCGCCACTTGCCGTCGCGGTGACGGAAGCGCAACTGGCATTGCAGCAACTGGCTGTAACCGGCGTGGCGCTGCATCTGCCGTGAGCGATGGTAGTAGTCGGCGTCTTCCGGGTGCAGGAGGATTTCCCAGAAGTACTCGCCCATCTGATGCAGTTCTGTGCGGTTGTAACCGAGCGTCTGGCCCAGGTGATGGTTGCTGAAGATCATCCGCTGGCTGATCACATCCTGCACGTACAGGTGATCCGGCACGGTGCGCACCACATCCGACCAGAACCCTTCGCGCTCCAGCAGCGACAGTTCGATCAGCTTGCGGCTGGTGATGTCGTTGATGCTCAGGATCACGGCCTTGTAGTCGTGCTGCTCCCGAGGCAGGCGCAACACCAGCCACAGGTGCTGGTCGCGGCCATTGATGTCCGGCAGTCTGATTTCCAGCTCCAGCTGTTCCTGTTGCTGAAGCACGGCGTCGAGCACTTGATTGCCGATGGCGCACTGACTGTGTCGACGGCCGTCGATCAGCAATTGCCACGCGTGCTCGCAGGAATTGACGTTGAGCAGTTGCAGCGCCACCTGATTGACCTCGGTGACCCGCAACTCCTGCAGCAGTTGCAGGCGCTGTGACGGTTGGTCGAGCCAGGCCTTGAGCTGATCGCCGGTCTGGATCCGGGCTCTCTCGAAAACCTGCTTGAGCCCCGACAGATCCAGCACGCACAGCGCCACGCCGGTGCCTTCGAAAATATCCTGATAACGCCGACGCCCCTCATGCACCTGGCGCTGGCGGCGGCGCATGTTCAGCAAGGCGATGAACGGCAGCAGCGACAGCGCCAGGCCCAGGAGACATTTGCCGATAAACGCCGGCAACAATTCTTCGAGTACATGCTGCCGGTCGAACAGTCCGCGCAGTTGCCAGTCGCTGCTGCTCAGGGGCACGGTCAGCACGCTGTTGGCCAGATCTTCCGGCGTCAGGGTGCTGGCCTTGATGGAAGGCAGGCCTTCGTCGCGACTGATGATCTGGTGATTGATGCGATTTTCCACCAGCCATAGCGGACGGATGCCGGTGTCGCCCTGCTTGGTCAGCGAAGAGAAGAATGTCGGTGTCAGGCGCAGCGCCCAGTAACCGCGCGTGCTGCCGCTGGCCTGATGGAGCAACAGATGCACCACCGAGCCGTCGTCGGCGTTGCTGAAGTAGTGCGCCTGGGCATGACTGCGACGCACCAGATCGCTGAGGTAGTCGGCGTCCTTGCTGTCTGTGGCGCTGTCGCTGAGGACTTTCCCCGAGGGGCTGAGCAAGGCCAGGCTTTGCAGGTCCGGCAGGGATTTCTGCAGCTTGCGCAGCAGTGCCTGCTGTTCGTCGGCGGACTGTGGCTGTTCGACGATCGGTAGCAGATTGAGCGCGATCTGCGCGTTCAGCGACATGTTCAGGCTGACTTGCGAAGCGAGATCGGCGGTGTAGTCGATGGTGTACTGGCGCTGGTTTTTCTGGGTTTCGCGCAACTGATCGAGCAATTGCCAGAACAGCAATGCCAGCAGCATCAGCACCAATGTTGCCAGCGCGCCCTTCAATGTTCCGCGCAGGGACGAGCCGGGCGCCGGTTGGGTGCTGCTCACAGAAGCTGGCGGAGTGACATTGGACAAGCTGTAATCCTGCGGTCTGGCTGGACTGGCGCGACGTGCACTATAAGCCGGGCGCCCAAAGGGCGGCTAGCATGCCTTGAGTTGTGGCGAAGTGCCAGCCCTGCTCGGCTGGACTGCCTTCCGTCATTAAGGTAGCTTTGCCGGTTACGCGGGAGCGTTCCAGCTCCTAGACTCAGACTTTTTCAGCGCGCACGCATTGATGGCCATCAAGTGGTCAAGTGAACGACGCGCATCGGTCTGGCCGGGCATCGCCTGCGCTTCAATCATTCATCTGTCACTGACCCAAGGTTCTCCATGGCTCAATACGTCTTCACCATGCATCGGCTGGGCAAAGTTGTTCCGCCGAAGCGGGAAATCCTGAAAAACATTTCGCTGTCCTTCTTCCCGGGCGCCAAGATCGGCGTGCTCGGCCTCAACGGTTCGGGTAAGTCCACACTGCTGAAAATCATGGCCGGCGTCGACACCGAATTCGAAGGCGAAGCGCGTCCGATGCCGGAACTGAACATCGGTTATCTGCCGCAAGAGCCACAACTTGATCCGACCAAGACCGTACGTGAAGTGGTCGAGGAAGCGGTCAGCGTGATCAAGGATGCCCAGGCCCGCCTGGACGAGGTCTACGCCGCCTACGCCGACCCGGACGCCGACTTCGACAAGCTGGCTGCCGAGCAGGCCAAGCTCGAAGCGATCCTGCAGGCCAGCGACGGTCACAACCTGGAGCGCCAGCTGGAAGTCGCCGCCGATGCGCTGCGTCTGCCGGCCTGGGACGCCAAGGTCGAACACCTGTCCGGTGGTGAAAAACGTCGTGTGGCCTTGTGCCGTCTGCTGCTGTCCGCCCCGGACATGCTGCTGCTCGACGAACCGACCAACCACCTGGACGCCGACTCCGTCGCGTGGCTCGAACACTTCCTGCACGACTTCCCGGGCACTGTGGTCGCGATCACGCACGACCGTTACTTCCTGGACAACGTCGCCGGCTGGATTCTGGAACTCGACCGCGGCGCGGGCATTCCTTACGAAGGCAATTACTCGGGTTGGCTGGAAGCCAAGTCCGAGCGTCTGGCCCAGGAATCCAAGCAGCAGTCGGCTCATGAAAAAGCCATGAAGGAAGAGCTGGAGTGGGTGCGCAAAGGCGCCAAGGCCCGCCAGTCGAAATCCAAGGCACGTCTGCAGCGCTTTGAAGAAATGCAGTCGCAGGAATTCCAGAAGCGTTCGGAAACCAACGAGATCTACATCCCGGCCGGTCCGCGCCTGGGCGACAAGGTCATCGAATTCAAGAACGTCACCAAGGGCTACGGTGATCGCGTGCTGATCGACAACCTGTCGTTCTCCATGCCCAAAGGCGCCATCGTCGGCGTGATCGGCGGTAACGGTGCCGGTAAATCGACCCTGTTCCGCATGCTGATGGGCAAGGAAACCCCGGACTCCGGCAGCATCGAGATCGGCGAAACCGTGCAACTGGCCTGTGTGGACCAGAGCCGCGAAGACCTGGACGGCAGCAAGACCGTGTTCCAGCAGATCTCCGACGGTTCCGACCAGATCCGCATCGGCAACTACGAGATCCCGTCGCGTACCTACGTCGGTCGCTTCAACTTCAAGGGCGGCGATCAGCAGAAGTTCGTCAAGGACCTGTCCGGTGGTGAGCGCGGTCGCCTGCACCTGGCGCTGACCCTTAAGGAAGGCGCGAACGTCCTGCTGCTCGACGAACCGTCCAACGACCTCGACGTCGAAACCCTGCGTTCCCTGGAAGAAGCCCTGCTGGACTTCCCGGGCGCCGCCATTGTGATCTCTCACGATCGCTGGTTCCTTGACCGCGTCGCGACGCACATCCTGGCGTACGAAGACGACTCGCAAGCGGTGTTCTTCGAAGGCAACTACACCGAGTACGAAGCCGATCGCAAAAAACGCCTCGGCGAAGCAGCGGCCCAGCCACACCGGGTACGTCACAAGAAACTGGCCTGATTTAAGGCCGGTTGCATGAAAGAGCGGAGCCTTCGGGCTCCGTTTTTTTTGCCTTCAAGCAGGCCTGATTTATAAAATGTGTACTATCTGATTTCATAAATGCGACATTTTTGTCTGTTGCTGTGTACAGGTCGTTTGTTACAGTCCGGCTCACTCTCTTCCAACGACAACAAATCTGCCGAGACTTTTCCCATGATCGAATCCGTCGAATCCTTCCTTGCCCGTCTGAAAAAACGCGATCCGGATCAACCCGAATTCCACCAGGCCGTCGAAGAAGTCCTGCGCAGCCTGTGGCCGTTTCTCGAAGCTCATCCGCACTATCTGACCTCGGGGATTCTGGAGCGCATCTGCGAACCGGAACGTGCGGTGGTATTCCGGGTGTCGTGGGTCGACGATCAGGGCAAGGTGCAGGTCAATCGTGGTTTCCGCATCCAGATGAACAGCGCCATCGGTCCGTACAAGGGCGGTTTGCGTTTCCATCCTTCGGTGAACATGGGCGTGCTGAAATTCCTCGCCTTCGAGCAGACCTTCAAGAACTCCCTGACCTCGCTGCCCATGGGCGGTGGCAAGGGCGGTTCGGACTTCGATCCGAAGGGCAAGAGCGACGCCGAAGTGATGCGTTTCTGTCAGGCGTTCATGAGCGAGCTGTACCGGCACATCGGCGCCGACGTGGATGTGCCGGCGGGTGATATCGGGGTCGGCGCACGGGAGATCGGTTTCCTGTTCGGCCAGTACAAACGCCTGAGCAATCAGTTCACCAGCGTGCTGACCGGCAAGGGCATGACCTATGGCGGCAGCCTGATCCGTCCGGAAGCCACCGGTTTCGGTTGCGTGTATTTCGCCGAGGAAATGCTCAAGCGCCGCGAGCAGACTGTCGCAGGCAAGCGCGTAGCGATTTCCGGATCCGGCAACGTTGCGCAATACGCGGCCCGCAAAGTGATGGATCTGGGCGGCAAAGTGATTTCGCTGTCCGACTCCGAAGGCACGCTGTATTGCGAGGCCGGCCTGAGCGAAGAACAATGGCGGGCGCTGCTGGAGCTGAAAAACGTCAAGCGTGGGCGGATCAGTGAGTTGGCCGCGGCATTCGGCCTGGAGTTCCGCGTCGGGCAGTTGCCATGGGCGTTGCCGTGCGACATTGCGCTGCCTTGCGCCACCCAGAACGAACTCGACGCCGAAGCTGCCCGCACCCTGCTGCGCAACGGCTGCATCTGTGTGGCCGAAGGCGCGAACATGCCGACCACTCTGGAGGCTGTGGATATCTTTATCGAGGCCGGGATCCTGTTCGCGCCGGGCAAGGCATCCAATGCTGGCGGCGTAGCGGTCAGTGGGCTGGAGATGTCGCAGAACGCCATGCGCCTGCTGTGGACGGGCGGCGAGGTGGACAGCAAGCTGCACGGGATCATGCAATCGATCCACCACGCCTGCGTGCATTACGGTGAGGAAAACGGGCGGATCAACTACGTCAAAGGTGCGAACATCGCCGGCTTCGTCAAGGTGGCGGACGCCATGCTGGCGCAGGGCGTGGTTTAAGGCAGATCGATACGGATCACTTCGATCAGTTGATTGCCGGCCGGGCGCTGCCACAGCACTTCGTCATTGAGCCGTGCGCCGAGCAACGCGCGGCCCAGCGGTGAAGCCCAGTTGATCAGGCCGTTGGCGGCATCGGCCTGGTCTTCACCGACCAGCTGTACCCGACGCTCGGTGCTGTGCTCGTCGGCGTAGGTCACCCAACTGCCGATCTGCACTTTTTCGTTGGATGTCGGGACCGGCACAACCTGTGCGCTGCCGACCCGTTGGTTGAAATAGCGCAGATCCCGCTCCAGATCGGCCAGCCGCTGCGGGTCGGCCTGCTCGCCCATGGCGGCCTGCTCGGTGTGCAGGGTCTGAAGCTCGGCGACTTTTGCCTGCAACTGGGCGAGCCCCTGTGGTGTGACGTAGTTGGGCTGGCTGCTGACCTGCCGTTCGACCGGCTGGTCGGCTTGTGCGGCGGCGTTATCTTCGTTGACGAAAGCACGGCTCATGGTGACCTCCTGTGACAACCGTTGGGCCATGGTCGCAGGCTAAAGGTTTCGCTGGATGTCTGGAAACGACCTACTGCGAACGATAAGCCCGCGCGGCGTCCTGATCCTTCTGTTGTTGCCAGGCCCGCTCGCGCTCGTCCCAATGTTCGTTGCGATACTCCTCGCGATCCTTGTTTTCCAGCATCGCCTGACACTGTCGAAAACCGTCGCTCCAGCCCTCGGCGTATTGCGGATCCTTGAGATAGCGCGGCACATTCTTGCGAAACTCGCCACTGATCGAACCGGCCGCCTGGCGACCGCTGATGCAGCCGTCATCGAAACCGTCGGCGAACGCCGGTGGATAACCCTTGGCGATCAGATCCTCGTGGGTGCTCTGACAGCCACCCAGCAACAACAATGCGCCCACAAAACCCGCATACCGCCACATCTGAATCTCCCGCGCCGTTCTCCGCTTACAGGGAAAGTCTAGAAGCGGATTCGTCGACGGGGTGTGAAAGGAAGATCAAAACCTCAGTAGTGATACCACTTCACTTCGAGCATCACTTCGGTCTCCGGCGTTGCCAGATGGCTGAATTCACGCTGCGCACTCAGGCGCAGACCCAGGTTGCGGGACAATTCCCATTGCTGGTTCAGACTCAGGCTGCGGCGCACTTCGCCGTTGAAGAAGTAATCGCCCTTGGCCTCCACACTGAGATTGCCCAACGGGTTTCTCCACAACACGCCGGTATTGAAACCGCCGGCGGGGGAAACGAATTCGGCGAAGTCATTGTTGTGTTCGATCCGCACCGTACCAAGGGCAAAACCGAGTACGTCGTCGCCCAATTGCCACGTTCCGCCACCGCCGCCATTGACATGGCTGACCAGATTTTCATCGTCATGCTTGCCCGGCACCCGCTCCAGGCCACCGGTGACTTGCCAGGAGAGTGGCTGCAACAGCGCATTGCGCGGCGTCAGCGAGCGGATGGTCGCCAGATCCAGTTGCTGGAACTGCCAACGATTGCCTTCGTACTGACGCAGCTTCATTTGCAGGATTTCGATCTGCGCGCCGAGGGGGAAACTCTCGGCGTTGTCATTGAGGTCGTGATAGGCCATGCGCAGCCCGTATTCGCCGAACGCGCGGTCGCCACGAGTGCCGAGACCGGCCTGCCAGGTGCGGGACTCGTGGCCGTCTTCGGGCAGGCCCGGTTGCGGGATCTGCAGCTCCGGCGCCGGGTTCTTGTTGATCGCCCGCAGCAATTCAAAACTGCGCTGCGCCCGTTGCGGATCACGTTCCTGGCCGTTGGCGCGGTAGCGCTCCAGCCGATACGCGGCGTCGATGATCAGCGCTTGCCGGTCGCGGGGCAGGGCCTTGAAGGCCGGGTCCTGCAACACCTGTTGATCAGCGCTGACTTTCAGCACCCATTGCTGTTCGTCATTGTTCAAAGGTTCTGCGCGGCTGAGCAACTCACGCTCGCGGGACGGGCGATATTCGATGTGCTCGACCAGCCCGGCTTCTTTCACGGCCTTGACGGTATCGGTGGGAATTGCGGTCAGCGGGAATTGCTCGGTCAGGCGCAGGCTCGGGCGTGCGACCTGCAACAGTTCGAGCAGGCGATAGGAACAGTTTTCGTCGAAAAAGAAGTAATCGAACTTGATCTGCTTCAGCTCCCAGACATGCTCGACCATCCGTGCGGTTTCTGCCTGCGTCAGATTGAGCCGGTACTCCCACAGATCGCGGTTTTCCAGGCTGCGGTATTCCGAGAGCTTTTCCTGGTACGGCACCAGCGCGAACAGGCCGGGATAACCACCCATCAGGCCTTTCCAGGCATACAGGATGCTGTTGTCGGAGCCTTCGATGTAGGCGCCGAAGTTGATCGCGTAGCTGAGCAGCGAAGTCTTGTCGCTTTGCACGTCGGCCTGGTCAATGCGCAGCAGCGTGTGGCCGAACATCGACGATGGGCTGTTGAGGTAGGCCGCCGGGAAAATCATTACCGTGCTGTGGGGCGAGACGTCCTTGAACCATTTCTTGAATTCGGCGCAGTCAGGCGTCGGCAGGTCTTGAAGGTTGAGTCGATCTTTCAGCCAACGGGTGCGCGCCGGGTAGACGCACTGGGCGTGCTGTTCACCGAGGCTGGCGGGGGCGTACAGCGCCTGGACGGTGGCCGCCAGTTCATGGTCGGGGCGCTCGTTACCGTCGGCGGCAAGGAAGAATTTTTTGTCGCTGACATAGCTGCGCCAGCCGCCGAGCTTGGCGGTTTCGTAGTGGCCGAGGGAAATCCAGAAGCGGTCGTTGGCCAGTTGCTGCAAACGTTGAGGGTCGATGTGAGGCGCGGCGGATAGCGGGGCGCAGACACACAGCGCCAGCCAGGCAAGGCGTTTGAGCATAAATGGCAACTTAAGTCGAAAGAAACAAAAGACCCAAAGAGGGGCGGGTCGAAAAAACAAAACCCGCTTCCCGAAGAAAGCGGGTGGGGTCGAGCTTAAGCCTGAGTGGCGTACTTGGCCAGACGAGGGTCTGCCTTCAGGACAGCCAGGGTGTTGGCATGCACATCTTCGGCGGTCACGTCAGCCTTGCTGAAGATCTGCTGGAAGTGCTCGTGAGTGACGGCGGCGAAATGCGCACGGTCTTCCGGCGCCACGCCCAGTACCACGGCATAGGTCGTCAGCGCTTCGCCGTTGCCTTTGGCCATGTCTTCGGAGAGCTCGTTCATCATGCCGTTCATGGCAAACCAGGATTTGCCGCCGTAGGTCAGCGCTGCGTTGGTGGAGCAACCGTTGGTGCCGGAAGTCATGCCGAACGTGGCGTTGCCCGAGGTGCCGTTGGTGGTGGATGCCAGGAAGTGAGCGGGGGTGCCACGCTGGCCTTCGAACAGCATGTTGCCCCAGCCGCAATCCGGACCGCCCGGCGCCTGAGCCATGGCGTTGATGGATACAGCGGTGAAGAGAGTACCGAGAAGAATCCGTTTCATAGCTTTGTTCTCTTTTATGTGCGTACCAATGGACAGGGTTCTGGCCCCGCTCTCTACATCAAAACGCCGCTTGGCGAGTTTTGTACAGACCTTCTGGCGCCAGTGGGCCGGTATTAGTTCCAGCCGCGCAGTTTGGAGTTTAGGCACGTTCCGGCGGTTCCGTGATTTTTTACACAATATTTGGAATAAACCCCACACCACCGGACCGACCGTGGGAATGACCGGTTGTCTATGCTTTGTCGGGTGGCGCGCCTTGCCAGTGGGGCACGGGCAGCGCCAGAATGCCGCTATCTGCCCCGCCTGATTGTTAAGGAAGCCCGATGCCTGATCCTGTTGCTGCCAGCTTGCGTCTTGCGCCCGAAGCGCTGACCCGTCCGTTTTCCGCTGAACAGTTCAGCTTCACTACCACCGATGATCTGGAGCCCTTTCGCGGTGTGCTCGGCCAGGAACGCGCGGTCGAAGCCTTGCAGTTCGGTGTGGCGATGCCACGCCCCGGTTACAACGTTTTCGTCATGGGCGAGCCCGGCACCGGCCGTTTTTCGTTCGTCAAACGCTACCTGAAGGCCGAAGGCAAGCGCCTGCAGACCCCGGCGGACTGGGTCTACGTCAACAACTTCGATGAGCCGCGTGAACCACGCGCCCTGGAGCTGCCGTCGGGCAGCGCTGCCGCTTTTACCAGCGACATCAACGGCCTGATCGACAACTTGCTGGTGACGTTTCCCGCGGTGTTCGAACACCCGTCCTACCAGCAGAAAAAAAGCGCCATCGATCGCGCTTTCAATCAGCGTTATGACAAGGCGCTGGACGTCATCGAACGTCTGGCCCTGGAAAAAGACGTCGCCCTGTATCGCGACAGCAGCAACATCGCCTTCACGCCGATGCTCGAAGGCAAGGCGCTGGACGAAGCCGAATTCGCCCAATTGCCGGAAGCCGAGCGCGAGCGTTTTCACGATGACATTTCCGGCCTCGAAGAGCGCCTGAACGAAGAACTCGCGAGCCTGCCGCAATGGAAGCGCGAGTCGAGCAATCAATTGCGCCAGCTCAACGAAGAAACCATCACACTGGCGTTGCAGCCATTGCTCGCACCGCTGTCGGAAAAATACGCGGAGAACGCAGCCGTCTGCGGTTACCTGCAAGCGATGCAGGTCTACTTGCTGAAAACCGTGGTCGAGCAACTGGTGGACGACAGCAAGACCGATGCGGTGGCGCGCAAGCTGCTGGAAGAGCAATACGCACCGAGCCTGGTGGTCGGGCATCCGAACAGCGGTGGTGCACCGGTGGTGTTCGAACCGCACCCGACTTATGAAAACCTGTTTGGCCGCATCGAATACACCACCGATCAGGGCGCGCTCTACACCACGTATCGCCAATTGCGGCCCGGTGCGCTGCACCGCGCCAATGGTGGTTTCCTGATCCTTGAAGCGGAAAAAATGCTCAGCGAGCCATTTGTGTGGGATGCGCTCAAGCGTGCCCTGCAATCGCGCAAACTGAAAATGGAATCGCCGCTGAGCGAGATGGGGCGCTTCGCCACCGTGACACTCAATCCGCAGCACATTCCGCTGCAGGTCAAAGTCATCATCATCGGTGCGCGTCAGTTGTATTACACGCTGCAGGACCTCGATCCGGACTTTCAGGAGATGTTTCGCGTCCTGGTGGATTTCGACGAAGACATCCCGATGGTCGACGAAAGCCTGGAGCAGTTCGCCCAGTTGCTGAAAACCCGAACCTCGGAGGAGGGCATGGCGCCGTTGACCGCCGACGCCGTGGCGCGTCTGGCGACCTACAGTGCGCGTCTGGCGGAGCATCAGGGGCGGTTGTCGGCGCGGATCGGCGATCTGTTCCAGCTGGTCAGCGAAGCGGATTTCATCCGGCACCTGGCCAATGATGAAATGACCGACGCCGGCCACATCGAGCGCGCCCTCAAAGCCAAGGCCACGCGCACCGGTCGTGTGTCGGCGCGGATTCTCGACGACATGCTGGCGGGGATCATCCTGATCGACACCGACGGTGCGGCGGTCGGCAAGTGCAACGGCCTGACGGTGCTTGAGGTCGGCGACTCGGCGTTTGGCGTGCCGGCGCGGATTTCCGCCACGGTGTACCCGGGCGGCAGCGGTATCGTTGACATCGAGCGTGAGGTCAACCTCGGTCAGCCGATCCACTCCAAGGGCGTGATGATTCTCACCGGGTATCTGGGCAGCCGTTACGCTCAGGAATTTCCGCTGGCGATTTCCGCGAGCATCGCCCTGGAGCAATCCTACGGTTATGTCGATGGCGACAGTGCATCGCTGGGCGAGGCGTGCACACTGATTTCGGCGCTGTCGAAGACTCCGCTCAAACAGTGCTTCGCCATCACCGGCTCCATCAACCAGTTCGGTGAAGTGCAGGCAGTGGGTGGGGTCAACGAGAAAATCGAAGGCTTCTTCCGTCTCTGTGAAGCGCGCGGGCTGACGGGCGAGCAGGGCGCGATCATTCCGCAAGCCAACGTGGCCACGCTGATGCTCGACGAGAAAGTGCTGGCCGCGGTGCGTGCCGGGCAATTCCACGTTTACGCAGTGCGTCAGGCGGATGAAGCACTGAGCCTGCTGGTGGGCGAACCTGCGGGTGAGCCGAACGAAGCGGGCGAGTTCCCCGAAGGCAGCGTCAACGCACGGGTGGTGGAGCGTCTGCGGGTGATTGCCGAGATGATCAGCGAAGATGATCTGAAAGAGGCCGAGAAGGAACTGGCGCAGGAGGCGCTGGCCGAGGCCAAACCGGCGTAAGTCAGACAGCCGTCAAAGAAATGGGAGCCTTGTGCTCCCATTCTGTTTTGTTGCGAACGTCGGCAAAAGCGCCATCACTCTGGCGTCAATATTCACACAATGACCATTCGGCGCCTTCTGGTTCCATTCGGTTGGCGCGGCGGACTTTTCTTCTATTCTCAGCTCAAGGACATCGACAGTATCACGGGATCGAAACAGTCCTTCAGCAAGGGCTGAACACCGGCTTTACCGAGGGTCGCCGCCATGTCGCGCAACCTCTGCCTCACTCGTCAGTGCCTGGGTCTCGTGACCCGAATCGAATGCGCCGTCAAGCCGTTGGCCGGCGATACCGGCATGTGGACTTTGCTCTTCGCCGCCGGCATGGCCGGTGAACAACCTTCCGCCATCAAGGCCCAGGGGCCGTTTCACGGGCCGGTCGCCGCCGAATCGATCCTCGACACCATCGTCGAAAGCCTGACGATGCATGGCTACGAATTGGCCAACGATCCGCAGATCTGGTCCTTGCACCTGCAAGCCCAGTTACGGCAGATCAACGGCGGACGCGGACGCAATCCCGGCGTTTTCGATCATTAGCACCGATCATGGCGCCGCACCCTGGCTCTGCGCTTTCTCGAGCTTGACCTCAAAGCCGTACTGCACGGTGGCGAGGTTGGTGCGCTGGTAGGTTTCCACGTGCGTCGGGCGGCCGTAGAAATAGTGCACGCCAAACAACGGCGGGCCTTCTGCGCTAGCGTCGTGGCTGACCGAGAGAATCTGCTTGAGGTAGTTGCCGCTATCGTCCTTGACGAAGAAGCGCCATTCACTGGCGGGAAACCGTTTAAGGTCGACCACCAATTCGTTATTCCTGATTTCCAGGCCTTTGGGCAACGCCCTGGCTTCGAAGGATTGCTTCGCCACGGTGGCCAGGAACAAGGGCATCGAACCGACGGCCACCGCGGGCGTTTCCGGGAACAGGTTCAAATCGTAGGTGATGGTCGCTTGCAGCGGATCCACCTGATACGCCTCCGCAGGCAGCTCGATGGGCTCGTCGAGTTTGCCGCTGCGTTTTTCGGTGAAGAATGTCACCGGACTTTCGCCGGGACTCAAATCGTCGCCCAGCAGCTCGTCATTGAAGGTCTTGCGGTGATCGAACTCGATACGCGCAGCGCTCGGCTCTTCGACTGATTGACGAATATGGATGCTTTTTTTCAGTTCTTCCTCGGTCAGTGACGCCCCCTTGAGCCAGTTGGGAGCCTGGTCGTCGTAGACGGTGATTGAGAGATCCAGCGGCTGCACGGTCTTCGCCGTGGTGTGCGAGTCGAATTCACGGATCGGCAGGTCCAGTGGCCTGCGGGTGACAGTCGCTTCGGAAAAATCCAGAACGCTGACTTCGAGGGTATCGACAGGGCCGTTGAAGTACACCTTGTTATAACGACGCGAGTGCTGTTGTTCGAAGGTACGCTGGTCGTCGTTCAGCTGCTTTTCGAGGTCTTCGCTCCAGGCCTTTTGCTGTTGCAGGTGCGCCAGTTGTTTGCGGTAGAACTCGATCTGCTCGGGACTTTCATTGATGGCACCGGCACGCACCAGGTACTGACCGGTGGTGTCACGGGCCTGGACGATCAGCGGATTGAGCGGGGTGTTGGCGACTTCCGCAGCGAGTGGCAGGCTGTTGCTGAATTCGACTTCGGCGTAGTTTTTTTCCAGCTTCAGCAGTTTCACGCTGAGGTTGGCATCGGTGCGGGTCTGACCGATGTCCTTTGGGCCCAGATCGAAGCTGTGCAGGCGTTTCGGCGCGATGACTTCCACCTGGCCTTGCAGGCTCACAGGGCGCGGTCGGGTTTTCTTGTCGACGTCCAGACCTTCGATGAACGGGTAGGTCACGGTCAGGTCATCAGGATTGGTGACGTTGGAGCTGGAAGGGCTCAACTGAATGCCCGGATCGGTTTCCGACCACTCCGGCTGGTAGGCGATGACGCGTTTGTTACTCAGGGTCACCGATTGCCACTCGACGCCATGGGGGAACAGGAACCCGCCCGGAATGTTGAGGGTGAAGGGGAACACCGGCTGCAGGTCGGTGAGGTAATCGGAGCTGGCGTCCTTGTGCAGCACGAACAGACCGTTGATGAAGGTGTCGACGAGCGCCTGGAGCGTCGGATAATGCTTGAGTACGCCGAGAGCGTCTTCACCGTATTCGGTTCTGGGGGACTTGCTGTCGAGTCGCTGTTGCGCGCGCTCCAGCAGCAACAATGAGCCGCCGAGTTCGGTCACGGCATCCTTGAGTTTCGGGTCGGTGATGGCGTCCAGCGATTGTTCGAACTGCGCGGTCTTCTGTTCGAGGCTGAGCGGGTGTTTTTTTTCTTCACCGGGTGAGCAGCCGCCGATCGATAAGGCGAAGCAGATTCCGGCAGTCATTAACGGCAATCGCACATCCATTTCCAGTCGTCCTGTCCACTGTCGCTGGGCTGTCAATGGTTTGGACACTAGCAGAAAAACTTTGACACACACACGCAGGTGGCGGAATTCCCGGCGGTTTCTGGCTGTCATGGGGGGCTGATATACTCGCCGCCGATTACAACCCCCCTTGTGTGAGAGTCAATGGAACGCTTTATCGAAAATGCAATGTACGCCACGCGCTGGCTGCTGGCGCCGATCTATATCGGGCTGTCCCTCGGGCTGCTGGCGCTGGCATTGAAATTCTTCCAGGAAGTGTTTCATGTCATTCCCAACGTCTTCTCCATGGCCGAGTCCGAACTGATTCTGGTGTTGCTGTCGCTGATTGACATGGCGCTGGTGGGCGGCTTGCTGGTGATGGTGATGATTTCAGGCTACGAGAACTTCGTGTCCGAGCTGAACATCGATGAGGGCAAGGAGAAGCTCAGCTGGCTGGGCACCATGGATTCCTCGTCGCTGAAGATGAAAGTGGCGGCGTCGATCGTGGCGATTTCCTCGATCCACCTGCTGCGGATTTTCATGGACGCCAAGAACGTCGATCCCCAGCATCTGATGTGGTACGTGATCATCCACATGACCTTCGTGGTTTCGGCATTCGCCATGGGGTACCTGGACAAGCTCACCAAGCACTGATGAGTCGTCGACAGCTGTAACAAAAACCGCCCGTCCGTTGCGAAACAGACGGGCGGTGTCGTTTGTGGCTTGTGCTTTGTGGCGCCGAGGCATATCCCTGTAGTGTCCCGGTCCGCTACCGCATGAGGTGCGTTCATGAACCTGCAAGAATTGAATGCGTTTGCCATCGCCAGGAAGGTCGATGAGTTGAACCTGATCTCCATGGAAGGCGGCATCTATCTGCTCGAGGCGCGCATGCATGGTGCGGCTTACCCGTTGAGCGATCCTCAGGGCAAGTTGCTGACGCTGCGGTCGGTGGAGCATGCCAGGGATCTCCTGCATAACTTTCCGGTGCTGCCATTCAATCTGGTTCATACCTCGGTGCACGATGAAATGTGCGGTCTTGGCGCCAGCGCTGAAGAAAGCCTGAAGGTCCCGTTGGCGTGGCGCTCGGCACTGTAGGCCAATAAGCGGGCATCTGTGCTAGTCTGCTCGCCCTTTTTGGTTCCGGGCGCGCCGGGACGCGCTGTGCATGCACGGCATGTCCCGAGGCCGTCCGCACAGCGGAGCAGTGTCATGTCCGAAGTAAATCTGTCCACCGACGAAACCCGCGTCAGCTACGGTATCGGCCGTCAGCTGGGTGACCAGCTGCGCGACAACCCGCCACCGGGTGTCAGCCTGGACGCCATCCTGGCAGGCCTGACCGACGCATTCGCCGGCAAGCCAAGCCGTGTGGGTCAGGAAGAACTGTCCGCCAGCTTTAAGGTGATCCGCGAGATCATGCAAGCCGAAGCTGCTGCCAAGGCTGAAGCCGCTGCTGGCGAAGGTCGTGCGTTCCTGGCTGAAAACGCCAAGAAAGAAGGCATCACCACCCTGGCTTCCGGTCTGCAATTCGAAGTGCTGACTCAAGGCGAAGGCGCCAAGCCAACTCGTGAAGACAACGTGCGTACTCACTACCACGGCACACTGATCGACGGCACTGTGTTCGACAGCTCCTACGAGCGTGGCCAGCCTGCAGAATTCCCGGTTGGTGGCGTGATCGCCGGCTGGACCGAAGCCCTGCAACTGATGAATGCCGGCAGCAAATGGCGTCTGTACGTGCCGAGCGAACTGGCTTACGGCGCTCAAGGCGTTGGCAGCATTCCGCCGCACAGCGTTCTGGTGTTCGACGTCGAGCTGCTCGACGTTCTGTAATCCCGTTACCCTGCACAAGCGTGGCTTGTGCAGGGTTTCTTCGCCGTTCTCATACTTCGATCTTGTGCTGCAGTTCACTGGTCGGGCGCAACGCCCGGGCATAGCAGAACAGGAACAGATTGCGCACCAGTTCCTTGAGTACCAACGGTTCGCTGGAGCTCAGGCCACTGACGTCCAGATCCCCCTGATCCTGCAATTCGTGCAGGGCTTCTTCTTCCAGCACTGCGCAGACTTCCCCGGTTTCCCGATGCAGTATCCTGAGATACGGGTGCGGGCGATCCAGCCAGGCGTCGATCAAATAAGTCATGGTTCTCATCTCCATTGAAAGGGTTTCAATGAGAATAATTCTTATTCGTCAAATAGCAAGCGTCTATTGGTGGTTCGTGACTTTTTGTGGGTAAAGATTGCGTAAGGTCAAAACGGCTGGCGTTTGGCCATTGCGCGGTATTTGCGGGGGATTGCGAAAGGAGGTGAAGCTCCATCCCGCGACGGACGCGGGACGGAAGACAGCAGGATCAGACTTTTCTGACGAACTCGGATTTGAGTTTCATCGGGCCGATGCCGTCGATCTTGCAATCGATATCGTGATCGCCGTCGCACAGGCGGATGTTCTTGACCTTGGTACCGACCTTGACTACCAGCGATGTGCCCTTGACCTTCAGGTCCTTGATCACGGTGATGGTATCGCCGTCCTGCAGGACGTTGCCGACCGAGTCTTTCTTCACGGCATCATCGGACGTCACCTCGGCTTCACCGGCGGCAGACCACTCGTGGGCGCACTCCGGGCACACCAGCTGGGTGCCGTCTTCGTAGGTGTATTCGGAATTGCATTTCGGGCAGGGTGGCAACGTGCTCACTGAGGCTCCTTGAAGAGGGGATCGCTAAAAGTCGCACATTGTATAGGGTTTTAGTCCCGGATGGCAGGCAACAAAAAACCGCAGGCTCCAATGGAGGCTGCGGTTTCTTGATGACGTGCCGTTGATCAGTGCGTGCGGGCGACCGCGAACTCGCTCAGTTCAACCAGGGCATCGCGATAGTCGCTGGCCGGCAGCGCCTCGAGGCACTTGATGGCACGGGCCACATAGTCGCGGGCCAGTTGTGCGGTGTATTCCAGCGAACCGGACGCTTCCACGGCAATGCGGATGCTTTCCAGGTCTTCGATCCCACCTTTCTGGATCGCCTGGCGTACCAGGGCGGCCTGCTCCGGCGTGCCTTCGCGCATGGTGTAGATCAGCGGCAGGGTCGGCTTGCCTTCGGCCAGATCGTCACCGACGTTCTTGCCCAGCGTTTCGGCGTCGCCCTTGTAGTCGAGCAGGTCGTCGACCAGCTGGAACGCCACACCCAGGTGATCGCCGAAGGTGCGCAGGGCTTCGCTCTGCTCGGCGGTGGCACCGGCCAGCGCCGCAGCGCTGTGGGTCGAGGCTTCGAAAAGCATCGCGGTCTTGCCGCGGATGACTTCCATGTAGGTTTCTTCGGTGGTGCTGGCGTCACGGACCTTGGACAGTTGCAGCACTTCACCTTCGGCGATGATGCGCGTGGCCTGGGACAAAATCTTCATCACCGGCATCGAGCCCAGTTCGACCATCATCTCGAACGAGCGCGAGTACAGGAAATCGCCGACCAGCACGCTCGGGGCGTTGCCCCACATGGCGTTAGCGGTCGAACGGCCACGGCGCATGCCGGACATGTCGACCACGTCGTCATGCAGCAGGGTGGCGGTGTGCAGGAATTCGATGGTGGCGGCCAGCAGGCGCAGGTCGTCGCCTTCGCGACCCAGGGCCTTGCCGCACAGCAGCACCAATAAAGGACGCAGGCGTTTGCCGCCGGCCGACGTGATGTAATCGCCGATTTTCGATACCAGCGGCACTCGGGAAGTCAGCTGCTTCTTGATGATGCCGTCGACGGCGCTAAAATCGTCCGCCACCGCGCGGTAGAAAGCTTGGGGTTGCATCAGCGACAGGTGCTCCAGAAGGGTTGCGCGGCATGCTAGGACCCACATCCGGGCCTGTCAAGGCGCGATGGACGGCCCCTTGCGTGACTCTTGCAGCTTGCGTACAATCGCGCACCCTGAACTTCCTGGGCAGCACCTGCCTTACGCAATTGCACTTGGGCCGTTCCAGCCCCATGCAGCCATGCCAGCCAATACCTCTTCTTATAAAGAGCTGGGTGAGCAGGATTATCGGAGAAATACCATGTACGCAGTAATCGTTACCGGCGGTAAGCAATACAAGGTCGCTGAAGGTGAATACCTGAAGATCGAAAAACTGGAAGTCGCTACTGGCGAATCCGTGACTTTTGACCGCGTTCTGTTGGTCGCCAATGGCGACGACGTGAACATCGGCGCACCTGTTGTTGCTGGCGCAACCGTCAAGGCTGAAGTGATCTCCCAAGGTCGTCACGATAAAGTCCGCATCATCAAGTTCCGTCGCCGCAAGCACCACATGAAGCGTATGGGCCACCGCCAGTGGTTCACCGAGATCAAAATCACCGGTATTCAGGCTTAATACAGCCTAATTCCTCACTAGGAGAATTGAACTCATGGCACACAAAAAAGCTGGTGGTAGTACCCGTAACGGTCGCGACTCAGAAGCCAAACGCCTTGGCGTGAAGATGTATGGCGGCCAGGCCATCAAGGCCGGCAACATCATCGTGCGTCAGCGCGGCACCCAGTTCCACGCTGGCTACGGCGTTGGCATGGGTAAGGATCACACCCTCTTCGCGAAAATCGAAGGCGTGATCAAGTTTGAAGTGAAAGGCGCCTTCGGTCGTCGTTACGTGAGCGTTGTCGCAGCCTAACTGCGAGAGTGCTGGAGAAGCCCTGTCTTGCGACGGGGCTTTTTCGTTTGTGGGGTGAGTCTCTTGCAAAGCTGTTTGTATGGGCTGCCGGCGTGCGATGCAGGTCGTGGTTTGGGGTCGCTGCGCTCATTTTTGCAAGAGTCTTATGTCTTGATTGTTTTTCGGCTCGTCCGTACGGCGAGAGGCGTTGGTTATGAAGTTTGTTGATGAAGTATCGATCCGCGTAAAGGCTGGCGACGGCGGCAATGGCTGCATGAGTTTCCGTCGGGAAAAGTTCATTGAAAACGGTGGCCCGAACGGTGGTGACGGTGGTGACGGCGGTTCCATTTTCATGATGGCCGACGAAAACCTGAACACCCTGGTGGACTACCGTTATACCCGTCACTTCGAGGCCGAGCGCGGTTCCAATGGCGGCAGCACCGACTGCACCGGCAAGAAGGGCGAAGACCTGATCCTGCGCGTGCCGGTCGGTACCACGATCATCGACTCGGCTACCCAGGAAGTCATCGGCGACCTGACCAAGTCCGGTCAGAAACTGATGGTGGTGCAGGGCGGCTGGCACGGTCTGGGCAACACTCGTTTCAAATCCAGTACCAACCGCGCGCCACGTCAGACGACGCCTGGCAAGCCGGGTGAGCAGCGTGATCTGAAGCTGGAAATGAAGGTGTTGGCTGATGTCGGTCTGCTGGGGCTGCCGAACGCCGGCAAAAGTACCTTTATCCGTTCCGTTTCGGCTGCCAAGCCGAAAGTTGCCGATTACCCGTTCACTACGCTGGTGCCAAACCTGGGTGTGGTCAGCGTCGATCGCTGGAAGAGTTTCGTCATCGCCGACATTCCGGGCCTGATCGAAGGCGCTTCCGACGGTGCCGGTCTGGGCATCCGTTTCCTCAAGCACTTGGCTCGTACCCGTCTGTTGCTGCATCTCGTGGACATGGCGCCGCTGGACGAAAGCAGTGCGCCGGACGCAGCTGAAGTGATCGTCAACGAGCTGATCAAGTTCAGTCCATCCCTGGCCGAGCGTGATCGCTGGCTGGTGCTGAACAAGTGCGACCAGATCCTCGAGGAGGAGCACGAAGAGCGCGTCAAGGAAATTGTCGAGCGTCTGCAGTGGGAAGGTCCGGTCTACGTGATCTCGGCCATTGCCAAAGAAGGTACCGAGCGCCTGACGCGCGACATCATGCGTTATCTGGAAGATCGCGCTGATCGTCTGGCCAGTGATCCGGCCTACAAGGAAGAGTTGGCCGATCTTGATCAGCGTATCGAAGATGAGGCTCGTGCACAGCTGCAGGCGCTGGACGACAAGCGTGCCCTGCGCCGCAGTGGCGTGAAGTCGGTCCATGACATCGGTGACGATGATTGGGATGAAGAAGACGTGGATGACGAAGATGGTCCGGAAATCATTTACGTGCGTGACTGATTCGTTGAAGTAAACTTAAGCGCCGCTCAATCGAGCGGCGTTTTGGTATCTGAAAATCGATTGTTGGTCACGAGTAACCACGAATAACGTCACGGGCAGTGCTGGGTCGCGCTGCCCTCAAGCTAAGGTTGAAGATGATGCGGAGCAAAGTGACAGGTGCGCAGCGTTGGGTCGTGAAGATCGGCAGCGCTTTGCTGACAGCGGATGGCAAGGGCCTGGATCGCAAGGCGATGGGTGTCTGGGTCGAGCAGATGGTGGCCTTGCATGAGGCTGGCGTCGAGTTGGTGCTTGTGTCCTCCGGGGCGGTGGCAGCCGGCATGAGCCGTTTGGGCTGGACCGCACGACCCAGTGCGATGCACGAGCTCCAGGCTGCTGCGGCAATCGGTCAGATGGGGTTGGTGCAGGCCTGGGAATCAAGCTTCGCCGAGCATGGCCGGCACACGGCGCAGATTCTCCTGACCCATGATGACCTGTCCGACCGCAAGCGCTACCTGAACGCCCGCAGCACCTTGCGTGCGCTGGTCGAGCTGAAAGTCATTCCGGTGATCAACGAAAACGACACGGTGGTCACCGATGAAATCCGTTTCGGCGACAACGACACGCTCGCGGCGCTGGTGGCCAACCTGGTCGAAGCTGATCTGCTGGTCATCCTGACTGATCGTGATGGCATGTTCGACGCCGATCCGCGCAGCAATCCCGATGCTCGGCTGATTTATGAAGCGCGTGCCGATGATCCGACCCTGGATGCGGTGGCGGGCGGTACCGGTGGTGCACTGGGGCGCGGCGGCATGCAGACCAAGCTGCGTGCGGCGCGTCTGGCGGCGCGTTCCGGGGCGCACACCATTATTGTCGGTGGCCGCCTGGAGCGGGTGCTCGATCGTCTGAAGGCGGGCGAGCGCATTGGTACGCTGTTGTCGCCGGAGCGCGGCATGCTGGCGGCGCGCAAACAGTGGCTGGCTGGCCATCTGCAGACCCGAGGCACGTTGGTGCTGGATGATGGCGCCGTTTCTGCGTTGTCCGAAGGTCACAAGAGTCTGCTGCCGGTCGGCGTCAAGCTGGTTCAGGGCAGTTTCCGTCGCGGTGAGATGGTGGTTTGCGTGGCGTCGGACGGTCGTGAGATCGCTCGCGGATTGGCCAACTACAGCGCGCTGGAAGCACAAAAAATCATCGGTCAATCGTCGGATGCGATTGTCGGTTTGCTGGGTTACATGGCTGAGCCGGAGCTGGTTCACCGTGACAATCTGATTCTGGTCTGAGGAAAAGCGCGATGCGCATGGCAAAAGGATTGTTGGGCTTGCTGATGGCGTTGCCATTGCTGGCTTCGGCCGAAGAAATCGGCCAGGTGTCGACGGTGTTCAAGTTTGTCGGGCCGAACGACCGGATCGTGGTCGAGGCGTTCGACGATCCGAAGGTCGAGGGTGTGACCTGCTACCTGTCGCGCGCCAAGACCGGTGGCGTGAAGGGTGGCTTGGGGTTGGCCGAGGACCGTGCCGAGGCGTCCATCGCTTGTCGTCAGGTCGGGCCCATCAACTTCAAGGGTGAGTTGAAGGATGGCGAAGAGGTGTTCAAGGAGCGCACTTCGCTGGTATTCAAGACCATGCAGGTTGTGCGTTTTCTCGACAAGAAGCGTAATACGCTGGTGTATCTGGTCTACAGTGATCGCCTGATCGAAGGCAGTCCGCAGAATGCGGTGACAGCGATTCCGATTCTGCCGTGGACGCCGGTCCATTAATCGGTATTGGAAGGGGAGTCGCTTGACTCCTCTTTTTTTTGCTGCTGCTTCACCGGATTGCGGGCAATAAAAAACCGACCCTTGGGTCGGTTTTTTATGATTACGTCGCTTAGGCAGCTGCTTTCAGTGCCTTGACGTGACCATTCAGGCGGCTCTTGTGGCGAGCAGCCTTGTTCTTGTGGATGATGCCTTTATCGGCCATGCGGTCGATAACTGGCACAGCCAGAACGTATGCAGCTTGAGCTTTTTCAGCGTCTTTTGCGTCGATGGCTTTAACTACATTCTTGATGTAGGTACGAACCATGGAACGCAGGCTGGCGTTGTGGCTGCGACGCTTCTCAGCCTGTTTTGCACGTTTTTTGGCGGAAGGTGAGTTGGCCACCGTCGAGCTCCTCGAAAGACTTTTTAGGAAATAGCAAACAAAATAGGCCGCGAATCATGCCGATGAGTTGAAGTCTTGTCAAGGGCGCTTGAAACGTTCCGCTAAGTGGTAGGCGTGGTGCGACGGGATATTTCTTTCCGGCGTGTGACCTGTAAACTCGCGAGCTTTGGCTCTGTGCTGTTGCGGCGCGGAGTATCGCACAAGTAGGCGCATTGTTCGCCTGCTGTTTATCGACAGGCACAAGTTCCTTCAATGAATCTGCTCAAATCGTTGGCCGCCGTCAGCTCTATCACGATGCTTTCCCGGGTTCTCGGGTTTGTCCGCGACACGCTCATCGCGCGTACGTTTGGCGCCGGAATGGCGACCGACGCCTTTTTTATCGCCTTCAAACTGCCGAACCTGCTGCGCAGAATCTTTGCCGAGGGGGCGTTTTCCCAGGCATTCGTGCCGATTCTGGCCGAGTACAAAAGTCAGAAGGGCGAGGAGGCGACCCGCACCTTCATCGCCTATGTCTCGGGGCTTTTGACTCTGGTGCTGGCGCTGGTGACGGCGCTGGGCATGATCGCAGCGCCCTGGGTGATTTGGGCCACTGCACCGGGTTTCACCGATACGCCGGAAAAGTTCCGGCTGACCTCCGATCTGTTGCGGGTGACCTTTCCTTATATATTGCTGATCTCTCTGTCGTCTCTGGCGGGTGCGATTCTCAATACCTGGAACCGGTTCTCGGTGCCGGCATTTGTACCGACCCTGCTCAACGTCAGCATGATCGTGTTTTCGCTGTTCCTGACGCCGTACTTCGATCCGCCGGTCATGGCTCTCGGCTGGGCGGTGCTGGTCGGTGGTCTGGCGCAGTTGCTCTATCAGCTGCCGCACCTGAAAAAGATCGGCATGCTGGTGCTGCCAAGGCTTAACCTGCGCGATACCGGTGTCTGGCGAGTCATGAAGCAAATGCTGCCGGCGATCATCGGTGTCTCGGTCAGTCAGATCTCTCTGATCATCAACACCATTTTCGCTTCGTTCCTGGTGGCAGGCTCGGTGTCGTGGATGTATTACGCCGATCGCCTGATGGAGTTGCCGTCCGGCGTGCTGGGCGTGGCACTGGGCACGATTCTGCTGCCGACCCTGGCCAAGACCTACGCCAGCAAGGATCGTCACGAATACTCGCGCATTCTCGACTGGGGTCTGCGCCTGTGCTTTGTGTTGGTACTCCCGTGTGCGCTGGCGCTGGGTATTCTGGCCGAACCCCTGACCGTTTCGCTGTTTCAGTACGGTCAGTTCAGCGGGTTTGATGCGGCCATGACCCAGCGGGCGTTGATTGCCTATTCTGTCGGACTGCTCGGGATTATCGTGATCAAGGTGCTGGCACCGGGTTTTTATGCGCAACAGAACATCCGGACGCCGGTAAAAATCGCCATTTTCACTCTGATCGTCACGCAGTTGTTCAACCTGGCCTTGATCGGGCCGCTGGCCCATGCCGGTCTGGCCTTGGCAATCAGTGCCGGTGCCTGCCTGAACGCCGGGTTGCTGTTCTATCAACTGCGCAAGCAGCGGATGTATCAGCCACAACCAGGCTGGCTGATGTTCGGATTGAAGTTGTTGTGTGCGGTGGCGGTGATGTCGGCGGTGCTGTTGCTCGGCATGCATTTCATGCCGGCGTGGGATCAAGGCCACATGCTGGAGCGCTTCCTGCGCCTGGGCGTGCTGGTGGTTGCCGGCGTCGTTGCGTACTTCGGCATGTTGCTGGCGCTTGGTTTCCGTTTGCGCGACTTCAATCGCAAGGCGTTGAACTGAGATTTCACCCTTGATTGGCGGGCGCGGGCCGGCAGTTTTGTCGGCTCGATCACTTTGGGTTACGGTGTTGCCTGTCGTCGGCCGTCGTGTGTGGTTATAATCGGCCACTTTATGAGCAAGAAGCGCGTTATGCAGCTGGTTCGAGGCCTTCACAACTTGCGCCCCCAGCATCGGGGCTGCGTCGCCACCATTGGCAACTTTGACGGTGTTCACCGTGGTCACCAGGCTATCCTGGGCCGGCTGCGTGAGCGTGCGCTCGAGTTGGGCGTACCCAGCTGCGTGGTGATTTTCGAGCCGCAGCCACGGGAGTTTTTCGCTCCGGAAACCGCGCCGGCGCGTCTGGCCCGACTGCGCGACAAGCTGCAGCTGCTGGCCGCCGAAGGTGTCGACCGAGTCCTGTGCCTGGCGTTCAACCAGCGCTTGAGCAAACTCAGCGCCAGTGAATTCGTCGATACGATTCTGGTGGATGGCCTGGGCGTGCAGCATCTGGAGGTCGGCGACGATTTCCGCTTCGGCTGCGACCGCCTCGGCGATTTCGATTTTCTGCTGCAGGCCGGGCAGGTTCACGGTTTTACCGTGGAGGCCGCGCAAACCGTCGAGCTGGACGGCATTCGCGTCAGCAGCACCCAGGTGCGCAACGCGTTGGCCGCCGCCGACTTTGCTCTGGCCGAGCGTCTGCTTGGCCGCCCGTACCGGATTGCCGGTCGCGTGCTGCATGGCCAGAAACTGGCCCGCCAGTTGGGTACGCCCACGGCGAACATTCAACTCAAGCGCCGTCGCGTGCCGTTTACCGGGGTTTATCTGGTAGACATAGAGATCGACGGCAAGACCTGGCCCGGCGTCGCCAACATCGGCGTACGGCCCACGGTTCAAGGTGATGGCAGGGCCCACCTTGAAGTACATCTTCTGGATTTTGCCGGCGATCTGTATGACCGGCGTCTGACGGTGGTTTTCCACCAGAAGCTGCGTGAAGAGCAGCGTTTCGCCTCCCTTGAGGCATTGAAAGCGGCGATCGCCGCGGATGTCGCCGCCGCCCGTGCACTAGCCGCACCTAGCGCCCATCGCTAATGAAGAGCCTTAAATGACCGACTATAAAGCCACGCTTAACCTTCCGGACACCGCCTTCCCAATGAAGGCCGGCCTGCCACAGCGCGAACCGCAGATCCTGCAGCGCTGGGACAGTATTGGCCTGTACGGAAAGTTGCGCGAGATTGGCAAGGATCGTCCGAAGTTCGTCCTGCACGACGGCCCTCCGTACGCCAACGGTACGATCCATATCGGTCACGCACTGAATAAAATTCTCAAGGACATGATCATCCGCTCGAAGACCCTGTCGGGCTTCGACGCGCCATATGTCCCGGGCTGGGATTGCCATGGCCTGCCGATCGAGCACAAGGTCGAGGTGACCCACGGCAAGAACCTGGGCGCGGAAAAGACCCGCGAGCTGTGCCGTGCCTACGCCACCGAGCAGATCGAAGGGCAGAAGACCGAATTCATCCGTCTCGGCGTGCTGGGCGACTTCGCCAACCCGTACAAGACCATGGACTTCAAGAACGAGGCCGGTGAAATCCGTGCCCTGGCCGAAATCGTCAAGGGCGGTTTTGTGTTCAAGGGCCTCAAGCCCGTGAACTGGTGCTTCGACTGCGGTTCGGCCCTGGCCGAAGCGGAAGTGGAGTACGAGAACAAAAAGTCCTCGACCATCGACGTGGCGTTCCCGGTCGCCGATGAAGCCAAGCTCGCTGCTGCGTTCGGTCTGCCGTCGCTGGGCAAGCCTGCCTCGATCGTGATCTGGACCACCACCCCGTGGACCATCCCGGCCAACCAGGCGCTGAACGTTCATCCGGAATTCACTTACGCGCTGGTCGATATCGGCGACAAGCTGCTGGTTCTGGCCGAAGAGCTGGTCGAATCCTGCCTGACCCGTTACGGCGTCGAAGGCACCGTGCTGGCTACCGCACCGGGTTCGGCGCTGGAACTGATCAATTTCCGTCATCCGTTCTATGACCGTCTGTCGCCGGTTTACCTGGCCGACTACGTGGAACTGGGCGCGGGCACCGGCGTGGTTCACTCCTCGCCGGCCTACGGCGTGGACGACTTCGTGACCTGCAAGAAATACGGCATGGTCAACGACGACATCCTCAACCCGGTTCAGAGCAACGGCGTTTACGTGCCGTCGCTGGAGTTTTTCGGCGGCCAGTTCATCTGGAAAGCCAACCCGGCCATTGTCGACAAACTGACCGAAGTCGGTGCGCTGATGCACACCACGGTCATCGAGCACAGCTACATGCACTGCTGGCGCCACAAGACCCCGCTGATCTACCGCGCCACCGCGCAATGGTTCATCGGCATGGACAAGGAGCCGGTATCCGGCGACACCCTGCGTCAGCGCTCGCTCAAGGCCATCGAGGAGACCTCGTTCGTGCCGGCCTGGGGCCAGGCGCGTCTGCACTCGATGATCGCCAACCGTCCGGACTGGTGCATCTCCCGTCAGCGCAACTGGGGCGTGCCGATCCCGTTCTTCCTGAACAAGGAAAGCGGCGAACTGCACCCACGCACCGTCGAGCTGATGGAAGAAGTGGCCAAGCGCGTCGAAAACGAAGGCATCGAGGCCTGGTTCAAGCTGGACGCTGCCGAGTTGCTGGGCGATGAAGCGTCGCAGTACGACAAGATCAATGACACCCTCGACGTCTGGTTCGACTCCGGCACCACGCACTGGCACGTGCTGCGCGGTTCGCACCCGATGGGCCACGAAACCGGCCCGCGTGCCGACCTGTACCTGGAAGGTTCCGACCAGCATCGTGGCTGGTTCCACTCTTCGTTGCTGACCGGTTGCGCCATCGACAACCACGCGCCGTACCGCGAGCTGCTGACCCACGGCTTCACTGTGGACGAGTCCGGCCGCAAGATGTCCAAGTCCCTGGGCAACGTGATTGCGCCACAGAAAGTCAACGACACCCTGGGTGCCGACATCATGCGTCTGTGGGTCGCTTCGACCGACTACTCCGGCGAAATGGCCGTGTCCGAGCAGATCCTGCAACGCAGTGCGGACGCCTACCGCCGCATCCGTAACACCGCACGCTTCCTGCTTTCCAACCTGACCGGTTTCGACCCGTCCAAGGACCTGCTGCCGGCCGAAGACATGCTGGCACTGGATCGCTGGGCCGTGGACCGTACCCTGCTGCTGCAACGCGAGCTGCAGGAGCACTACGGCGAATACCGTTTCTGGAACGTGTACTCGAAGATCCACAACTTCTGCGTGCAGGAGCTGGGTGGTTTCTACCTCGACATCATCAAGGACCGCCAGTACACCACCGGCGCCGACAGCAAGGCCCGTCGTTCGTGCCAGACCGCGCTGTTCCACATCTCTGAAGCGCTGGTGCGCTGGATCGCGCCGATCCTGGCCTTCACCGCTGACGAACTGTGGCAATACCTGCCGGGCGAGCGCAACGAATCGGTGATGCTCAACACCTGGTACGAAGGCCTGACCGAGTTGCCGGAAGGCTTCGAACTGGGTCGCGCCTACTGGGATCGCATCATGGAAGTGAAGGTGGCGGTCAACAAAGAGATGGAGATCCAGCGCGCGGCAAAAGCCGTTGGTGGCAACCTGCAGGCCGAAGTGACGCTGTACGCCGAAGACGCCCTGAGCGCCGACCTGGCCAGGCTGAGTAACGAACTGCGCTTTGTACTGATCACCTCGACTGCCAGCGTTGCGCCGTTCGTGCAGGCTCCGGCCGATGCCGTGGCCACCGAAGTCAGCGGCCTGAAGCTGAAGATCGTCAAATCGGCCTTCCCGAAATGCGCCCGTTGCTGGCACTGCCGCGAAGACGTCGGCGTAAACCCGGAACACCCGGAAATCTGCGGCCGTTGCGTGGACAACATCGATGGCGCCGGCGAGGTTCGTCACTATGCCTAATGCCGTTGGCCGTTTCGGACGGCTGAGCTGGCTCTGGTTGAGCGTGCTGGTACTGGTCATCGACCAGGCCAGCAAGTTCTACTTCGAAGGCAAGCTCGAGATGTACCAGCAGATCGTGATCATTCCCGATTACTTCAGCTGGACCCTGGCCTACAACACCGGCGCTGCATTCAGCTTCCTGGCTGACAGCTCCGGCTGGCAGCGCTGGCTGTTCGCCCTGATCGCGGTAGTCGTCAGCGCAGTGCTGGTGGTCTGGCTCAAGCGCCTGGGCCGCAACGAAACCTGGCTGGCCATAGCGCTGGCGCTGGTGTTGGGCGGCGCGCTGGGCAATCTGTATGACCGCATCGCGCTGGGCCATGTGATCGATTTCATTCTGGTGCACTGGCAGAACCGCTGGTACTTCCCGGCGTTCAACTTCGCCGACAGCGCCATTACGGTGGGTGCGGTGATGCTGGCACTGGACATGTTCAAATCCAAGAAATCCGGAGAAACCGTTCATGACTGAACAGGTATTGGCTGAGCAACGCATCGGCCAGAACACGGAAGTCACTTTGCACTTTGCATTGCGCCTGGAGAACGGCGATACGGTCGACAGCACTTTCGACAAGGCCCCGGCGACCTTCAAGGTCGGCGACGGCAACCTGCTGCCGGGTTTCGAAGCGGCGCTGTTCGGTTTCAAGGCCGGAGACAAGCGCACCCTGACCATTGAGCCGGAAAACGCGTTCGGCCAGCCGAACCCGCAAAACGTGCAGGTCATGCCGCGCTCGCAGTTCGCGGACATGGAGCTGTCGCCGGGTCTGCTGGTGATCTTCAACGATGCGGCCAATACTGAGCTGCCGGGTGTGGTGAAAGAATTCGACGACGCGCAAGTGACCGTTGACTTCAACCATCCGCTGGCCGGCAAGACGCTGACCTTTGACG
Organism: Pseudomonas sp. KCJK9016; assembly: GCF_046231795.1. Lineage (NCBI taxonomy): Bacteria > Pseudomonadati > Pseudomonadota > Gammaproteobacteria > Pseudomonadales > Pseudomonadaceae > Pseudomonas > Pseudomonas sp. KCJK9016. The sequence goes on along the minus strand of NZ_JBJJMM010000004.1, from coordinate 68,935 downwards.
TGGAAATCTTCTCCGTCAAAGCGCTGTAAACGCTGTTCTGCAGGGGCCGTGCCGGCCCCTGCATTGATCTGAATCCTTCGCGCGCAAGACACGAGGCACAGCATGCAAATCAAACTCGCCAACCCCCGTGGCTTCTGCGCCGGCGTGGACCGGGCGATCGAAATCGTCAACCGCGCCCTGGAAGTCTTCGGGCCGCCGATCTATGTGCGTCATGAAGTGGTGCACAACAAGTTCGTCGTCGAAGACCTGCGCAGTCGTGGCGCGATCTTCGTCGAGGAGCTGGATCAGGTGCCGGACGACGTCATCGTGATCTTCAGCGCCCATGGCGTCTCGCAAGCGGTACGCACCGAGGCAGCAGGCCGTGGCCTGAAAGTGTTCGACGCCACTTGTCCGCTGGTGACCAAGGTGCACATCGAAGTCGCGAAATACAGCCGCGACGGTCGCGAATGCATCCTGATCGGCCACGCCGGACATCCGGAAGTCGAAGGCACCATGGGCCAGTACGACGCCAGCAACGGCGGTGCCATCTATCTCGTCGAAGACGAGGAGGATGTTGCCGAATTGCAAGTGCGTAATCCGGAGAAACTCGCTTTCGTCACCCAGACCACGCTGTCGATGGATGACACCAGCCGGGTCATCGATGCCCTGCGCACGCGTTTCCCGGCCATCGGCGGGCCGCGAAAGGACGACATCTGCTATGCCACGCAAAACCGCCAGGATGCGGTCAAGCAACTGGCCGACGAATGCGACGTGGTGCTGGTGGTCGGCAGCCCGAACAGCTCCAACTCCAATCGCCTGCGTGAGCTGGCCGAGCGCATGGCCACGCCGGCCTACCTGATCGATGGCGCCGAAGATCTGCAAAAGAGCTGGTTCGATGGTGTCGAGCGTATCGGCATTACCGCGGGTGCTTCTGCGCCGGAAGTGCTGGTGCGCGGCGTGATCCAGCAACTGCAGGCCTGGGGTGCCACCGGTGCAGACGAACTGGCCGGGCGAGAAGAGAACATCACCTTCTCGATGCCTAAAGAGCTGCGCGTCCGCTCGATCTGAGCGCTTTATTCTTTCGGCACAGCGCCTGTTCAGCCTTTTCGCTGGCCAGGCGCACGCGACCGGTCGCCGCCAGCACCAGTTGAAGCTGGCTGACCGGCTCGCGGGTCGAACAGAAATGTATTTTTCCTGCCTGAAACGCCCGCCCGGGCATCAGCGGTTGCCCCAGGCTGCTGAACCGTATGTACCGACTGACGAACCAGTTGCCGACAATGGGTATTCGCCCATCGCTGGCGTGCTCGACCAGCAGCGGATTGCTGCTGTCTTCCGGCCCCTTGCCACTGACATCCAGAATGATCCGCCAGCCCCGGCTCCAATCCCCGTCGATGCCGTGAATCACTACGCTCTGATTGCGCGTGATCGCCTGGCTGCGGGCATTGCGGATCCCGCTGATCAGTGACTCGGCGGCCTGCTGTCGATCGTTCGACTCCTTCAGCGTGGCGAGCGCCGGACTGACCAGTGACAGAACAATCGCGCCGATCGCCAGTCCCATGAGCAGTTCGACCAGACCGAATCCCTGTTGCGGCATGAGCATTTCCTCCTTGAAGCGGGGTGTGCGACGCGATCCGTGCGCCGGGCAGGGCAAATCAACCGACGTAACCCGGTCGAATGTTCTAGGTTTACAGGGCAGGTATAGCCGACGGCAACGGAGGGCATCGATGGATCATCGTACAAAAGGTTTCACGCTGATCGAGTTGCTGGTGGCGGTCGCGTTGGTTGTGATCCTTATCACGATGGCCGTACCGGCGTTTACCCGATCGATACAGGGCAGCAAGGCCGATACCGAAGTCGGCGACCTGCAGCGGGCGCTCAACTATGCACGACTGGAGGCCATCGACCGCGGGACCACCATCCGTTTGCGCCCGACGGCCGGGGGCAGCGTCTGGACCGGCGAATTGTCGGTCTACGACAGTACTGGCACTTCGGCCAATGTATTGCGGGTTGTTCCAGCGATGAGCAGCGGCGCCACTCTGACGCTAACCTCAGGAGTGAACGCGCTGGATTTCAACAATCTGGGGGGGCTGGCGGCACCGTCCACGGCGGTGGTGTTCAGCTATACGCTGGGAACCCAAAGCAGGACGCTGAACGTGTGTCTGAACGGACGAATTCAATCGGGTGGAAGCTGCGGATGAGGGCAGGGAGCAGAGTTGCACAGGAAGGCATGTCGCTGATCGAAATCCTCGTGGCATTGCTGGTGCTGACGGTCGGCTTGCTGGGGGCGGCGGCGGTTCAGCTCAACGCGCTGAAATACACCGACAGCTCGCGGATGACCAGTCAGGCCAGTTTCATCGCCTACGACATGATGGACCGCATTCGTGCCAACTCCGGCGCCGATTACACCGTGACGCCGCCGACCTCGGGCAACCTTAACGTCACCCGGGATCAGGACCTCTACGACTTCACCACCAATATCGTCAATTTCGGCGGACCGACCGCCACCGGCAGCATCACCCTGAACCAGCGGGTGTACACCATCACCATCAACTGGAGTGACTCGCGGGCCGCCAACACCGCGAGCGCCCCGCGCAGTTTTGTCCTGACCAGCCGGGCCACGGTCGATCCGGTGGCGTCGCCATGAAGCGCCATAACCGGGGTTTCGGTCTGATCGAAATGCTCATCGCCCTGGCGCTGGGGCTGATCATCGTGCTGGGCGTCGTGCAGACATTTCTGACGGCGAAAAACACCTACGTCAGCCAGAACACCTCTGCGGCCATGCAGGAAGATGCCCGGTTCGTGCTGAGCAAGATGATCCAGGAAATTCGCATGGTCGGGATGTTCGGCTGCCTCGGGACCATCACTGATTCCAGCACCGGCGGTGATTTCAATGCCGCGCAAATCACGCCGATCAGTTGGGACAACACCAATCTCAAGTTGACGCTGGTCACCGCCGACGTCGGCAATGGCGGGGGAACACCGACTTGGACGGTGATTTCCGATTGCCGCAACAGCGCAACGGCCTACAGCAACCTGCAGACGCCGGCGGTCGGGCAAATCGCATTCCCGATCCGCCGTCTGATCTACAGCTTCAGCAACAACCAGATTCTGATGGGCACCGGCAGCGGTACGCCGACCCAGCAGGTATTGGTGAATAACGTCAGTGCATTTACGGTGATGTTCGGGCTCGCCGCTTCGGCGACGGATGTCTCTGCCTCGACCTACAGCAGCAACCCCGGCGATCCGGCACGGATCCGCAGCGTACGCCTGACCCTGACCCTTACCGACCCGAACAACCGGGTCGCCAACCAGACCTTCAACGTGGTTGCCGCTCTGCGCAACCGCTTGCAGTGAGGGCCGGCGGATGAATGTTTCTCTGCATCAACGAAGAACCCAGCGTGGCATGGTGCTGCTGGTCAGCCTGGTGTTTCTGCTGCTCCTGACGGTGATCGGACTGTCATCGATGCAGAGCGCCAACCTGCAGGAAAAGATGGCCGGCAGCGTAAGCCTGCGCAATCAATCGTTCCAGACCGCCGAGGCGGCGCTGCGAATCGGTGAAAGTGCGGTGCAACTGAGCAGCTATTCACTGGCGGTGTGTGCCAATGCCACCCAGTGCGCACCGCCGGCGGAGTCGTCGGTGGTCAGTGCGGCGGGGTTCAATTCGACGTCCGGGGTGACCTGGATCGCTGCCGGCAGCGGTTTCTACGGGGTACAGAACATCGGCACCACGCTCACTGCGGTGAATGTCCCGAGCAATACCTCGGCGACGTTGTACCGGGTTACGGCGGTCGGCATCGCCGGCAGTTCACGCAGTGTGGTGGAGAGTGTCTATGCGAAGTACTGAACGACGCTCTGGCGGGTGGTCGTGGTTCGCGGGATTGCTTGCGGGGTTATATCTGGCCGCACCGGCCTATGCGTTCACTCCGTCGGATTCGCCCTTGCTCAGCGCCGCTGCCGTGCCGCCGAATGTCATCCTGCTGATCGACGACTCGGGCAGCATGAACAGCATCATTTACGCTGCGGGCTTCGATCCCACGGTCACTCGCACACCGGCCCGACAATGCAACGCCGTGATTGGTTTGTGCCTGAGTTCCACAGCCATCACCGGCGACCCGATATTTCTGTCGAGCCTGCCGACCTCCGGCTGTTCCGGTGGCGCCTTCGCGTTCTACAACAACAGCCTGACGCCACTGTGCCTGAAGCTGCCGGATCCGGTGGGAGGCGGCAATACCCGATACAACGGGGATTACATTTCCTATGTGGTCGGCCTGGCCATCAGCAACGGCACCCGCGACTTCACCACGGGTGCGATCCCCAACGACTATCGGATCAACGTCGCGCGCAATGTTTCCACCGCCCTGGTGACCAGCAACCGTAACCTGCGTTTCGGCTTGTCGACCTTCAACCCGGCCACCAGCAACAACCCGGGTAACGGCGGCTACATCGCCCGATCCATCAGCGACCTGGCACCCGTCAGCGGCAGCGTGACCCAGGCTCAGGCCGACAGCAACTACAACGCACTGATCTCGGCGATCAGCGGCTTGAGCGCCGTGGCCAATACGCCATTGGCGGAGACCTATTACGAAATCACCCGCTACATGCGTGGCATGGCGCCGTACTACAACTCCACGCCCAGCACCTACACCAGTCCGATCCAGTACCGCTGCCAGAAAAACTACGGGGTAGTGATTACCGACGGCCTGCCGACCTACGACCGCACGTTCCCCACCAACGACCCGCTGGGCGGCAGCCGCCTGCCGAACTGGGACGGTATCAACAATGACGGCAACAACCTCAACGGTGACAACGAGGGTGACACGCTGTACCTGGACGACATCGCCAAGTTCGCCTTCGACATCGACATGCGTTCGTCCGGTACGGATGCGGCTGGCAAGAGCTGGAACGCGGTGGATTTCCCCAAGCAGAACATGAACACCTACACCGTCGGTTTCACCGCCGATAACGACATGCTGTCGGACGCGGCGGCTTATGGGCAGGGCAGGTATTACCAGGCTACCGACAGTGCCGGGCTCAATACCGCACTGTCGGCGGCCTTGAGCGACATCACTTCCAAGGCCGGTTCCGGCGGCAGTGGCGTGACCAGCGGTACGACGCTGGTGAGCGGCAGCAGCTATTTCCAGACCAGTTACGATCCCCGGGACTGGCGCGGCACCATCAAGTCCTTCGGTTTCACCTCGAGCGGGACGGTCAACACGTCGACGGTGCTATGGACGACCGACACCGCCATCGTCCCTGGCGCCACGGCACCGATCTATCAATCGTGGAATACCTTGAGCAACGCGGCGGTAACGCTGGCTTACGGCAACTTCTCTGCGGCTCAGCAGACAACGCTGGGCCAGAGTCTGCCCACCGGTATCAGTGGCAACGATCTGGTGGAGTGGAGCAAGGGCACCAACAAGACCGGGCTCAAGGTTCGCAGCGTATTGCTGGGCGACATCATCAATTCGCCGCTGGTGCTGGCTTCGCCCTCGGACAAGACCGCTTCCGATCTCTCGGGCGACACCACCTACACCAGCTACCTGACCACCAAGGCTGCGAACATGAACGCCAATCTGGTGGTGAACGGCAACGACGGGTTCGTCAGCGTGATCAACCCGGCCAACGGCACCCGGCGTTATGCCTACATGCCGTCGAGCGTCCTGCCGTCGCTGCGATTGATCGCCGATCCCAACTACATCAACGGCGTCAGCCACAAATTTCTGGTGGACGGGCAGGTCGGTGTCTATGACGCGCAGTTCGGCACAGCCTGGAAAACCCTCGCCATCGGCGGCACCGGGGCCGGCGGCAAGACGTTCTATGCGTTGCAATTGTTCGACGCCTCGGCGGGGAACATTCTCAATGCACTGTGGGAAGTCAGTGCTCCGGCCACTGCCAGCACCGCGAACGTTTTCAATGATCTGGGTTATGCCTATGCCCGTCCGGAAGTGGCACGCTTGGCCGATGGTCGCTGGGCGGCTTTCATCGCCAACGGCTACGGCAGCAATTCGGGGGTGGCAGCGTTGTATGTACTGGACGTGCGCGACGGTTCGTTGATCAAGAAAATCGTCATCGACAGTACCGAAACCACCAACGGACTGTCCTCGGTGAAGCTCAAGGTCAATTCGCAGAACGTGGTGCAGGCTGCATACGGCGGGGACCTGAAGGGCCGCCTGTGGAAGTTCGACCTGAGCGCGACCACCACCGACAGCTGGGGCGTGGCGTTTTCCGGAAAGCCGCTGTTCACCACGGCGGGCGGCACGACGCAACCGATCACGGCGCAGCCGTTGCTCGCGGACAATTCATTGGGGGGAAAACAGATTTTCTTCGGTACCGGCAAATTCAACGAAACCGCCGACAAGACCAACAAGGATCTGCAGGCGTTCTACTCGGTGTGGGATGCCGATGGCGGCTCGGGGCAACTGACGGTCAGCAGCTTGCAGGCGCAGGCCATCACCGGTGTGTTCTCGGGCAGTTCAGGGCAGTTCATTACCACGACCCAGAACGACACCACTTATCCTGCGGAGAAGGGCTGGTATCTGCCGCTGGTGTACAACAACGTATTGACCGGCGAACGGGTGATCAACCAGGCCAGCCTGGTGCTGGGGCGCATCGTATTCACCACGGCCAGTGTCGATACCACCGACCCGTGTTCCAGCTTCGGTACCGGCAAACTGGTCGAACTCGATGCATTCAGCGGTAAGATGCTCAACTATGCGGTCCTCGACACCAACGCCGACGGCGTGGTCGACACCAATGACACGATTTCCAGTGGTGTGGTGTTCAGTGGTGGCATTCCTACCTTGAACGCCATCGTCAACGGCGCATCACGCAAGATCGTGAACGATTCCAGTGGCGGGATCACCACCCTGGTGGAAAAATCCGGCGGTGGCAGCCGTCGTATCATGTGGCGACAAATACAGTAAGCGAGAGTTGAGGCATGCGCAGATCCATCCGCGGGTTCACCCTGATCGAAATCATGATCGTGATTGCGATCATCGGGATCATCATCACCATTGCCGCACCGAGCTATACCGAATACCTGAAGAAGGGTCGCCGCGCCGAAGTGGCCTCGCTGCTGAACGAGCAGGCGCAGACCCTCGAACGCTTCTACACCCGCAACAATGTTTATACCGGTGTCACCGGGCTCAGCACGGGCAATGATTTCTACACCATCACCCCGACCATCGCTGACCAGACCTACCTGCTGACCGCGACCCGCAAGGCCGGTACGACCATGGCCGGCGACAAGTGCGGGGACTTCACCCTCACCAATACCGGTGTGCGCGGCATGGTCAACGCGACTGCCGGGCTCGCTACCAAGGATTGCTGGGGCCGCTGAGCCGCTTTCATTCGGGTGCCTTTTGCGCCCGCTGTCTTTTTTACGGTTGGAACAAACATGACCAGGCAACAGCAAGTGGTGATCGTCGGTGGCGGGGTGATTGGCCTGCTGACCGCGTACAACCTCGCCTCCGAAGTGCGCAGCGTAGTGCTGCTGGATCGTTCGAACGTGGGCCAGGAATCCTCCTGGGCCGGCGGTGGTATCGTTTCCCCTCTTTATCCGTGGCGCTATAGCCCGGCGGTCACGGCGCTGGCGCACTGGTCACAGGATTTTTATCCACAGCTGGGCGAGCGGTTGTTTGCCGATACCGGCGTCGATCCTGAAGTTCATACCACCGGCCTGTACTGGCTGGATCTGGATGACGAAGCCGAAGCGCTGGCCTGGGCCGAGCGTGAAAAACGCCCGTTGCGGGCTGTGGATATCTCGGTGGCCCATGATGCGGTGCCGGTGCTGGGCGGTGGATTCTCCCGGGCGATCTACATGGCTGACGTGGCCAACGTGCGCAATCCGCGGTTGGTGAAGTCCTTGAAAGCGGCGTTGCAGGCGTTGCCGAACGTGACGATTCACGAACAGTGCGAGGTCAGCGGGTTTGTCCGGGAGGGCGAACGGGTTGTCGGTGTGGATACCTCGAAGGGCGTGATCAACGGCGATCAGGTGGTGCTGACGGCGGGAGCGTGGAGCGGTGAGCTGCTCAAGACGCTGAATCTTTCGCTGCCGGTGGAGCCGGTCAAGGGCCAGATGATTCTCTATAAGTGCGCGGCGGACTTCCTGCCGAGCATGGTGCTGGCCAAGGGGCGATATGCGATTCCGCGACGCGACGGACATATCCTGATCGGCAGTACGCTGGAACACGAAGGTTTCGACAAGACCCCGACCGGCCCTGCACTGGAAAGCCTCAAGGCCTCGGCGGTCGAGTTGCTGCCGGCGCTGGCGGATGCCGAAGTGGTGGGGCACTGGGCCGGGTTGCGTCCGGGCTCGCCGGAAGGCATTCCCTATATTGGACGGGTGCCCGGATTCGATGGTTTGTGGCTCAACTGTGGGCATTATCGCAACGGATTGGTGCTGGCACCGGCCTCCTGTCAGCTGTTTGCCGATGTGATGCTGGGGCGAGCGCCGATCATCGATCCGGCGCCTTATGCCCCGACCGGGCGTATTTAATCCAGGCCCAGTTTCTTGAGCCTGTAGCGCATCGAACGGAATGACAGATTCAACCGCTGGGCCGCTGCGGTACGGTTCCAGCGGGTTTCTTCCAGCGCCTGCAGAATCAGTTTGCGTTCGACGTTCTCAAGATAAGCTTCCAGGTTGTCGATCTGCGTGAGATCGGCCATACCGCCCTCGACTGCGCAATTGCCCTCGCTCAGACGCAGGTCGTCGGCCTCGATCACGCGGTTTTCGCACAGGGTGTGCGCGCGTTCGAGGACATTCTCGAGTTCTCGCACATTTCCCGGGAAACGGTAGTTCTTCAATGCCTCCAGCGCTTGTGGATGCAAGCGCGCCGCCGGTTGGCCGGTACCGTTCGCCAGGCGCTTGAGCATGTGGGCGGCCAAACCCTCGATATCGTCACGACGTTCGCGCAAGGAAGGCACACGCAATTCGATCACGTTCAGCCGGTAATACAGATCCTGGCGAAAGCGCTCGGCGGCGACTTCGGCGTCCAGGTCCTTGTGGGTGGCGCAGAGAATACGCACATCGACTACGGTTTCCTGCTGGCCGCCGATGCTGCGTACGGCTTTTTCCTGGATCGCCCGCAGCAGCTTGACCTGCATCGACAGCGGCAAATCCGCCACTTCATCGAGAAACAACGTACCGCCATGGGCGGCCTGGAACAGGCCCGGCTTGTCGTCCACCGCACCGGTGAAACTGCCTTTGCGGTGACCGAAAAACTCGCTTTCCATCAACTCCGAAGCAATCGCCCCGCAATTCACCGGCACGAATGGCCGGCTGGCACGTGGCCCCTGCTCATGAATCAGACGGGCGGCCAGTTCCTTGCCGCTGCCGGACTCCCCGCTGATGTAGACCGGCGCCTGACTGCGGGCCAGTTTGTCGATTTGATTGCGCAGATTGCGCATCGGCAACGAGTCGCCCAGCAGCCGGCGATCGATTGACGTGCAGACGTTGCCTGTCGACGGCATGCGCAGCGCAGTTGTGACCAGTTCGCGCAGGCGAGCGAGGTCCACCGGTTTGGTGAGGAAGTCGAAAGCGCCGGCCTTCAGCGCGTTGATCGCGGTTTCCAGGCTGCCGTAGGCGGTGATCATCGCCACCGGCAATTGCGGGTGGCGTTGCTGGATGTGCTGAACCAGCTCCAGCCCGGTGCCATCCGGCAGGCGCATGTCGGTCAGGCACAGATCGAATGTGTCGCGACGTAGCAGGGCCTGCGCTTCGCCGAGGTTGCGAGCGCTGAAAGTGTCGAGTTTCATCCGTCCCAGGGTTATTTCCAGGAGTTCGCGGATATCCGGTTCGTCGTCGACGATGAGGATTTTTTGCCGTGGGCTCGTGTTCAACTTTGTTTCCGTCCATGAGCAAAGGTGATGCGAAAGCAGCCGCCGCCTTGGCGTGGCTTGAAGTCTAGGCGGGCCTGGTTGCTTTCGCACAGCTCACGGGACAGATAAAGCCCAAGGCCGGTGCCCTGGTTGCTGGTGGTGAAGAAAGGTTCGAACAGATGCGACTGCTGATCCGGCGCCACGCCTGGGCCGTTATCCTGCACTTCGAGCACGGCCAGCTGGCTTTCGAGGTCGATGAACAGTGTCAGCCAGACTTCGGCCGGATCGTGCAGCAGAGCGCTGTGACGCCAGCCGTTGCGCAACAGATTGTCGAGAATTTGCGTCAACTGACCAGGATCCATCAGCGTGCGGAAGTCCCCGGTGTCGATCCGCAAATGAATCCGCTGACGTTCGCCGGCCTGTTCCCGGGCTTCGGCGACGAACTGCGTCAGCCAGGGCGCGAGGTCCAGCCGCTGAGGCGCGCTCTGCTGGCGGCGGGACAGTTGCAGGACGTTTTCAATGACTCGGTTCATGCGCTGGGAGTGATCCTGGATGATCTGCGTCAGACGCCGGTCTGCGCCGCCGAGTTCCTCGGATTCCTGCAGCAGCTGCGCTGCATGGCTGATGGCACCCAGCGGATTGCGGATCTCGTGAGCGATACCGGCGGTCAGACGCCCGAGTGCGGCGAGTTTCAGCTGCTGGGCCTGTTGAGAGATCTGCGCGAGATCCTCAAGAAACACCAGGGTCTGGCGGTTCGGGCTCTGTTCCAGTGCGATGAAGCTCGGTTGCAGCTCCAGGCCGTTGGCTGCGATTTTCAGGCTTTGCGGGCGCAGGGCGGGATTGTTCAGCCACAGATTCAGGCGCTCGACCAGCGCGGTCGAATACTCGTCGATCAACTGACCTTCCAAAGGCGACTGCGCCAGCAGCGTCCGGGCGCTGTGGTTGGCCAGTTGTATCCGGCGTTGCTCATCGAGTACCAGAATGCCGGTGCGCATGCGTTGCAGAATCAGGGCATTGAGGGCCTCGAGGCTGACCACTTCGCTGGCCCGTTGCTCGGCGAGCGTCTCGCTGACTTCGAGACGGCGGATCAGCCCCTGCACCATGAGCGAACCGGCAAAGCACAAAGCACCGAGGGTGCCGGCCTGCAGGTAGTCATTGGCGCTCAACGGATGGTCGAAACTCTGCAAAAAACTGAGACCGACGATACCGAGCGCGCCGATGGCCGCGATCAACAGGCCGATTCTTCGCCGCAGCAGGGTATTGCTGATGGCCACCGAGACGATCAACAGATTGCCGACCGGGCTCGCGACGCCGCCAGCGGCGTAGAACAGCCCGCACAGCAGCAGGATGTCGACCAGTGCCAGACCGAACAGCTGGGCGGGGCGGCGGATGTTTTCGAGAAACACCACCAGCAGGATGTTCAGCACCAGGTACAACCAGCTGCCATCGCGCAGCAACTCGCCATCGGCTGACGTCAGCAGGCGGTTGTCCATGTTGCTGGAGATCAGCAGCACAAGGGTGATGCCGACACTTAAACGGTAGAGGTGATAAAGGCGCAGCAGTCGCTGGGCCTGTTTGCGAGTGGCGCTGGTGGCCTCAGCGAGCACTGGAGTCGGGGCCTTGCTCGAGATGAGCCTGGCTGCAATACCACTGTTGTTGCAGGTTCAGTGCACGGTCGCGGGGCAGATGCACGCCGCAGTGGGCGCAACGCACCATCGGTGCGGCATCCTGTTCGCGGGAGGAGGGTGCAGGGGCGACGGGGGCCTTGAGTTTGCGCCAGAGCCAGACGGCGGCAGCGATCAGGGCGATCCAGAAGAGTAAACGAAGCATGGTAGGCGGCTTTTTGGCTGATGATCCGGCAGTTTAGCCAAGGACTCGACAGGCGCACAGCGTAATAAAAGGTGGCAATGAAAAAGGGAGATCCGAAGATCTCCCTTTTTCAACATCACTGAATTGATCAGTCGAACAGACCAAAGGTCATGTAGCTGAACCAGGAACGGTCAGTGTTGCTCGACTCGGTTTCCGGCGGCTCGATCACTTCGCCGTTTTCGTCTTTGGGCTTGAGCTCGTTCGGGATCGCGTCTTTCGCGTCCTGGAACTGCTTCTGCACGTCCTGGTTGGCGCGGGTTTCTCCCGGTGGCAGCGGTGGACGGGACTCGATCAGACCCAGAGTCGCCTTGCTCAGCCACGAACGGTTGTCGGCTTCGGCCACCGACGGTACGAACTGGCCGTCTTTCAGGCTCGGGTGGTTCGGGTAGTTGAGCTTCAGGGTTTCCAGACTGGTGGCTGCCAGCTCGTCCAGGTGCAGACGCTGGTAGGCTTCGGTCATCACCGCCAGGCCGTCGCCGACCGACGGGGTTTCCTGGAAGTTTTCCACAACATAGCGGCCACGGTTGGCCGCGGCGACGTAGGCCTGACGGGTCAGGTAGTAGTCGGCCACGTGGATTTCGTAGGCGGCCAGCAGGTTGCGCAGGTAGATCATGCGCTGCTTGGCGTCCGGCGCGTAGCGGCTGTTGGGGTAGCGGCTGGTCAGCTGGGCGAACTCGTTGTAGGAGTCGCGGGCAGCGCCCGGGTCACGCTTGGTCATGTCCAGCGGCAGGAAGCGCGCCAGCAGGCCGACGTCCTGGTCGAACGAGGTCAGACCCTTGAGGTAGTAGGCGTAGTCGACGTTTGGATGCTGTGGGTGCAAACGAATGAAGCGCTCGGCAGCGGATTTTGCAGCTTCCGGCTCCGAGTTCTTGTAGTTGGCATAAATCAGTTCGAGCTGTGCCTGATCCGCGTAGCGACCGAACGGATAGCGCGACTCAAGAGCCTTCAGCTTGGCGGTGGCGCTGGTATAACTGTTGTTGTCCAGGTCCTTTTGAGCCTGCTGGTACAGCTCGGTTTCGCTCAGGTTTTCGTCTACGACTTCCTTCGATGAGCAAGCGGCGGTCAATGCGAGGATGGCGATCAGCAGCAGGTGTTTCACTTGCATGGCGGCTTGCGTCCCTATGACGGCCGCTGTCTTGGGCGGGGCCGTCCTGTTATGATGAGCGCCCCGTTGAAAAGCCCCGGGGCAAAAGACGCCGTATTTAACCACAAGCGCGCAGCCGAAACCAAAGGCTGTAGCCGACGCCCAGTCCGAGCATGTCCGATAAAATTGAACTTCGCGCAGAGGTGCCGTCCGAATTGGGCGGCCAACGCCTCGATCAAGTCGCCGCCCAACTCTTCGCAGAGCACTCCCGCTCGCGCCTTTCCGCCTGGATCAAAGAAGGTCGCCTGACTGTGGACGGGGCGGTCATCCGCCCGCGCGACATCGTTCATGGCGGTGCCGTCCTTGAACTGACCGCCGAGCAGGAGGCCCAGGGTGAATGGGTCGCCCAGGACATCGAGCTCGATATCGTCTACGAAGACGACGACATTCTGGTCATCAACAAACCTGCGGGCCTGGTGGTGCACCCGGCTGCCGGCCATGCCGACGGCACCTTGCTCAACGCCTTGCTGCACCACGTGCCGGACATCATCAATGTCCCGCGCGCCGGCATCGTGCATCGTCTGGACAAGGACACCACCGGTCTGATGGTGGTGGCCAAGACCATCCAGGCGCAGACCAAACTGGTCGCGCAGTTGCAAAGCCGCAGTGTCAGCCGAATCTACGAATGCATCGTGATCGGTGTGGTGACGGCCGGCGGCAAGATCAATGCACCTATCGGTCGTCACGGCCAGCAGCGCCAGCGCATGGCGGTGATGGAAGGCGGCAAGCCTGCCGTCAGCCATTACCGTGTGCTGGAGCGTTTCCGTTCCCACACCCACGTCCGGGTGAAGCTGGAGACCGGTCGTACCCACCAGATCCGCGTACACATGGCGCATATCAACTTTCCGTTGGTCGGCGACCCGGCGTACGGTGGTCGTTTCCGCATCCCGCCGGCGGCGAGCCCGACCATGGTCGAGTCCCTCAAACACTTCCCGCGTCAGGCATTGCACGCGCGGTTCCTGGAGCTGGATCACCCGACCACCGGTGAGCGCATGAGCTGGGAATCGCCGTTGCCGGAAGATCTGGTCTGGCTGCTGACCCTGCTCAAGCAGGATCGCGAGGCATTCGTCGGATGAACTGGCTGACGCCGGACTGGCCCGCGCCGGCCAGCGTCAAGGCCTGTGTCACCACCCGCGAGGGCGGTGTCAGCGAGGCGCCGTTCGACAGTCTCAATCTGGGCGATCATGTGGATGACAGCCCACAATCCGTCGCCGAGAACCGTCGACGTCTGACCGAGTACTTCTCGATAAAGCCTGCGTGGTTGCAGCAAGTCCACGGAACGGACGTGGCTCATGCCGATCCGTCCGTGGTGGCCACGGCAGATGCCAGCTGGACGGCAACACCTGGTATCGCGTGTGCGGCAATGACCGCCGATTGCCTGCCGGCGCTGTTCTGCGACCGTGCCGGTACTCGCGTCGCTGCGGCGCACGCCGGTTGGCGTGGACTGGCGGCCGGCGTGCTGGAGGCCACCCTCGATAACCTGGATGTGCCGGCCGAAGACATTCTGGTCTGGCTCGGACCGGCCATCGGCCCGCAAGCCTTCGAAGTCGGACCGGAAGTCCGGGAAGTCTTCATCGATCAACTGCCCGAAGCCGAGACAGCTTTTGTCCCGAGCCACAACGCGGGCAAGTTCATGGCCGACATCTACAAGCTGGCGCGACTGCGTCTGGCGGTTCGCGGTGTCACCGCTGTGTATGGTGGCGGTTTCTGTACCGTGACCGATCCGCGCTTCTTCTCTTATCGCCGTGCATCGCGCACCGGTCGCTTTGCCTCCCTCGTCTGGCTTGAGTCGCCCGGCGCCCGCTAAGCTTGTCTGATCTGCATCAACTCCCTGACGCTTGAATCTTCCAGAATCGACCGCATCTATAGCGGTATCTGGCAGGTTTCTTTATTCAGGATGGTTTTTTAGGTCCGGCCTGCTCAAAAGGAAGGTGACCCATGCGTATAGACCGTTTAACCAGCAAATTACAGTTGGCGCTGTCCGATGCCCAATCCCTGGCTGTCGGCCACGATCATCCGGCCATCGAGCCGGCGCACTTGATGCAGGCCATGCTCGATCAGCAGGGTGGTTCGATCAAACCCCTGTTGATGCAGGTGGGCTTCGACGTCAACAGCCTGCGTAAAGAGCTGACCAAAGAACTCGATCAATTACCGAAAATCCAGAACCCGACCGGTGACGTGAACATGTCGCAGGATCTGGCGCGTCTGCTCAACCAGGCCGACCGTCTGGCCCAGCAGAAGGGCGATCAGTTCATTTCCAGCGAACTGGTACTGCTCGCCGCGATGGACGAAAACAGCAAGCTCGGCAAGTTGCTGCTCGGCCAGGGCGTGAGCAAAAAGGCGCTGGAAAACGCCATCAACAACCTGCGCGGTGGCGAGGCGGTCAACGACGCCAACCACGAAGAATCGCGTCAGGCGCTGGATAAATACACGGTCGACCTGACCAAGCGTGCCGAAGACGGCAAGCTCGATCCTGTGATCGGTCGTGACGATGAAATCCGTCGCACCATTCAGGTGCTGCAACGCCGGACCAAGAACAACCCGGTGCTGATCGGCGAGCCTGGCGTGGGTAAAACCGCGATTGCCGAAGGTCTGGCCCAGCGCATCATCAATGGTGAAGTGCCGGATGGCCTGCGCGGCAAACGTCTGTTGTCCCTCGATATGGGGGCGCTGATTGCCGGCGCCAAGTATCGCGGCGAGTTCGAAGAACGCCTGAAGGCGCTGCTCAACGAATTGTCGAAGCAGGAAGGGCAGATCATTCTGTTCATCGACGAACTGCACACCATGGTCGGCGCCGGGAAGGGCGAAGGCTCGATGGATGCCGGCAACATGCTCAAACCGGCTCTGGCCCGTGGCGAATTGCATTGTGTCGGTGCGACCACGCTCAACGAGTACCGCCAATACATAGAGAAGGACGCAGCCCTCGAGCGGCGCTTTCAGAAAGTGCTGGTGGACGAGCCGAGCGAAGAAGACACCATCGCGATCCTGCGTGGCCTCAAGGAGCGTTACGAGGTTCACCACAAGGTGGCGATCACCGACGGCGCGATCATCGCGGCGGCCAGGCTCAGCCATCGTTACATCACCGATCGGCAGCTGCCTGACAAGGCGATCGACCTGATTGACGAAGCCGCCAGCCGCATTCGCATGGAAATCGACTCCAAGCCGGAAGTGCTGGATCGTCTGGAACGTCGTCTGATTCAACTGAAAGTCGAATCTCAGGCGCTGAAGAAAGAAAGCGATGACGCGGCGAAGAAACGTCTGGAAAAGCTCCAGGAAGAAATCGATCGCCACGAGCGTGAGTATTCGGATCTGGAGGAAATCTGGAACTCGGAAAAAGCCGAGGTGCAGGGTTCTGCGCAGATTCAGCAGAAGATCGAACAGTCCCGTCAGGAACTGGAAGCCGCGCGACGCAAAGGCGACCTCAACCGCATGGCCGAGTTGCAGTACGGCGTAATCCCGGATCTGGAACGCAGCCTGCAAATGGTCGACCAGCATGGCAAGGCCGAAAACCAGTTGCTGCGCAGCAAGGTGACCGAAGAGGAAATCGCCGAAGTCGTCTCGAAGTGGACCGGCATTCCCGTGTCGAAAATGCTCGAAGGCGAGCGCGACAAGCTGATGAAGATGGAAAGCCTGCTGCATCAGCGCGTGATCGGCCAGAACGAAGCGGTGGTCGCCGTCGCCAACGCGGTGCGGCGTTCCCGTGCCGGATTGGCCGACCCGAATCGCCCGAGTGGCTCGTTCATGTTCCTCGGCCCGACTGGCGTTGGTAAAACCGAGCTGTGCAAGGCGCTGGCGGAGTTCCTATTCGATACTGAAGAGGCGATGGTGCGGATCGACATGTCCGAGTTCATGGAGAAACACTCCGTGGCACGGCTGATCGGCGCACCGCCAGGCTACGTCGGTTACGAAGAGGGCGGTTACTTGACCGAGGCGGTACGGCGCAAGCCTTACTCGGTGATCCTGCTGGACGAAGTCGAGAAGGCCCACCCCGACGTGTTCAACATTTTGCTGCAAGTGCTGGAGGACGGTCGTCTGACCGACAGCCATGGTCGTACGGTGGATTTCCGCAATACCGTAATCGTCATGACCTCTAACCTGGGTTCGATGCAGATTCAGGAACTGGTGGGCGATCGTGAGGCACAACGTGCAGCGGTGATGGATGCAATTTCCACCCACTTCCGTCCGGAGTTCATCAACCGGGTCGACGAAGTGGTGATCTTCGAACCATTGGCGCGGGATCAGATCGCGGGCATTACCGAGATCCAGCTGGGTCGTCTGCGCAGTCGTCTGGCCGAGCGCGAACTGAAGCTGGAGCTCAGTCCGGAGGCGATGGACAAGCTGATTGCCGTCGGTTACGACCCGGTCTATGGCGCACGGCCACTGAAGCGTGCGATCCAGCGCTGGATCGAGAACCCGTTGGCGCAGTTGATTCTGTCGGGGCGTTTCCTGCCCGGCGAAACTGCAACCGGTGTCGTGGAGAACGACGAAATCACGTTCAACTGATACTGAAACTGGAAGGCCTCGCACTGCGAGGCCTTTTTTTTCGCCAGGCTGTTGAACTCTAAGGAAAAGGCTTGTAAAGTGCGCCCCGCAGTCAGTCACCCACAGGGTCTCAGTTCACTGAGCTGAAATCCGAAACAAGTTGCAAATCATTAACTTGAAAGCGATTTGGGGGTTGACAAAGGTGATCCAGGTTGTAGAATGGCGCGCCTCAGACACACGAACGCAGCGATGCGAAAACGATGTCGAGAAGCTGCAAGTTTCACCGCAGTAACTTGAAATATGTAGTTCCGTGATAGCTCAGTCGGTAGAGCAAATGACTGTTAATCATTGGGTCCCAGGTTCGAGTCCTGGTCACGGAGCCAATTTCAAATCGGGGTATAGCGCAGTCCGGTAGCGCGCCTGCTTTGGGAGCAGGATGTCGGGAGTTCGAATCCCCCTACCCCGACCATTTTTGGGTCGTTAGCTCAGTTGGTAGAGCAGTTGGCTTTTAACCAATTGGTCGTAGGTTCGAGTCCCACACGACCCACCATTTTTGAAACCAGTTTGCGCTGGGATCGAATCTTAAGATCAGAGGCCAAAAGCGCTGATCGAAGAAGGCGATCTTTGAAAGGTCGCCTTTTTTTTACCGGGGTATAGCGCAGTCCGGTAGCGCGCCTGCTTTGGGAGCAGGATGTCGGGAGTTCGAATCCCCCTACCCCGACCATATTGAAAATCCCCGTATCGAAAGATACGGGGATTTTTTTTGCCTGCGGAAAATGTTTTTTCTTTCTGCGCTATTGGACAAAACAAGTAAAGCCGCGCACGCCATCAAGGCATGCCGCGGCTTTGTTTTTTCGGGAGGGACTGGATATCAGGCGCCGTCGCGGTCTTTCAGGTGTTCGAACAAACCCTTGGGCATTTTTTTGCCATTGGCTTCGTAGTTGGCTTTGACATTGTCGTAGGCCTCTTGTTCGTCGATGAAACCGTCGTGGTTGGTGTCGATCTTGTCGAAGTCCGAGTGCGGCGCGACCTTCAGGAATTCGGCGCGGGAAACTTTGCCGTCGCCATCGGTATCGGTCCTGGCCATCGACGCATCGCCGCATTTGCCTTCACCGCATTTGCCCTCCGGGGTTTTGACCGAGGTTTCGGCCGAAGCGACCATGTAACCCTGTGCCAGCGGCTGCGCAGCGAACACCGAGCCGGACAGCATCAAGCCGCCAGCCATTACGGCACCGACCAGGCCAAGGGAGGTTTTGCCAATTTTCGAAGTGCGGGTCATTTCATTCTCCTTCGGTTGCACAGCGCAACCACACGTTAAGAGCGATCAGCCGGAGCAGTTGCGCCCGGGTGTGGCCATTAAGCGGTGGCGGTGTATCGCGTCTGTGTCGAGGAGAGGGGGCGTTTGTAAGCGAAGATAGGGAAAGCGGGGGGCAGATACAGTAGAAGACAAAACGCCGTGGGGGCGAGCCCGCCCCCACGGTTTTTCATATCAGTGCAGCTTCAGGCGTGGCTCGGTGCCGCGTCCGATCTTGCTGCCCAGCATCAGCATGGCGGTGCGGAAAGGGCCGTACAGCGCCATCTGGTGCATGCGGTACAGCGACACGTAAAACATCCGCGCCAGCCAGCCCTCGAGCATCACGGTGCCGGTCAGGTTACCCATCAAGTTACCCACAGCCGAAAAGCGTGACAGCGAAATCAGCGAGCCGTAGTCGGTGTATTTGTACTCCGGCAGGGTCTTGCCTTCGATCCGCAGCTTCAGCGACCTGGCCAGCAACGATGCCTGCTGGTGTGCTGCCTGGGCCCGTGGTGGAACGTTGCGGTCCGAACCCGGTTGCGGGCAGGCTGCGCAGTCGCCGAACGCGAAGATGTTTTCGTCACGGGTGGTCTGCAACGTCGGCAGCACCTGCAGCTGATTGATACGGTTGGTTTCCAGGCCGTCGATGTCCTTGAGGAAACCCGGTGCGCGGATCCCGGCAGCCCAGACTTTCAGGCTGGCCTTGATCTCATTGCCGTCGGCAGTGATCAGGCTGTCGGCGGTGACCTGGCTGACCGACGCATTGGTCATCACATTGACCCCGAGTTTCTCCAGGGTCTTGTGTACCGGCCCGCTGATGCGCTCCGGCAGCGCTGGCAGCACCCGGGGCCCGGCTTCGATCAGGGTGATGTGCATGTTTTCCGGTTTGATGCGGTCCAGTCCGTAGGCCGCCAGCTCATGGGCCGCGTTGTGCAGTTCTGCTGCCAGTTCGACGCCGGTCGCGCCGGCGCCAACGATGGCCACGCTGATCTGCTGCACCGCATCGGTCTGCCCGGCGTGTGCGCGCAGATAGTGATTGAGCAGTTGCTGGTGGAAACGCTCGGCCTGTTTGCGGGTGTCGAGGAACAGGCAGTGCTGTGCTGCGCCCAAGGTGCCGAAATCGTTGGTGGTGCTGCCGACCGCTATCACCAGCGTGTCGTAGGGCACTTCCCGCGCGGGGACCAGCTCCACGCCGTTTTCGTCGTAGGTAGCGGCGAGCTGAATTTTCTTTTGCTCGCGATCGAGCCCGCTCATGCGCCCGAGCTGGAACTCGAAGTGGTTCCATTTGGCCTGGGCAACATAGTTGAGTTCGTCTTCGGAAGAGTTCAGTGAACCGGCGGCCACTTCGTGCAACAACGGTTTCCAGATGTGCGTCAGGTTTGCGTCGACCAGCATGATGCTGGCAGTGCCGCGCTTGCCCAGAGTCTTACCCAGACGGGTAGCCAGCTCCAGACCGCCGGCGCCGCCGCCGACAATGACAATACGATGGGACATGGGAATAGCTCGCAAGGTTTTTAAAGGAAATCGGTGCGGTTACCCGAGCGAGCGCGATGCTGCTCATAGCGTCAGGTAACTGATCAAACGGCTCAACAGGCCCAGACCAATGGTCGCTGCCAGTACCAGCACCAGGAGCATCCACGGCCGGAAAGGCCGGCGCTCGACACGGTGCTGGGACAACTGCAGGTACTCTTCGACATGTTTCTGGTCTTCGGGGTTCAGGCGGCTGGTCATAAAGGCCTCGTCAGGTAGACGTTGCGGAAGGTGAACAAGCTACAGCGGTTTTCAACCGGGATTGAATGCAGCATAGCCACTGTCCGGGACCGGTTCGACAGACACCTTGTCCTCGAGGCGAATGATCCCGCTTTGTAACACCCGCGCAGTGATTCCGCCATGCCCGCGCACCGCCTGGAATGTTCCGGGGCCGAGGTTGTTCTGCAGCCGCGCGCACGGCTGGCACCAGGCCGTGGTTTCGAAAATCGCCTGACCAATGCGAAAGCGGCGCCCCTTGAGGCTGAAAAGATTGATTCCGCTGATAACGAGATTGCGCCGCAGTTCTTCAGGCGTGACCGGTTGTTCTGCCGAGCGGCCCATCAGGGCGCTGATGACGGCCAGATGTTCCCACTGAATCAGCGTCACCTGCCGCGCATTGCGCACCCCGGGTCGGGCATGATCGCCGGTCAGACCGGCCTCAAGACGCGCTTCGACCGCATCGAGCACAACCATCGGTCCCCTGGATTCGGGGCGCACGCCAATCCAGCAGACGCGCCCGGTCTGTGGGACATCGGCAATCAATTGCTGAAGCGGCGTCACAGGCTGATCCCTACATCGAACAGAATGCTGCGGCCGAGGTTGCTGCGCAGGAAATCCGGTGCATCAGGATGGGCGAACAGCACCCGGGCGAACGTCGGCCCGACCAATGACAACGAACGCCAGCCCTGGCGTAGGTATTCGGTGGGCGGCGGAAAGTGGCTGTTGAGGTCGAGCACTTCGCGCTTGAGGCTGGCGAAGGCGATGATGTCCAGTTCGCCAAGGTCCATGCCGCGTTCCTTGTAGTTATGCGCTTTTTTGCGCAACGTCGGCGCCAGCCGCAACAGAAACTCGTTGGCAGGAATCCGCCGTGGCTTGGCTTCACGGCGCACCAGTTGGCTCAACGAAAAGGCGCTGCGCCGACGTTGCAGTTCGTCGCGCCATTCATCGTTGAGGCGGCGCCCTTCGTCGAGGACGAAGAACACCTCAAAATTGGCATCGCGAAACAACACGTCCGGCGGTTCGCCGGCGGGGGCGAATTCGTCGGCCCGATAGGGAATGTTCAAGCCTTGCAGCAGGCGCTGGCAGACCCAACGCTCACGCTCCCATTTGCGGGCATTGGACAGGAAAGCATTGGCCTGCTCGGCCGCGATGGTCAGCAGGCGTAAATAATCCGAGTCATCCATAGGCCCAAGCTTAGCGTTCAATTGCGACAAGCAGAAAGCTTTGCATCGGCAGTTTCCCCCCGGGGCGTCGGTGTAGACTTCGGCGCAGGAGCGCCAATCAAGGGATTCTGCGGTGCTAATGAAGGTGATGGGATCATGATCGGTGCAGAACTGCTGTCTTCGACGAGTCTGACCCTCGGCTGGCTGATTTACCTGCCGGTGCTGCTCTGGGCGATCTGCCGCGCTCCATGGGTCGAATTGTTCAGCGACAGCCGCCGTCAGCACTTGCTGTTCGGCACCGTGTTCGCGCTTTTTCTGCTGTGGATGGTGCGCAGGGATTTCGACACCGGTGTGTCCTATCACTTCATCGGCATGACCGCAGTGACGCTGCTGCTCGATTGGCCGCTGGCGATAGTCGGCGGGCTGGTCGCACAGATCGGGCTGGTTCTGCTGGGACGCCAGGATCTAGTGGCGGTCGGGGTCAACGGTGCGTTGCTGATCCTGCTGCCGGTACTGATCACCGAGGGCGTGGCGATCCTGGTCGAGCGTGCGCAACCGCGCAATCCGTTTGTGTATATCTTCTGCTCGGGTTTCTTCGCAGCGGCCTTGTCGGCGCTGGCGTGTCTGGTGCTGAGCCTGACCCTGCTCTGGTACGACGGCCTCTTTGCCATGCCGGAATGGCTGGAGGACTTTATCGGATACCTGTGGCTGCTGATTTTTCCGGAGGCGTTCATCAACGGCATGGTCATCAGCGCTCTGGTGGTGTTCAGTCCGGAATGGCTGGAGACTTTCAACCGCACCCGCTACCTTTCGGCGCCCTGGAAGGATGACGATCCCAAGTCTTGATCCACATCAAATCCATACCGCGCGCCGCATTTCATGCTCGGCCAAACCTCTTCAGGAGCAGCGGCATGAGTGTTTACGAGTGGGCGAGGCAGGAAACCCGGCAGAGTCTGCAAATGGCGCAGGAAGTCGGATTCGATCCGGGATTGAGCCTGCGGGCCTTGCTCAGTGCGGTGGTGCAACAGAGCAAGGCGGTGCGCAACGCCGAGGACCTGGCCGACGAGTTGCGCTTTCTGGCAGAAAACCTCGACGACGATCAGGACTACGGCTTCATGCGGCCCTGACCAGGATCAGTGACGTGGGTCGAAGTCGCCGGAAAACAATTCGTCCTCGGCATCCGGGGCGACCGGAATCTTGTGTTCTTCCGACGCCCAGGCGCCGAGGTCGATCAGTTTGCAGCGGTCCGAGCAGAACGGCCGGTATTTGTTCTCGGGGGTGAATTCCACCGGGGCGCCACAGGTCGGGCAATTAACGGTTGGGGTCTGGCTCATGATCGGCCTCCGGATAAAGTCAGGTAAAAGTGATGCAGGCGCTCGACCTCGCTGTGCAGCCAGGCGAGGTCACGGTCGTTGACCACCACATCGTCGGCGCGGCTGACGCGATCTTCACGGCTGGATTGGGCCTTCAGGATCGCGTGGACCTGCTGTTCGCTGGTCTGGTCACGCTGCAGGGTGCGTTCGATCTGCAATTGTTGCGGCGCATCGATCACCAGGATCCGCTGGGTCATCGCGTACTGTCCGGATTCGATCAGCAACGGTGAAACCAGGATGGCGTAAGGCGATTTTGCCAGCGCCAGGTGATGGGCGATTTCTTCGGCGATCAGCGGATGCAGCAGCGCTTCGAGCCAGCGGCGTTGCTCCGGCACTTCAAAGATCAGCTTGCGCAACGCCGCGCGATCCAGCGTGCCATCGGCCTGCAATACTTCAGGGCCGAAGTGCTCGGCAATCTTCGCCAGCGCCGGACGACCCGGCTCAACCACCCAGCGCGCCGCATGATCGGCATCCACGACATGAATGCCGAGATCGATGAAGTGCTGGGCGGCCGCGCTTTTACCGCTGCCAATGCCGCCGGTCAGGCCAAGAATCCAGGGTTTTTCCACAGGGGTAATCATTTCAAACCGACAAACTGCCAATAGAAGTCGGTTATTTGACCACCCCAGAGCAAGGCAATCCAGCCGGCAATGGCCAGATACGGCCCGAAAGGAATCGGCGTCGAGGTATTGCGGTCGCGCAACTTGAGCAGAATCACTCCCAGAACGGCGCCCACCAGCGAGGACAGCAGGATGGTCAGCGGCAGAATCTGCCAGCCACCCCAGGCTCCGAGCAGCGCCAGTAACTTGAAGTCGCCGTGGCCGATGCCGTCCTTGCCGGTGAGCAGCTTGAACAGCCAGAACACCGACCATAGCGTCATGTAGCCGGCCACCGCTCCCCACAACGCATCGCGCAGCGAGACGAACACCCCGAAGCTGTTGATGATCAAGCCCAGCCACAGCAACGGCAGCACCAGCACGTCGGGCAACAGTTGATGCTCAGTGTCGATCAGGCTCATCGCAAGCAAGCCCCAGGTCAGCGCGATCAACAGGCATCCCGGCCAGCCGAAGCCCAGATGCCAGGCAATGAACGCCGAGAGCAGGCCGCAGGCCAGTTCGGTCAGTGGATAGCGTTTGCTGATCGGCGCCGCGCATGACGAGCAGCGACCGCGTAACAGCAGGTAGCTGAGCAGCGGAATGTTTTCCCAGGCACGAATGCGGTGGGCGCAGTGGGGGCACTGCGAATGCGGCAACATCAGGTTGTACACCGGCAGCGGCGTTTCCACGGGCAATCCGAGCACGTCATGAGCCTGCTGACGCCAATCGCGCTCGAGCATTTTCGGCAGGCGCCAGACCACCACATTGAGGAAGCTGCCGACCACCAGCCCGAGTATCAGAGCGGTGAGGACAAAGGCCAGCGGATAGAGCACGAAGAGTTCGTCGATGGGCATGTCAGATCGCTGAGCCGAGTTGGAAGATCGGCAGGTACATGGCCACCACCAGTCCGCCGACGATGACCCCGAGCACCACCATGACGAATGGCTCCATCAGGCTGGTGAGGTTGTCGACCATGTTGTCCACCTCTTCCTCGTAAAAGCCGGCGACCTTGTCGAGCATGTCGTCCAGGGCCCCGGACTCTTCGCCAATCGCCGTCATCTGTATCGCCATGTTCGGAAACATGCCGCTGGTGCGCATGGAGAAATTCAGCTGCATGCCGGTGGCCACGTCCTGGCGAATGCGCAGCACCGCGCGCTTGAACACCACATTGCCGGTGGCACCGGCCACCGAATCCAGCGCCTCCACGAGCGGCACACCGGCAGCGAAGGTCGTCGACAGGGTACGGGCGAAACGGGCCACGGCAGACTTGTACATCATGGTGCCCACCAGCGGCAGCTTGAGCAGCCAGGCGTCGCGTCGGTCACGCAGGGCCTGGGATTTCTTCAGGGCATGGCGAGTGCCGAAAAACGCCACGATCAGCACGCCAAGGATCGCCCACCACCATTGCTGCATGAATTCCGACAAGCCGATGACCATCACGGTGAACGCCGGCAATTCGGCACCGAATCCGGAAAATACCGACTGAAACTGCGGGACAACCTTTACCAGCAGAATTCCGGTGACGACGGCAGCCACCAGAACCACGGCTGTGGGGTAGGTCAGGGCTTTCTTGATCTTCGCCTTGAGGCTTTCGCTCTTTTCCTTGTACGTCGCCACACGTTCGAGCAGGGTGTCGAGGGCGCCGGACTGTTCGCCGGCATCTACCAGGTTGCAGTACAACTCGTCGAAGTATTGCGGCTTCTTGCGCAAGGCCGCCGCGAAACTGTTACCGGCGGCGACTTCCTGTTTCACCTCGTCCACCAGTTTGCGCATGGCCGGATTTTCAAAGCCTTCGCCGATGATGTCGAACGACTGCAATAACGGCACGCCGGCCTTCATCATGGTCGCCATCTGCCGAGTGAACAGGGCGATGTCCAGCGGCTTGATGCGTTTGCCGAAGTTCAGCAACGACGCGGATTTCTTGCGTACCTTGCCGGGGTTGATGCCCTGCTTGCGCAACTGGGCCTTGATCAGTGCGGGGTTTTGACCGCTCAGTTCGCCGCTGATCCGGCTGCCTTTCTTGTCCGTGCCTTCCCAGGCGTAAACGCTGATTTTCGCTGCCTTGACCGCCATGTTCAGTCCTTGGTGACCCGGTTGATTTCTTCGAGGCTGGTGATGCCTTGCATGGCCTTGATCAGCCCCGAGGTGCGCAGGTCGTTGAAACCGTCCAGACGCATCTGGCTGTCGATTTCCAGTGCGTTGCCTTCGGCCATGATCAGCCGTTGAAGCTCGGGGGTGTTTTTCACCACTTCATAAATCCCCGTGCGTCCCTTGTAGCCTCCGTTGCATTGATCGCAACCGGCGGGCTCATAGATCGTGAAGCTGCCGATGCGTTCCTCGGGGAAGCCTTCCTTGAGCAAGGTTTCGCGGGGAATCTCGATGGGCTTCTTGCAGTGGTTGCACAGTTTTCGCGCCAGACGCTGGGCGATGATCAGGCTGACCGAGGTGGCGATGTTGAAGCCGGGTATGCCCATGTTGTGCAAGCGGGTCAACGTTTCCGCTGCGCTGTTGGTGTGCAGCGTGGACAGCACCAGGTGACCTGTCTGCGCTGCCTTGATCGCGATCTCTGCGGTTTCCAGGTCCCGAATCTCGCCGACCATGATCACGTCCGGATCCTGACGCAGGAACGAGCGCAAGGCCTGGGCGAAATCCAGCCCCTGCTTCGGATTGACGTTGACCTGGTTGATGCCTTCCATGTTGATCTCCACTGGATCTTCAGCGGTGGAGATGTTGATGTCGACGGTATTGAGGATGTTCAACCCTGTGTACAGCGACACGGTCTTGCCGGAACCGGTAGGGCCGGTCACCAGGATCATGCCTTGCGGCTGCTTCAGGGCGGCCAGATACAACTCTTTCTGCTCCGGCTCGTAGCCGAGGGCGTCGATGCCGATTTGCGCGCTGGAGGGGTCGAGGATCCGGATCACCACTTTTTCGCCCCACAGGGTCGGCAGGGTGTTGACCCGGAAATCGATCGACTTGGTTTTTGACAGGCGCATTTTCAGGCGCCCGTCCTGGGGTTTGCGGCGTTCCGAGATGTCGAGGCTGGCCATGACCTTCAGGCGGGCGGCGATGCGGCCGGCCAGTTGAATCGGCGGTCTGGCCACTTCACGCAGGATACCGTCGGTTCGCACCCGCACCCGGTAATTCTTTTCATAGGGTTCGAAGTGCAGGTCGGAGGAGCCGCTCTTGATCGCGTCCAGCAGCATCTTGTGGACGAAGCGCACCACTGGCGCGTCGTCGGCGTCCAGTCCTGCGATCGTGTCCTGCCTGCTGTCATCGACGGTTTCGACATCCAGCCCTTCCAGGTCGACATCGGCCATGTCTTCCAGACCGGAAGCGTGGGTGTCGAAGAACTTTTCGATGGCGTCGGTGAGCTTGTCGTCCTCTACCAGGATGGCTTCTGTGCTCAGCCCGGTGCTGAACTGGATGTCATTGATCGCCTGATGATTGCTCGGGTCGGAGATTCCCACGAACAACTTGTTGCCGCGCCGCCACAGGGGCAGGGCGTGATGCTGGCGCACCAGTTTTTCACTGACCAGCCCTTTGGGCTGGGTTTCCTTGTCCAGGCAGTTGAGGTCGAGGAGCGCCATGCCGAAATGCTCCGAGGCAATCTCGGCGACCTGCCAGCTCTTCACCAGTTTGTTCTGGACCAGATAGCTGACCAGCGACAGGCGACTGCGCTGGGCTTGCTGCCAGGCTTGCTGGGCGCTTTTTTCCGTGAGCAGTTCAGCCTTGACCAGTTGTTTGGCCAGGCCGCTCAGAGCGATGTCATTCATGGGAATCCCGGATGCAGACAGTTCATGACTTATAGCCTAGTCAAGTGACAGCGCCAAACCGCCTCGGTGCAGGTGACAAAAAGTGTCAGATAGTGCGGTTGCAGGTTGTAGGAAACACCTCGCATGTGTGGTGAGGCCCAGCGTGCAGGGCTTTCAGCGTTTTGGCACGGGCTGTGCTGATACCTGTTCAGATCATGAGATTCCGACTCATGCATGGAGGAAGTCTATGAAAAAACAACAGGGTTTCACTTTGATCGAGCTGCTGATCGTCGTGGCGATCATCGGCATCCTGGCAACCATCGCGCTGCCGCAATACACCAAGTACCAGGCACGGTCGAAGGTGACGGCAGGGCTGGCGGAAATCAGTGCGCTGAAGGTGCCGTTCGAGGACACCATCAATCAAGGTACTGATCCGACACTGACGCTGGTGACCGGTAACGCCTCCTACTCGACAACCAACTGCGGCACCGTGACGGCGTCGGGCACTGCATCCTCAGGTGCCGGCACCATCGTTTGCACGCTGGCCAACGCGCCGGCTCCCGTGCTGGGCAAAACCATCACGCTGACCCGCTCCGGGGGTGCAACGGGTAATACAGCCGGCGTCTGGAGCTGCGCTTCGACAGTCAACCCGGACTATGCCCCTAAAGGCTGCCCGGGCAGCGGTACTTGATCGCAGGGTGCCGAATCGTGAAATGCCCCGCTTTGCGGGGCATTTTCTTTTGTCCGGTATTTCTCAAAAGCTTCAATCTTTTCAGAGCGTTAGGAACTTTCCGGAAAGCTGCAACTTGCATGTAGATAATTCGATGGTCATGCAAATTGCATGATTCCGAAAATTTCGGATTCTCTTAATTAATTGATTTATAAGGATTTATTTGTTTTCTGAAAGTTGGCACAGCCTTCGCAACATACCCGGTAACCCTGCTGACAAGACACGCAGCAGACTTTCCAGAAAAAACAGGAGTTACTCGTATGAAGAAGTTCGCTATCACTGCCGCTGCTGCTACCGCGCTGACCCTGACCATGGCCACCGGCGCATTCGCACAATCCACCCAGGCAACCCAGGCTCCAATGACTCTGGCTGCCGGTGAAATGACCAAGGCGAAAGAAGCCACTTCCGACACCTGGATCACCACCAAAGTCAAAAGCGACCTGCTTACCGAAAAAGGCATTCCAGGCACTGACATCAAAGTGGAAACCAACAAAGGCGTTGTGTCTCTGTCCTCCACTGTTGCAGTGACAGAAGCCCAGAAAAAAATGGCTGTAGACATCGCCAAAAAAATCAAGGGCGTCAAAGCGGTCTCCGCTGACGGCCTGAAAGCCGAGTAAGGCAAGACTTCTCGCCTGGACCGGGAGAAGACGCGACAGGCGGGCCGAGCAATACGTCTGCCGCACTTTAGAGTTCATGCGAACGGCCACAGGGAATGTGGCCATCACAGGCCCTGGCATTCGTGTCGGGGCCTGTTCTATTTCAGGGACTGGAAAAGTGCAGAGAAGTCAGTCGCCGCGTTTGCTATTGATCTGCCGCAGTCGATTGCCCTCGAAGCGCAGGTATTGATACATGCCGTTGCTCGGGCCGTAGGTCCATTCCTCGACCTGAAACTCTTCACGACGATTGGCGCTGCGCTTGTAACCCAGCACGTCACGGCTGACCGGTTCACCGCATTTCTGCAGCACCTCGCTGGCGCGATCACCGAGGCTGACCAACTGGCTGCCACAGCGTAGGGTATCGGATGCCGAAGCGTGGCTGGCGACGAGCGCCAGCGCCATTGCGGCCAGCCATTGTTTGTTCATCACTCGGCGTCCAGATGCATTTGTGTCACCACGCGACCGTCGCTTTGCGCTTCACCCAGATTGGCGTCGATGAAGTACACGCGGTCGTCCGCCAGTTGGCCCTTGTCCACCAGATAGTCCTTGATGCTGCTGGCACGGTCCTGACCGAGCTGGCGCAGCAACACATCGCTGGAACTCCAGAACTTGATCACGTCCGCACGCATTTTCGCGGTGCGCTCTTCCTTGCCCAGATCTTTCCATTCCGCCGGCGGCTGGGTTTTCAGGCGGGTGCGGTAGATGCCTTCGAGCAACGGGCCTTTTTCATTGTCCGGCACCTGGATCATCGAGGCCTGGGCCGGCACCTTGTCGCCTCGGCGTTGGAGCATCTTGTAGTAGTTGTACTGGTATTCGCGTTCCAGACGCTGTTCGGCAAGCAACGGGCCGTCGCTGCTTTGGGCGGCAGTGCCTTCGATTTCCAGACGCAGGGCCGGACGCTCCTTCAGCGCTTGCGACAGCTTCACCAGCGCCGCTTCGGCATCCTTGTTCAGTTCACTGGAGCCCGGGGCGAAGGACACGGTGCCCAGATCTTCCGACCCGCCGCCGCTGACCAGCCCGCCAATCAGTTTGAACGGCGCGGCAGCGGCCTTGACGATCAGATTGCGCAGGGTCTGCCAGACAATCGGCATCACGCTGAATTGCGGGTTGTTGAGGTCGCCGGTGACCGGCAGCTCGATGGAAATCTTGCCGTCCACGTCCTTGAGCAGGGCTATCGCCAGCTTCAGCGGCAGGCTCACGGCATCCGGGCTGTCGACTTTCTCACCCAGTTGCAGTTGCTCGACCACCACCTTGTTCTCGGCCTTGAGCTGGCCCTTGGTGATCAGGTAGTGCAGGTCGAGATTGAGTCGGCCCTTGCGGATCCGGTAACCGGCGAATTTGCCGGAGTAGGGTGTCAGGGTGGTCAGCTCGACCCGTCTGAAGCTGGTGGCGATATCGAGGCTGGCCATCGGGTCGAACGGATTGACCGCGCCCTTGATGGTCACCGGCGCATAACGGTCGACCTTGCCCTTGACGTCGACGCTGGCAGGTTTCGCCTGACGGCTGTCGATGGTGCCGATCTGGCCGTTGAGCTGCTGGATCGCGGTGGCGAAGTTCGGCGTCAGGCTGAAGTCGGCGAAGTTGGCCGAGCCGTCATTGATGACGATGCCGCCAATGTGAATGCCCAGCGGTTTCGAATTGCCGGCAGGTTTCGCCGCTGCGGTTTTCGTTCCGGAATCGGCAGGTTGCGGGATGAGCAAATCGTCGATGTTGGTGGTGCGGTCATCGTTGATCATGAAGCGCGCATACGGCTGGAACAGGTTGATCCTGTCGATCGACAGGCTGTCGCCATGCTGATAGTTCAGGCCTTCGACCACCACCTGCTGCCACTTGAGGAAGTCTCGGGTTTTCAGGGTGTCGAGGGTGTGCAACTGATCGACCTGGGCGCGACCGGTAACACCGAGAGCCAGCGGCTCGGTGCTTTTCAGGTTCACTTTCAGGTCGCTGCCGAGCATGCCGCTGCGCAGTTCCAGGCGAATGAACGGATTGATGTAGGACTGCGCGACCCGCAGGTCGATGTCCTGGGTCTTCACATTGAGCTGGGCGGTGACCGGCGCCAGGTTGACCACGCCGTCGGCGTTGATCTTGCCTTGTTTGCCCAGGCCAGCGTCGAGTTTGACGTTGAAGGGGGAGCCGTTGAGGCTGTCGAAATTCTGCAGATCGATGTTCAGCGGCGTGACATCCAGCGCGACTTCAGGCTTTGCCGAGCGGTCGGCCAGATGCACTTTGTAGTCACGCAGTTGCACGTCCTTGAGCAGCACTTGCCAGGGTTTGCCCGGCGCGGTCGGTTCCGTTTTCGGCGAGTCGGCAGCCGCCGGAGTGCTTTTCGGTTCAGCCGCTGCTTTGGCGGCAGGTTTGGAGGGCTGGCCGGCGAACAGTTTCTGCCAGTCCAGTTGCCCGTCCGCTTCGAGGGCAGCCCAGGTTTCGAGTTTCTGGCTGCGGATCTTGCCGACCACCACTTGCTGTTTGGCCAGGTCCACGCTGGTGTCGCTGACGTCGAGACGGTCGAGTCTTGCCAGCGGACGGCCGTCCGGGGCCTTGATCGCAAACGGCGCAACGCTGACCGCCACGTTGCTCAACAGCAGTTCGGTTTCCTTGGACAGGTTGAGCTTGTAGTCGGTACTGAGGCTGACCACACCGTTTTCCAGCACCAGCGGCACCGCGTCGCGCACGTAGGGCCAGAACGCTTTCATCTGGCCATCGGTGACCTTGAGCGTGCCTTCGGAGGCAATCGGAATCAGGCTGAAGTTGCCCTTCCAGTCGATCTGCCCGCCGGCCGGGCCGATGGCGACCAGGGTCATGTCGGCGTTGTCGTCGGGCAGGGTGCTGAGGTTGTTCAGTTCGAAATCGAGTTTGTCGTAGAGAAACTCGATCGGCTCGCTGGGGCGAGCATCCTGGAAGTGCACGTTGCCGCCGGCCAGTTTGATCCGGTCGATACGCAGTGGAAACGGCTTGGCATCCGGATCGGCCGGTGTCGGCTCGCTGACCGGCAGTTTGAACAGACCGAGCAGGTTGAGTTTGCCGTCCTTGGCGAACAGGACTTCGGTCTTCGGTTTGTCCAGTTCGATGTCGGACAGGTGCAGGGCTTTTGTCCACAGGCTGTCGAGTTGCAGGTTGGCATACAGACGTTCGAAACCGACCTGTTCCTTGCCCGGCTCGCCGATGACCAGGCCCCAAAGCGTGACTTCAAGGCTGAACGGATTGAGTTCGATACGCTGGATGTGTGCAGGCAGCGTGGCGTAGTTGGCCAGTTGCTGGTTGGCTACACGCAGC
Source organism: Pseudomonas sp. KCJK9016 (assembly GCF_046231795.1). Lineage (NCBI taxonomy): Bacteria > Pseudomonadati > Pseudomonadota > Gammaproteobacteria > Pseudomonadales > Pseudomonadaceae > Pseudomonas > Pseudomonas sp. KCJK9016. The sequence continues at coordinate 37,053 of NZ_JBJJMM010000004.1, read as the reverse complement.
GCAATGCCCGGCAGAATAAGAAACCCCAGCAGGCTGTAGAGGGCCAGAGCGGTCAACAGGGCGCCAATCGCGCGAATCAATCCTTTGGGCATGTGCGGCTTCATCTGTCTGAATCGGAGTGCCTTGGAGTATGGCACGCGATTGCGGTTCCGAAGCAATTGCTCGAGGCCAGGAGCGTCCTGATTTTTCTGTGGGATTTGTCTTGTGCGGGTCTCAGAGCTGGAGAATCAGGGTCTTGAGCGGGGGTTGCCCGTCCATGGACGGGAAGTCCCGGCCCGGTGTCATCACGCTCCATTCGCGTACCGGGCGCCCGGCCTTTTCGGCGCAACGCAGGACCTGGTCGCGCCAGTCGTCCATGCTGACTTTTGCCAGGTTGTTGCAGCAGATCAGTACGCCGTTTTCGGCGGTGGTCAGCAGGGCGGGCTTGAGCAGGCTTTGATAATCGCGCAGCAGATCGACGGTGCCGAACGCGCTTTTGGCCCACGCGGGCGGGTCGAGCAATACGAGATCGTATTGGCGTTGTTCGAGGCGTGGGTAGCTCGGCAGTTTCTGCCCGCGACGCTGACTGATCGGCAGGCCGGCCAACTGGCGGATCGCCGGGAAGTAGTCGGACTGGATGAATGCCATGGTCGGCAGATGCGGATTGAGCAGGCCGTTTTCGCGTCCGACTGCCAGGTTGCCCTCGGCGAAGTCCAGGTTGCACACCTCGCGGGCACCGCCGGCGGCCGCACTGAGACCGACCCCACAGGTGTAGGCGAACAGATTGAGTACGCTTTTGCCCCTGGCGTGGTCCTTGACCCAGCCGCGGGTGTTGCGCAGGTCGAGGAACAGCAGCGGATCCTGCCCGGCATGGCGTCCGCGCACGCGGTAGTTCAGACCCCATTCGTGGCCGACCAGATCGACCAGCGCAGCATCTTCGGCGCGGTAGATGCGATCTTCGCGGTCGATGCGCGAGTTGCCACGGGAGCGGTCGTTGTAGACCAGCAGGGTCTGCATGCCCAGCGTTTCATTCACCGTGGCGTGCAGTTGCAGCAGGTCGGCGAGCTCCAGTGTCTGGTGGAAACTCTGCACCATCAGTTGCGGGCCATAGCGGTCGACGGTCAGTCCGCCGGCACCTTCCTGGCTGCCGTGGAACAGGCGATAGCAATCCGTGCCCTGGCTGTGCAGCTCGGCGAGCAGGTCCTGGCGTTGATCGAGGGCGGCGCGCAGCGCCTGATTCAGGGAAGACATGCTGGCGCCTTGCTGGAGGGAATCGGGGCGCGGGAGTTTAGCAGCTACTGAGCTTCATCTCAGCCCCATCCGCCGTTGGGCCCGTTGTACCGAACCATTGCGCATCGCCCAGCGCAACATTGGTGCGCTGCGTTTGACGCTGGCGCGGATCAGCTGGCGTTGCAGCGGATTTTGCCGGACATCAAGCATGTCGCTGGCCCAGTCCGGCAGCAGGTCGATGCCGGCCTTCATCATCAGGTCGCCAAACGGCCGCGCCAGAACGCTGGGCGCCGGGGCATCGAGCAGCAGGCGCAAGACTTCGCGGCTACGGTCGTCGCATATCAGCTGCGGACGCATGCGTTGCAGGTAATCGGCCACGGCCTGGCGTGACTTCGGCACATCCCGGGCACCCAGGCGCTCGGCAACCACAGCAATTTCCGCGTAGTAACGGTCCTGATCCTTCGGTGACAACTGCGGGTTGCGGTAACGCAAATGGGCGGCGAGAAAGTTGCTGACTTCGGCCACGTGTACCCAGGTCAGCAGATCCGGATCACTGGCCGCATAGGGCCGGCCATCCGGCGCGGTGCCGACCACTTGCAGGTGAATGGTGCGGACTTTCTCGATCAGCCATTCGGCATCACGACGCGATCCAAACGTAGTGCCGGAGACAAACTGACTGGTTCGGCGCAAGCGACCGAGCATGTCCTGGCGAAAATTCGAGTGATCCCAGACGCCGGCCAGCGCCAATGGATGCAGCGCCTGCAACAGCAAGGCACTGATGCCGCCGATCAACATGCTGCTGAAGTCACCGTGCACTTGCCAGCTGATCGAGTCCGGGCCGAACAGGCCGGGATCGCCCTTGGGGTTTTCCAGATCGAGCTGGCCGAGGGACAGACCGGTCAGGCTCATGAGTTGGCTTTCGATACGGCTGCGAATGAATTCCATGGCAACTCGGCAGTGTCGGGCGGCGCGGCCGGTTGACCGCGCCCGTTATTCTACTGGTTAAGTCGTTTGTCGATCAGCCCCTGCACCACGCTGGGGTCGGCCAGAGTCGAAGTATCGCCAAGGCTGTCGAGTTCGTTGCAGGCGATCTTGCGCAGGATCCGGCGCATGATTTTCCCCGAACGGGTTTTCGGCAGGGCCGGGGCCCACTGGATCAGGTCCGGTTTGGCGAAGCTGCCGATCTCTTTGCTGACGTGGGCCAGCAGTTCCTTCTTCAACTCATCGCTGGGTTCGGCGCCGTTCATGGGCGTGACGAAGGCATAGATCCCCTGGCCTTTGACGTCGTGGGGATAACCGACCACGGCAGCCTCGGCGATGCTGTCATGCAGCACCAGTGCGCTCTCGACCTCGGCGGTGCCGATGCGGTGGCCGGAGACATTGATCACGTCGTCGATGCGCCCGGTGATCCAGTAGTCGCCATCCTCGTCGCGGCGGGCGCCGTCGCCGGTGAAGTAATAACCGGGGTAGGGTTTGAAGTAGGTGTCGACCATGCGCTGCGGATCGCCGTAGACGCTGCGGATCTGCGCCGGCCAGCTCGATTTGATCGCCAGCACGCCGCTGCCGGCGCCCTTGATTTCCTTGCCATGCTCGTCAAGCAGCACCGGTTGCACGCCAAACATCGGCCGGGTGGCGCAGCCCGGTTTGATTCGCTGTGCGCTGACCAGCGGGCTGAGCATGATGCCGCCGGTCTCGGTCTGCCACCAGGTATCGACAATCGGGCAGCGCTGTTCGCCGACCATGTTGAAATACCATTCCCACGCTTCCGGGTTGATCGGCTCACCGACGCTGCCGAGCAATCTGAGGCTTTGCCGGGATGTTTCCTGCAACGGACCCGCACCTTCGCGCATCAATGCCCGAAGCGCAGTCGGCGCTGTGTAGAAGATGTTGACCTTGTGCTTGTCGATCACCTGCCAGAACCGCGACGTGCTCGGGTAGCTCGGTACGCCTTCGAAGATCAGCGTGGTCGCGCCGTTGGCCAGCGGGCCATAGACGATGTAGCTGTGGCCGGTGACCCAGCCAACGTCGGCAGTGCACCAGAACACTTCACCATCGCGGTAGTCGAGTACGTACCTGAAGGTCATCGCCGCTTGTAACAAGTAACCGCCGGTGGTGTGCAGCACACCCTTGGGTTTGCCGGTGCTGCCGGAGGTGTAGAGGATGAACAGCGGGTCTTCTGCGTCCATCGGCTCCGGCGGGCAATCGTCGCTGACGTCGCGCATGGCCTGGTGATACCAGAGGTCGCGGCCTTCGACCCAGTCGACCTTGTTCTGCGTGCGTTCGACCACGATAACAGTGCTGACTTTGGGACAGCTTTGCAGCGCCTTGTCGACGTTCTGTTTCAACGGCACGAACTTGCCACCGCGCACGCCTTCGTCGGCGGTGATCACGGTGCGGCAGTCGGCGTCGAGGATACGGTCGCGCAACGAGTCGGGAGAGAAACCGCCGAACACCACCGAGTGAATCGCGCCGATCCGCGCGCAGGCCAGCATGGCGTAGGCCGCCTCGGGAATCATTGGCATATAGATGCACACCCGATCGCCTTTCTTCACACCACGGCTTTTCAGCACATTGGCCAGGCGACAGACGTGGTGATGGAGTTTGTTGTAGGTGATGTGTGTGGATTCGGCGGGATCGTCGCCTTCCCAGACAATGGCGGTCTGGTCGCCACGTTTCTCGAGGTGGCGGTCGATGCAGTTATGACTGACGTTCAGTTTCGCCCCGGCGAACCAGGAAGCCTCGCCGGTTTTCAGGTCATAGCGCTGGACGGTCTGCCACGGGGTGCTCCAGTCGAGGAAGCGTGTGGCCTGATCGGCCCAGAAAGTGCTGGGGTGTTCGATGGATTCGCGGTACAGGCGATGGTAGTCGTCCTGACTCAACTGGGCTGCCCGGCGGACGGCATCGGCTTTGGGGAACATGCTGATATCGAACATGACGGTTCCTTATTCTTGTTGTGCGACAAGGATAAAGATGCGCCGAGAGCGGTGAGGGTTCAATACCTGTAAACAAACACCCCCTCACGGTGAGGGGGTGTGTCAAGGGCTGGATCAGCCGCGGTGACGACCGCGGAAGTAGTTGATCAGACCTTGGGTGGATGCATCTTCGGCGGCGGTTTCCTCGCTGCCGACCAGACGGTTGTAGACGCCCTTGCCCAGTTCCTTGCCCAGCTCCACGCCCCACTGGTCGAAGGCGTTGATGCCCCAGACCACGCTTTGCACGAAGACTTTGTGTTCGTACATCGCCACCAGTGCGCCGAGACGACGCGGGCTGATGCGCTCGACCACCAGGGTGTTGCTCGGACGGTTGCCCGGGATCACCTTGTGCGGTGCCAGTTTCTGCACCTGGTCTTCGCTCATGCCTTTGTCACGCAGTTCGGCTTCGGCTTCCGTCAGTGTCTTGCCGAGCATCAGCGCCTGGCTCTGGGACAGGCAGTTGGCGTACAGCCACTGATGGTGGTCGGATACCGGGTTGAAGCTGACGATCGGCACGATGAAGTCGGCCGGAATCAGTTGGGTGCCCTGGTGCAACAACTGGTGGTAAGCGTGCTGGCCGTTGCAGCCTACGCCGCCCCAGATCACCGGGCCGGTATCGGTGGATACCGGGGTGCCGTCCTGACGCACGCTCTTGCCGTTGGACTCCATGTCCAGCTGCTGCAAGTGCTTGGTGATGTTACGCAGGTAGTGGTCGTACGGCAGGATCGCGTGGCTTTGTGCGCCCCAGAAGTTGCCATACCACACGCCAAGCAGGGCCAACAGGACCGGCATGTTCTGTTCGAATGGCGCGCTCTGGAAATGCTGGTCCATGGTGTAGGCACCGGACAGCAGTTCCTTGAAGTTGGACATGCCGATGGCCAGGGCAATCGGCAGACCGATGGCCGACCACAGCGAGTAACGACCGCCGACCCAGTCCCACATCGGGAAGATGTTCTCTTCGCGGATACCGAATGCCACAGCCGCCGCGTTGTTGCTCGATACGGCGATGAAGTGACGGTACAGCTCGGCTTCCGAACCACCCTGGGCCAGATACCAGGCGCGGGCGGCCTGGGCGTTTTTCAGGGTTTCGAGGGTGTTGAACGACTTCGACGACACGATGAACAGCGTGGTCTCGGCGCGCAGTTTCTGGGTCAGTTCATGGAACTCGCTGCCGTCGATGTTCGCCAGATAATGGCAACGCACGCCTTTCTGGGCGTAGGACAGCAAGGCTTCGGAAACCAATTCGGGGCCGAGGAATGAGCCACCGATGCCGATGTTGACCACGTCGGTGATCGGCTTCTCGGTGTAACCGCGCCACAGGCCGTCGTGGATCTTGCCGACCAGGTCAGTGATCTGGTTCAGCACCTTGTGCACTTCCGGCATCACGTTGACGCCGTTGACCGACAGCTTGTCGCCGACAGGGCGGCGCAGGGCGGTGTGAAGCGCCGGACGGCCTTCGGAAGAGTTGACGATTTCGCCATCGAACAGCGCCTTGATCGCGCCTTTGAGATCGACTTCATTGGCCAGACCCACCAGCAGGTTGCGGGTCTCGGCGTTGATCAGGTTCTTGGAATAATCGAGAAACAGTCCGCAGCTGCTGAGGGTGAACTGAGTGAAGCGCTGCGGATCGGCGTTGAAGGCTTCGCGCATGCTGAAATCCTGCATGGCTTGGCGGTGGTCTTTCAACGCCTGCCAGGCAGGCAGAGCGGTAACGTCATGAGGAGTGCGGTAGTACGCCATCGCTGCGGTTTTCCTTTTTACTTGAACGGCCTTTTGAACACTGAAAGGACCTCCCCGCCATGTTTGGGCGAGGGGGCAACTGCGTCGACACGATTACATTGGCGCAGGGCGAATACAGTAAACCCGACGCGGCGATCTGTCTTGGCTTCTTCTGACCTGTTACCTGTACTTTTTTAACATCGATAACAGGAAAGACCGACAGACGGCGAGTAGTGCGAGCAAGTCCCTCGCTGATCGCGCGCCTCGAACGGCGGGCAGTTTGCACGATGGGGTGGTGGGCAGCAATACGGTCTGGAAGGGGATGTTGCACGAATGAGGGAGCGGACAGGCTTGCTCCCTCATTCGGCTGTTGCGGTGATCAGGCGGGGGTATCGAGATTCAGATGCAGGTTGTCGATCAGTCGTGTAGTGCCGAGGAACGCCGCCGCCAGAATCACCAGATCGCGATCTTCTGCCGTCGCCGGACGCAGGGTCAGGGCGTGGCGGATTTCCAGGTAATCCGGGCGCAGGCCGGCGTCTTCCAGCTGTTGGCGCTTTGCCTGGATCAAGGCCGGGAAGTCGCGCTCACCCTGCTTGATCGACTCGGCGATGCTGCTCAGGGCGCGGTAAACGACTGGTGCCACGGCACGCTGCTGTTCGTTGAGGAAGCCGTTGCGTGATGACAGCGCCAGGCCGTCTGCAGCACGTACGGTCGGCTCGCCGATGATCTGGATCGGCATGTTCAGGTCGTGCACCAGTGCGCGGATCACTGCCAGTTGCTGATAATCCTTCTGACCGAAAATCGCCAGGTCCGGCTGGACCATGTTGAACAGCTTGCTGACGACGGTCGCCACGCCTTCGAAGTGCCCGGGACGACTGGCGCCGCACAGTCCTTCGGAAAGCAGCGGTACGCTGACGCGGGTCTGGCCGGCCATGCCGTCGGGGTACATTTCTTCGACGGTCGGGGCAAACAGCAGAGAGCAGCCGGCTTCCAGCAGCTTTTCCTGATCCGCCGCCAGCGTGCGAGGGTATTTGTCGAGGTCTTCACCGGCGCCGAACTGCAGCGGGTTGACGAAAATGCTCGCGACCACGAAATCCACTCGTTGCCGGGCCTTGGTGATCAGTGCGATGTGGCCGCTGTGCAGGTTGCCCATGGTCGGTACGAAGCCGATGCGCTTGCCTTCGCTGCGGGCGCGGGCTACGGCGGCACGCAGTTCACGTACGGTTTTGACGGTGTTCATGCGGAGAATCCGTGTTCGATCCCGGGGAAAGTGGCGGCTTTGACTTCGTTCACGTAAGCCTTCAGTGCGGACTGGATGCTGTTTTGGTCCTGCATGAAGTTCTTCACGAATTTCGGTACGCGACCACTGATCGACAGACCGAGCATGTCGTGCAGGACCAGTACCTGGCCATCGGTGTCAGTGCCGGCGCCGATGCCGATCACCGGAATTTTCACCGCCTGAGTGATTTCGGCGGCCAGTTCGCTCGGTACGCATTCGAGCAGCAACATCGCGGCGCCCGCCTGCTCCAGAGAGATTGCGTCGGCACGCATCTGGCGCGCCTGGTTTTCGTTACGCCCCTGCACTTTATAGCCACCGAGAATGTTCACGGCTTGCGGAGTCAGGCCCATGTGGGCGCAGACCGGTACGCCGCGTTCGGCCAGCAGGCGGATCGATTCCGCCAGCCACAGCGCACCTTCGACCTTGATCATGTGCGCGCCGGCCTGCATCAGCCTGGCGCTGTTGGTCATGGTCTGTTCGAGGGTGGCATTGGCCATGAACGGCAGGTCGGCCAGGATCAGGGCGTCGGTGTTGCCGCGCTTGACGCAGGCGGTGTGGTAGGCCATTTCCTCGATGGTCACCGGCAGGGTGCTGTCGTGACCTTGCAGGACCATGCCGAGGGAGTCGCCCACCAGCAGCACTTCGACACCGGCCTCGTTGCAGGCGTGGGCGAAGGTCGCGTCATAGCAGGTCAGCATGGTGATCTTTTCACCTTTCTGCTTGAGGCTCTGGAGCGTGGTCAGGGTGATGGCTGGCATGTAAGAAATCCTCGTTCAGGCGCTTTGGAAACTACTGCGAGTAACGCGCGTGATTCGTCATCTATTCAGGCGCACGCTCTTTTGTCGTGCTTATAAGGCCTGGATTGCGCCCTTGTATGCCGGGTTGGCGGCAGCGGGACGCCTATAGTCGTGATGAGGCCTCAGGAAGTCAATTGCATGTGTTACCGCATTGTTACGAGGGGAGTGTTACCGGCGTTACTGATGCGATTCAGCGGGCCGGCGGGCCTGATCTGCGGAAATTTTGTCCTACAGGAAAGCTGAATGCGGGAGCCATGTTGCTCCCGCATCGGCGATTTGGATTAGGCGTGGGAAAGGCGTTCCAGGCCGACGAACGGGCAGGCCGCCAGCAGATCCGTGAGTGTCCGGCCATCGGCCAGGCGCAGACTTTCGGGGGCCAGTTCGGCCAGGGGATACAGGACGAACGCACGCGCCTGCATATGGTAATGCGGGACTTTGAGGCGCGGCTCGTCGATCAGGCGATCACCGAACAGCAGAATGTCCAGATCCAGCGTACGAGGCCCCCAGCGTTCCAGACGTTCGCGACCCTGATCGTTTTCGATGGCTTGCAGGGCGTCGAGCAATTCCAGCGGGGCGAGTGTGCTGTCGAGTGCGGCGACCGCATTGGTGTAACGCGGCTGACCCGGCAGCAGCGAGTCACTCTGGTAAAAGGCAGATACACCGACCAGTGTTGTACCCGGCAGATGTGCCAAGGCATCGACCGCGCTGCGCAATTGTTCGGCGGGGTCAGCCAGATTGCTGCCCATGCCGAGGTAGATTCGTTCCATGCCTTATTCGCCTGAAGCGCCGGCGCGTTTGCGCTTGGCGCCGCCGCTGCGACGACGCTTGCGTGGGGCGCCGGTCCCGTCTTCCTTGCCGCTGAGATCACGGATCATGTCGCGGCGTTCGCTGTCATTGGCGTCCTGATAGTCGGTCCACCATTCGCCCAGACCGTCGGTCTGCTCGCCGGCGCTTTCACGCAGCAGCAGGAAGTCGTAGCCGGCGCGGAAGCGCGGATTGTCCAGCAACAGGTCGGCACGTTTGCCGCTGCGGCGTGGCAGGCGTTCCTGCATGTCCCAGATCTCGCGGATCGGCAGGGTGAAACGTTTTGGAATCGCAATGCGCTGGCATTGTTCGGCGATCAGCTCGTGGGCCGCTTCCTGCATCGCCGGAATCGGCGGCATGCCGCGCTCCTGCAGGCGCAACACGCGAGCCGGCAGGGCTGGCCACAGCAGCGCGGCAAACAGGAACGCCGGGGTCACCGGTTTGTTCTGCTTGATTCGCAGATCGGTGTTGGTCAGTGCCTCGCTGATCAGCGTATGGGTGTATTCCGGGTTGTATTCCAGTGCATCGGAACTGGCCGGAAACAACGGCGCGAACAGTTGCAGGTCAACCAGCATCTCGAAGGTGATGGCGCCGTGCCCGGAAAGGAACAGCTTGAGCACTTCCTCGAACAGTCGCGCCGAAGGAATTTCACGCAGCATCGGTGCCAGATCGCGGATCGGCTGGACGGTGTGTTTTTCAATGCCGAAGTTGAGCTTGGCGGCGAAACGCACGGCACGCAGCATCCGCACCGGGTCTTCCTGATAGCGCTGCTTCGGATCGCCGATGAGGCGGATCAGATGATTGCGGATGTCGTGTACGCCGTTGGCGTAATCGAGGATGCGCTCGCTGACCGGATCGTAATACAAGGCGTTGATGGTGAAGTCGCGGCGTTGCGCATCTTCTTCCAGGGTGCCGTAAACGTTGTCGCGCAGAATGCGCCCGCTCTCGTTGCGCGAGGACTGGTTGCTGTCTTCGTCGTCTTCGTTTTGCGGATGATTGGCGCGGAATGTTGCGACTTCGATGATTTCGCGACCGAAATGGATGTGTACCAGCTTGAAGCGGCGGCCGATGATCCGCGCATTGCGAAATTCGGCACGAACCTGTTCGGGGGTGGCGCTGGTGGCGACGTCGAAGTCTTTGGGTGTGATGCCCAGCAACATGTCTCGCACGCAACCGCCAACCAGATAGGCCTGGTAGCCGGCGCCCTGCAGACGTTCGACGATGTTGACCGCGTATCGGCTGAATTGCGCCTTCTGCAGCGAATGTTGGCCGCTGTTGAGGACTTCAGGCGTGCTACGGATGTGTTGCGTACGACGCCGGGGCGTTCGGAGTGACTGGAACAGCTTCTTCAGCATGGGATGCACTGTTTGAAGGAATGTTCGGCCATACCAGAGAATGGCCGCATGATGGGCGAGGATTCTAGCATTTAGTCAAGGGATGGTGTAGGACACGGCAGATATGAGCTGCAAGCCGCGAGCTGCAAGGGTAAAGCGGGGCGATTTTCGATGATTTTGCGGGGTGGGAAACTACAAGGGGAGCCGAAGCTCCCCGAGAAGTAGTTGCGTGCTCTTTTTATTATTGATTCGGGCTTCTTGTTTTTGTTGAGCGCCCTCGCCATGAAGCTTTTCTTCATGACCCTCCCAATCGGGAGCCAAGAGCAAACGGATTGCTTTGGTCGCTGAATTGCAGTGATCTTTCGATCCAACCAGTACAGGCTCTGTCTTAGGACAGTTTTTTGTTGTTCTCGGCCTGGTCGTGGGGCAAGCCCCAAATACAATGCCTCTCCAAAAGAATCAGTTAGCTGCGCCTCTCGCCGTCTTGTTTTTATTGTGCGTGAGTCGATTCGTCTTGTTTTTATTGTCTTGTGCATTGCTTGTTATTGTTCTTGTACCAGACATATAGCAGGTGCCGTGCCAACTTTGGCGAACCCCAGTAAAACAAGGGGTTAGGTCGATATAACCGTTTTTTTGGGGCGAAAAAAAGCCGGGGTTTCGTTACCGATAACCCCGGCTTCTGTTACGTGGAAAGACTGAGGTAACAGTTTTTTCACAGTTTCAACGGTTACCCGCACACTCGACAGGTAACGTTCAGCTCTCGCTGGCAACCCCGTTCTTGCGCCGTGGGATGCCCAGACGCTGACGGCGTTCCCACAGGCATTTGCGGCTGACGCCCAGTTTGCGCGCCAGTTCAGTCTCGGTCATGTGGTCCTGATGCTCGAGTACGAAATGCTGGAAGTAGTCTTCCAGCGACAGGTCTTCGGTCGGCTCGTGGCTGCTGTTGGCGGCGTTACCGGCCGGTTGTGCCGGCAGGCCGATGAACTCATCGTCTTCCAGATCCCCCAGTTCGATATCGATGCCAAGCAGGTCGGCGGAGATTTCCGGACTTTCGCTCAGGATGACGGCACGCTCGACTGCGTTTTCCAGCTCTCGCACGTTACCCGGCCAGGAATAGTGCCGTATCGCCTGTTCGGCATCGGCGGCAAACTTGAGGTCGGTGCGGTTGATGCGAGCGCTCTGGCGAGCGAGGAACGCATTGGCGATTTCGTTGACGTCGGCACCACGCTCGCGCAGGGCCGGCAGTTTCAACGCGATCACGTGAAGGCGGTAGTACAAGTCTTCACGGAACTGGCCGATTTTCGCCAGGCTCTTGAGGTCACGGTGGGTGGCGGCGATCAGTCGGACATCGACTTTCTGCGACTGTACCGAACCGACCCGGCGAATTTCGCCTTCCTGCAGTACGCGCAACAGACGGGCCTGAGCCTCCAGAGGCAGTTCACCGATCTCGTCGAGGAACAGCGTGCCGCCGTCCGCCGCTTCCACCAGACCGGCGCGACCGGCGCTGGCACCGGTGAACGCACCTTTCTCGTGGCCGAACAGTTCGGACTCGATCAGGCTTTCGGGAATGGCTGCACAGTTCACCGAGATCATCGGCGCCTTGGCGCGCTTCGACAGGTTGTGCAGGGCACGGGCCACCAGCTCCTTGCCGGTCCCGGACTCGCCCTGGATCAGGACATTGGAATCTGTCGGCGCGACTTTGCGGATCTTGCCGTAAAGGTCCTGCATCGGAGGGCAGGAGCCGATGATGCCGATCTCGCCATTGCCGCTGCCGACGGCGGATTTACCGTTGCCATTGGCAGTTTTGCCGGCAACCGCTTCGCCGGCAGCCGGTTCCGACTGGCGATCGCGCAGAATCCGCGCAACGGCCTGCAGCATCTCGTCATGGTCGAAAGGTTTGGCGATGTAATCCACCGCGCCCATTTTCATCGAGTCGACCGCCGAGCGCAGGCTGGCGTAACTGGTCATGATCAGCACCGGCGTGCCCTGGCCAAGCTTGATCAGCTCGGTGCCCGGGGCACCGGGCAGTCGCAGGTCGCTGACGATCAGATCGAATGTGGGAATACTGAAGCGTTCTTGTGCTTCCTGCACGGAACCGGCTTCGCTGACCTGATACTGGTTGCGTTCCAGCAGGCGGCGCAAGGCGGAGCGGATAATGGTTTCGTCTTCGACGATCAAAATGTGCGGCATTGATTCGATTCTCTCGACGGTCTCAGTTCACAGCGGACGTCGCTTCGACATGGCGCGGCAATGTCACCCGGATACGGGTGCCGCGCTGGCTCTGAACATCGGCCGGGCTGTCGATGGTGATTTGTCCATAATGCTCTTCAACGATGGAATAGACCAGTGCAAGGCCCAGACCGGTGCCTTCGCCAGGATCCTTGGTGGTGAAGAAAGGTTCGAACAATCGGTCCATGATGCTCGATGGAATGCCGCTGCCTTCGTCCTCCACGATCAGATCGACCGTGTGTTCGCCGGCTTCGCTCTTGACCCGCACCGCGCTTCCGGCAGGCGAAGCGTCGCGGGCGTTGGAGAGCAGGTTGATCAGTACTTGGGCGAGCCGTTGCGGGTCGCCTTCGACCCAGTGATCGGGGTCGCACAGATTGTAGAACTGGACTTCGAAGTTGCGTCGGTTCAAGGCCAGCAAGCCGATGGCGTCCTGAGCCACTTCCGCCAGACAGACGGGCTCGTCGCTGTGCTGGTGACTGCCGGCGTGGGCGAAACTCATCAGCGACTGCACGATGCGTGACACGCGTTTGGTCTGCTCGAGGATCTGCCCGCTGATTTCCGTCAGCTCACCATCTTCTTCGCGCTCTTCCCGCAGGTTTTGTGCGAGGCAGGCGATACCGGTGATCGGGTTGCCGATTTCGTGGGCTACACCGGCCGCGAGCCGACCAATGCTGGCCAGACGCTCGGAGTGCACCAGCTTGTCTTCGAGCATCTGGGTTTCGGTCAGGTCTTCCACCAGCAGCACCAGGCCGCTGTTACCGGGGGCCAGCGGTTCGTCGATGGCGGCCTTGTGCAGGTTCAGCCAGCGGGTCTGGCCGTCGAGGGCCAGATGCTGTTTGTGCAAGTGCTCGTCGGGCAGGTTGATGAAACCTTGCAACAACTCTTTCCATGGATTGGCGATGGTGTTCAGGCGCGAGCCGACCACCCGTTGCGCGGCAATCCCGGTCAATTCTTCCATGGCCTTGTTCCACATCAGAATTTCCTGATCCTTGGCCAGCGAGCAGACGCCCATCGGCAGTTCCTGCAAGGTCTGGCGGTGGTAGCGGCGCAGGGCATCGAGTTCGGCGGCGAGGCCGGTGAGGCGCGAGTGATAGTCCTCGAGACGGCTCTCGATGAAGTGGATATCTTCGGTGACGTAGTTTTCGCCGCCGGCCTTGTAGGGCAGGAAGGTTTCTACCATGTCCTGGGCCACGCTCGGGCCCATCAGGCCGGACAGGTTGGCCTCGATGCGGTCGCGCAACCGGCGCAGGGCATACGGGCGGCGTTCGTCGAAAGGCAGATAAAGGTCGCGCAGAGCCTGTTCGACTTCCTTTTGCGCAGCCTTGGCGCCCAACGGCTTGGCCAGTTGTGTGGCGAACTCCTGCGGCGAGGCGGCATGCAGTTCCCGGCGTTGCGGACGACGCACGTTGTCCACTGCGCAGGCTTCTGCGGCGCTGGCTTCTTCCGAGCTGGCATTGGTGAACAGCGAAATCAACGTGAACATCAGAACGTTGGCTGCCAGCGAGGCGATGGCCGCCATATGCCAACTGGTGTCGTCCAGCACGTAGATCATGTTCAGCAGCGGAATATAGAAACCCTGCAGATTGCCGACCAGCGGCAGCAGCATGGTCACCACCCAAACCACAATCCCGGCAAGCAGGCCGGCGATGAAGCCGCGCCGATTGGCGGTCGGCCAATACAGCACCGAGAGCACGCCGGGCAGGAATTGCAGAGTGGCCACGAAAGCGACGATGCCGAGGTTGGCCAGGTCCTGCTCGGCGCCGAGCATCAGGTAGAAGCAGAAACCGGCCATGATGATTGCGACGATCAACGCGCGGCGCGTCCATTTCAGCCAGCGATAAATGTTGCCTTCGGCTGGCGGCTGGTAGAGCGGCAGCACCAGATGGTTCAGGGCCATGCCCGACAGCGCCAGGGTGGTGACGATGATCAGGCCGCTGGCTGCCGACAGACCACCGACGTAGGCCAGCAAGGCCAGGGCCTTGCTGTTGGCGGCGATACCGATGCCGAGGGTGAAGTATTCGGGATTGGTGGTCGCACCGAGTTTCAGTCCGGCCCAGAGAATCAACGGCACTGCCAGACTCATCAACAGCAGGAACAGTGGCAGGCCCCAGCTCGCACTGACCAGCGAGCGCGGGTTGAGGTTTTCGGTGAAGGTCATGTGATACATGTGCGGCATCACGATCGCCGAAGCGAAAAACACCAGCAGCAACGTGCGCCACGGGCCTTCCTGCAATGGCGTGTGCAGGGCGGCGAGGGCGGTCTGGTTCTGCAGCAGCCACAGTTCAAGGTGTTGCGGGCCGTCGAATACGCCGTACAGGGCGTAGAGGCCGACGCCACCTAGCGCCGCCAGTTTGATCACCGATTCGAAGGCAATCGCGAACACCAGCCCCTCGTGCTTTTCACGGGTGGCGATATGGCGCGAGCCAAAGAAGATCGTGAACAGGATGATCAGCGCACAGAACGCCAGGGCCACGCGATTCTGCACCGGCTCCCCGGTCAGAATGCCGATGGAGTCAGCCACAGCCTGGATCTGCAGGGCCAGCAACGGCAGGACGCCGATCAGCATGAAAATCGTGGTCAGCGCACCGGCCCAGGTGCTGCGGAAGCGGAAAGCGAACAGGTCTGCCAGCGACGACAGTTGATAAGTGCGGGTGATCTTCAGGATCGGATACAGCAGCACCGGCGCCAGCAGGAAGGCGCCGGAGACCCCGAGATAACTGGACAGAAAACCGTAGCCGTACTGGTAGGCCAGGCCCACCGTTCCGTAAAACGCCCATGCACTGGCGTAGACCCCCAGCGACAGGGTGTAGGTCAGCGGGTGGCGAATGATCGCCCGGGGGATCATGCCCCGTTCACTGATCCAGGCCACCCCGAACAGCGCGGCCAGGTAGGCGGCGCTGATCAGCAGCATATGGGTCAGGCTAAAGCTCATCGGCATCTTTTTGGCTCTGCAGGATGAAGGTCACGACAATCAGGATCAGCCAGAGCAGATAAGGGCGATACCAGGCGCCCGTGGCGTCGATCCACCAATCCATGATGGCTGGAGAAAACAGGTAGATCCCCACGACCAGAAGCAGGACCAAGCGATAGATGTACATCCCGGCCTCTCTTTTTTATGCGCGTGCCCGAAAACGTGCGGCGATGGTAACGGATGGGCGCGCCACTGCAAGTGTCGTCACAGCAGTTGCGCTTCGGGCAGGGTCAGTGTGCGCGGTATCTTCGCCGCATCCCAGTGGGCGCTGCCCCATTTCAGCAGTTCCTGCGGCGAGGCGTCGGCCAGTTCGGGGCCCGGGTCTTGCCCCAATGCACGCAGGGCTCGCAACAATAGCGGGGTGGCCTGGTCGGCCTCCAGCGGCGGTGAGCGATACGACTTGCCCAGCTTGTTGCCGTCTGGCTGAGTAATCAATGGCAAATGCAGGTAACGGGGTTGGCGAAATCCCAGCAGCTCTTGCAGATAGAGCTGACGTGGCGTCGAGTCGAGCAGATCGGCGCCGCGCACGATGTCGGTGATGCCCTGCCAGGCGTCGTCCAATACTACTGCGAGTTGGTAAGCGTAGAGGCCGTCACGGCGGCGAATCACGAAATCACCCACGTCGCGGCCCAGGTGCTGGCGGTACTCGCCCTGCACCCGGTCGACGAAGTGATATTCCAGCTCGGGCACGCGCAGGCGGATCGCGGCGTCTTCCTGGCCATGGCCGGCATTGCGGCACAGTCCCGGATAAATGCCATGATACGGCTCCAGCTGTTTGCGCGAGCAGGTGCAGGCGTACGCGAGGCCGTGATTGAACAGACTGTCAAGCACTTGGGCGTAAGCTTCATGCCGCTCGCTCTGGCGGACCATTTCGCCGTCCCATTCGAAACCGTAGCTTTCCAGGGCCTTGAGAATCGCGGCTTGTGCGCCCGGTTCCTCCCGGGGGGGATCAAGATCTTCCATGCGCACCAGCCATCGGCCGTTCACCGAGCGGGCATCCAGATAAGAAGCGAGCGCCGCTACAAGCGAGCCAAAGTGCAGGTGTCCACTGGGCGTCGGGGCAAAGCGGCCGATGTAGGCGGGGGAGGTGTTGGCAGTCATGAGAGCGATGCTACTAGAGAGTGTAAAAACAGCAGAAACAAAAACGGAGCGTTCGCACGCTCCGTTCTTCGTTCAGGTCGGGATTACTTGCCGACCTGCTTTTCCTTGATTTCCGCAAGGTTCTTGCAGTCGACGCACATGTCGGCAGTCGGGCGGGCCTCGAGGCGCTTGACGCCGATCTCGATGCCGCAAGAGTCGCACCAGCCGTACTCTTCGTCTTCGATCAGTTGCAGGGTCTTGTCGATCTTCTTGATCAGCTTGCGCTCACGGTCGCGGGCGCGCAGTTCGAGGGCGAACTCTTCTTCCTGGCTGGCCCGGTCGGCCGGATCAGGGAAGTTGGCTGCTTCGTCTTTCATGTGATCAACAGTGCGGTCGACTTCCTGCATCAACTCCTGTTTCCACTTGGACAGGATCTTGGTGAAGTGCGCGCGCATGGGGGCGCCCATGTACTCTTCGCCCTCTTTGGGGACGTAAGGCTCGAAACCGCTGAGTGTCTGACTTGCCTGTTGCTTTGCTTGGGTGGGCATGAAATGGACCGCCTCTACTCTTGTAATCCATTGCGCAGGATTGCTCCATCACCGACACCTGCCGGCCCTGCGACTGCAAGCGGGCGAACTTACCAGATCAATCCGGCCCGCGCTACTCCCGGATGTCGAGCCCGCGGCCGGCGGTGCCTGCAAATGTTTGCCAAGCCATGTCTGGTGGTGCTGGAGCCCTGACAATCACTGATTTTAGTCAATCCTGGAGCGTACGTTTGTCTTGTTACAGTCCAGTGTTCCTGAGGCTGTGACCACGGCGGGTTCTCGCTCGTTCCGGCAGATGGGTAGAATCGTCTCTTTTCACTTGTTGAAGGAAGGCCAATGGCTCAGCCCTACAGTGCGCGCAGTCGTGCGATCGAACCGTTCCATGTGATGGCGTTGCTGGCGCGGGCCAATGAATTACAGGCCGCCGGCCACGATGTGATCCATCTGGAAATCGGCGAGCCGGACTTCACCACGGCCGAGCCGATCATCCGCGCGGGGCAGGCGGCGCTCGCGGCGGGCAAGACCCGTTATACCGCCGCGCGTGGGATTCCCGAGCTGCGTGAGGCGATTTCCGGCTTTTATCAGACCCGTTACGGCCTGAATATCGACCCCCGGCGGATTCTGATCACGCCGGGCGGTTCAGGGGCGTTGCTGCTGGCCAGTGCGTTGCTGGTGGATCCGGGCAAGCATTGGTTGTTGGCCGACCCCGGCTATCCATGCAACCGGCACTTTCTGCGATTGGTCGAGGGCGCGGCGCAGCTTGTGCCTGTGGGGCCGGATGTTCGCTATCAATTGACGCCGGATCTGGTAGAGCGCTACTGGGATCATGACAGTGTCGGCGCCCTGGTGGCTTCGCCCGCCAACCCGACCGGCACAATTCTGACCCGTGAGGAACTTGCAGGGTTGTCCACAGCCCTCAAGGCGCGTCACGGGCATCTGGTGGTGGACGAGATTTATCACGGCCTGACGTATGGCACCGACGCGGCGAGTGTGCTGGAAGTCGACGACAGCGCGTTTGTGCTCAACAGTTTCTCCAAGTACTTCGGCATGACCGGTTGGCGCCTCGGCTGGCTGGTGGCGCCGGATGCGGCAGTCAGTGAGCTGGAGAAGCTTGCACAAAACCTCTATATCAGTGCACCGAGCATGGCCCAACAGGCAGCGCTGGCCTGCTTCGAGCCGGATACCATTGCGATTCTCGAGGAACGTCGGGCCGAATTCGGCCGTCGCCGCGATTTTCTACTGCCCGCGTTGCGGGAGCTGGGTTTCACTATCGCAGTCGAGCCCGAAGGGGCGTTCTACTTGTATGCCGATATCAGCCAGTTTGGTGGCGATGCCTTCGCGTTCTGCCGTCACTTCCTTGAAACCGAACATGTGGCGTTCACTCCGGGCCTGGATTTTGGGCGTTATCAGGCCAGCCATCATGTGCGCTTTGCCTATACGCAGGACCTCCCTCGTCTGCAGGAAGCGGTGGAACGCATTGGTCGTGGCTTGAAGAGCTGGCAAGGCTGATGCGCTTTCATCCTCCTCTCGAAGAAGGGCGATTGATCCGCCGTTACAAGCGTTTTCTCGCTGACATCGAAACCGTTGGCGGCGAATTACTGACGATTCACTGCCCGAACACCGGCTCGATGCTCAATTGTCAGGTTGAGGGCGGGCAGGTCTGGTTCAGTCGCTCAAATGATCCCAAACGCAAGCTGCCCGGTACCTGGGAAATCGGCGAAACCCCGCAGGGTCGATTGTTCTGTGTGAACACCGGGCGCGCCAACGGATTGGTCGAAGAAGCGTTGCGGGCTGGTGTCATCAGCGAACTGAGCGGTTTTATCGCGCTGAGACGCGAAGTGCCTTACGGACAGGAAAAAAGCCGCATCGATTTTCGCCTCGAATACCCGGGCGGACCGGTATACGTGGAGGTAAAGAGTGTCACGCTGGGGTTCGACGGTACGGCAGTTGCGGCGTTTCCCGATGCGGTGACACAGCGGGGCGCAAGGCACGTGCGTGAGTTGGCGCATCTGGCGCGCAACGGAACTCGGGCCGTGCAATTGTACTGCGTGAACCTGACCGGCATTGAGGCAGTGCGTCCTGCCGTGGAAATCGATTCGTCTTACGCCGATGCCTTGCGCGAAGCGGTGGCGAGTGGGGTTGAGGTGCTGGCTTATGGGGTGCGACTGAATCATGAGGAAATGTTGATCGATCGCCGCCTGGATGTATTGCTCGACGGCTAAATGTCGACCCACAACCCCCGGGCGTCCTCACGGCAATCAATGACCGCCAGGAATTGCCCGGCGCAGGGCCCCGTTACGCATTCACCGTTCTCGATCAGAAACAGTGCACCGTGAGTGGCGCACTGGATCAGGCTGTTGCTCGGATCGAGAAACTGGTCGGGCTGCCATTCGAGCCCGACACCGCGGTGCGGGCAACGGTTGAGGTAGACATACGCCCTTCCGGCCCGGCGCACGGCGAACAGTCTTTTCCCGTCGATCTCGAACCCGCGGCTGGCGGCCTCGCCCAGATCGGCGCCCGTGCACAGAAACTTCATGGCTATCCTCAAGTATCAGGTCGTGTCCGGATATGTCCGAGCTTGACGTTCAAATGCAAACAATTATCAAATGGCCGCCTTCGCCCGTTGTGCGGTGGCGCTGCCGAGGATACTTGGCCTGCCGTCTCGATGCCCGGGAAAATCCCATGAAGGAATGCTGCCTATGCGCCTGATTACTCGCGTTGCCGCACTGTGTGTCGGACTTCTGGTCAGTCACCAGGCTACTGCGGCCCAATTGCCGCAACGTTGGGTCAGTGCCGGTGGTGCATTGACTGACTGGGTCGTTGTTTTGGGCGGGATGGAAAAACTGGTAGGTGTCGATACGACCAGCCAGTATTTCGAGCCCCTCAAGGCGCTGCCGAACATTGGTTACCAGCGCAATCTGTCGGCTGAAGGTATCCTCAGTCTGCGCCCGGACATTCTGATCGGCACCGAGGAAATGGGGCCGCCGCAAGTGATCTCGCAGGTTCGGAGCGCCAAGGTGCAGGTTGAAATGTTCTCGGCCCAGCCAGATCTGCCAACACTGGAAAAGAATGTCACTCGCCTGGGCCGATTGCTGGGCGCCGAGACACAGACAGCACCGCTGCTGCGGAGTTATCGAAAGCTGCTCGCAGCACTGGCGGCGGACGTGGCGGCAATGCAGTCGAAGCAGAAGGTTCCGGACGTGCTGTTGCTGGTGGGGAGTGCGGGCGGCAAGCTGTTGATCGCCGGCAAAGACACTTTGGGCGACTGGATGCTGCAACGGGCGGGTGGTCACAACCTGGCGACTCATACAGGGTACAAGCCGTTTTCCATGGAGTCCCTGGCCGGGCTCGACCCCGAAGTGCTGGTATTCGCTGACCGCGTATTGATCGGCGAAGAGGCGAAGGCGGCGTTGTTCAAGGAAAACCCGATACTCAAGTCAACTCGTGCAGCGAAGGCCGGACGCGTGCTGGAGTTGGACCCGTCGTTGTTGGTCGGCGGTCTCGGACCGCGTTTGCCGATTGGATTGAAAAACCTGTCCGCTGGTTTCTATCCGGACCAGAGTGGCCAATGACCACGCTGGTCAAACCCCGTGGCTTGTTCACCGGCCTGATTCTGCTGTGCCTGTTGGCCATATGGCTGTCGCTGGCCCTGGGACCGGTCAGTCTGCCGCTGTTCGATACCTTGTGTGCTGCATTGCGCATGCTCGGCTTGCCACTGGCGCCTGAGGGACTGGAGCAGGCTGAGCTGATTCTCGGGCAGATTCGTTTACCTCGCACCTTGCTCGGGCTGGCGGTCGGCGGCGTGCTGGCGTTGTCCGGCGTGGCGATGCAGGGGCTGTTTCGCAATCCGCTGGCCGATCCCGGGCTGGTTGGTGTTTCCAGCGGTGCGGCTCTGGGGGCGGCGGTGGCGATTGTCGGCGGTTCGTATTTCGGCGGTCTGCCGGAGTGGTTCGGGCCGTACCTGTTGTCGGTGTGTGCGTTTCTCGGTGGTCTTGGGGTGACGGCGCTGGTCTATCGGCTCGGCCGTCGCAACGGGCAGACCCATGTCGCGACCATGTTGCTGGCGGGCATCGCCCTGACGGCTCTGGCCAGTTCGGCAGTGGGGCTTTTCACCTATCTGGCGGACGACGCCACCCTGCGTACCCTGACCTTCTGGAATCTCGGCAGTCTCAATGGCGCGAGTTATGCGAGGTTGTGGCCGTTGCTGATCATCAGCACCGGTGTCGCATTGTGGCTGCCACGCCGAGCCATGGCCCTGAATGCACTGCTGCTCGGTGAGTCGGAAGCCGGGCATCTGGGAATCGATGTCGAGCGGTTGAAGCGTGAGCTGGTGTTCTGCACGGCGCTGGGTGTCGGTGCCGCTGTAGCGGCGGCGGGGATGATCGGCTTCGTCGGGCTGGTGGTGCCGCATCTGGTGCGCCTGCTCGCCGGACCGGATCATCGCGTTTTGCTGCCCGCCTCGGTGCTGGCAGGCGCCAGTCTATTGTTGCTGGCAGACCTGGTGGCGCGGTTGGCGCTGGCGCCGGCGGAGTTGCCGATCGGTATCGTCACCGCATTCATCGGCGCACCGTTTTTCCTTTATCTGCTGTTGCGGGGGCGTGCCTGATGCTGTGTGCGCACAATCTGCTGGTCCGTCGTGGCCGCAAGACGGTGCTGGCTGATGTCAGCCTGCAACTGGAATCGGGTGAAGTGCTCGGTGTGCTGGGCCCCAACGGCGCTGGCAAAAGTACCTTGCTCGGGGTGTTATGCGGTGAACTCCGTTCCAGCGAAGGCAATGTTCTTCTCGACGGTGAAAGCCTGGATCACTGGAGTGGCACTCAGCGTGCCCAGCGCTTGGCGGTGCTGCCGCAGGTCTCGACACTGGATTTCGCCTTTCGTGTCGAAGAGGTGGTCGGGATGGGGCGCTTGCCTTATCAGAGCGGAAGAGCTCGCGATGCCGAGATTGTGGCTGACGCATTGGCGGCCGCCGATGTCGGACACCTGAGCGGGCGCAGTTATCTTGCGCTGTCCGGTGGCGAGCGCCAGCGGGTACATCTGGCCAGAGTGCTGGCGCAACTATGGCCGGGGCGGGCCGGTCAGACGTTGCTGTTGGATGAGCCGACCTCGATGCTCGATCCATTGCATCAGCACACCACGTTGCAAGCAGTGCGCGAGTTTGCCGGTCGTGGCGCGGCAGTCATGGTGATCCTGCATGATCTGAATCTGGCGGCGCGCTATTGTGATCGCATCTTGCTGCTCGAGGATGGACGTCCGGTGGCACTGGACACACCTCAGCAAGTGTTGCGCCCTGACTCGCTCAAGGCTGTTTTCGGTCTGGAGGTGTTGGTGCAGCCGCACCCGGAACGCGGGCATCCGCTGATCATCGCCCGCTGATTCAATCATCAAGGTGAAAACATGCGCGGGATTCTGTTGATTGCAGTGTTGCTACTGGGCGCTTGCCAACATGTGACGCCGCCTCCGGTCAGTGGCGAGATTCTTGATCTGCGCACCGGAGCTGCAATAACCCCGCAGGATCTTTTGGTGCGCCTGGGCAAGCCGGCGCGGGTGATCATCGGCGAGCAGCATGACAACGCCGATCACCATGCCGTGCAATTGTGGTTGCTGCAGAGTCTCGGCGAAAGGCGTTCTCAGGGCAGCCTGTTGTTGGAAATGCTGACGCCCGATCAACAAGCGCGGGTCGATGGTGTGCGGCGTGCACCCAAGTTGCCCGCTGACCTTGCAGTCGAGCTGGCATGGCAAGGTGGATGGGACTGGAATCTGTATGGGCCGATTGTCCGGTTTGCCCTTACCCAACCCTATCCGCTGCTGACGGCCAATCTCGATGACACGGAAATTCGTGGGTTTTATCGCAAGCCTCCCATTCTGCAAGGGGAGCGCAGTAGCGTCGAGTCGGTGAAAAACGAACTGGCACGACAGATCAGCGATTCTCATTGTGGCTTGCTGCCTCAATCGCAAATGCCGACGATGGTGGCGGTTCAGCAACAACGGGATCGGCGCATGGCTGTCCGTTTGTTGGCTGCACCTGCGCCTGCATTGCTGTTGGCCGGTGCGTTTCATGCGCGCAAGGATATCGGCGCACCGCTGCATATGTTGGATCTGGGCGCACCTGAAGCGCCGACCGTGTTGATCCTGGCGGAGCAGGGCAGCGAGGTTACGTCGGCCATGGCCGATTATGTCTGGTTCACGCCTGCTACACCGAAGCCGGATTACTGTGCCGAGATGCGCAAACAGTTCGGCAAATGACTTTCTTGCGGGCAAAAAAAGACCCGGAAGAACCGGGTCAAATAACCGTGATTAGCCTGATGAGGAGATAATCTGAGAGTCCGAACCAAGGGCTTTTCAGAATATCGACCGATCTCGCGATCAGTTGTGATAATCATAGCGATTCTCATTAACAAGTCAATCGATGTTTTTCCGTTTCTTTTAATCGTCTGGTGAATGGCTGAAAAACTCTCGAAATTCAGGCTTTCAGCTTGGGCGCTCAAGGGCGGTGAGTTGCCTGTTGAGCTGATCGATGCGCCGCGCCATGCTTTCGATCAGGCTGTGGGCGATTTTCGGATTGCTGCGGGTCATGCTCAAAAACTGGTCACCGGGAATCAGCATCACGGTACTCGGTTCGCAGGTGACGACAGTGGCGTTGCGCGGCTCACCGGTGAATATCGCCATGGCGCCGAAAATCTCGTCTCTGGGTACGTCGCCAACCTTGTGGCCGCCGACGAATGCCTGCGCATGTCCTTCGATGATCACGAATACGTGGTCGGCAGGATCTCCCTCACGGATCAAGACCTCTCCAGCCTCGACCCGTTTGAATCCATTGGTGCTGCGAAACTCTCTCGGCTTCAGTTCGGCGACGGCATGAGTCAGCAGTGCCATTTGCCCCAGCAGATAGTTCAGAAATGAGTCCCAGCGTGCAGGATCCGTACGCAGGTGTTGAAACAGGTCATTGCGCCGGAACGGCTGCAGACTCACGGGTGCATCGCAGCAAAGGATACAGTCCGCCCACTCCGGGCCTTGTTGCAGGCCGATCAGGTCACCTTCCTGCCAATAGAGCAACGCGCGGCCACCGAGGCGACCATTGACAGTGCCCTCTGTCAGTAGAAACAGTTGATCGCCTGGCAATTGCGCCAGCAGATCCTGCGAGGCTTCCAGCTCCAGAGCGGGGCCGCATGGCGCAAGCCCCGGCAGCCATTGAGCGGGCAGACTCTGCAAATGGTTGATGAGCGCCTCGGCCGGTGCCGATTGTTCCCCGAGCAGGTACATGAAGGTGAGTGCCCGTCAGTTCTTGTGGCGAGAGGAAATGGCTTCAAGCTGTTTGTTCAGAGCATCCTTGCGTTCGGCGGGAATATCGTTCCAGTGCACGTCCATCAATGCCCCCTCGATCGCATACAACAACACCTTCGACGCCCGGAACCCGCGCGTACGCACGGCCCGGTAGGCATCCACGGCGCCCAGGCGACGCAGATCCGAGGCGCTGTGGATGCCCACGGCATGCAGCCACTGCGCCGACGTCTTGCCAAGATTCTTCAGGTGTTGCAGTTCATCATTCATCAAGCCTCCTTGCGACGGCCGAATGGTGCGTGGGGCGATCTTCTCAGGAGTGTAGCCATCAGTAGGAAAAGCGTGGTTGTTTGGTCGGATTCGACGCAAAAGCTTCTAAGAGGTGTCAGTTTTTCACTGAGAAATACGGCGGGGAGAGACTAATGGCACCTTGTCCAGCGCAAAGCGGGGGCGCTGGACGGGTTGGTTTCAAGGCGTTTCAGCGGGTGCGATAACGCAGACGCGTACCGAAATTCATCGACATCAGGATTTCATCGGCACTGAGTTCCGGGGGGAAGTAAGCACCGGAGATCTGCGCATGGGCCAGGCTGGCGCCTTCCAGTGATGCATTGCGAAAGTCAATGCCACGCAAGTCGGCGGAACGGAAGTAGGCGTCCCGGAAATCCACGCCGTCGGCGTTCAGTTCACGCAGATCGAGGCCGCGGAAATCACCACCGACCATGTCGATCGGGCCGTCTTTCGGGCGTTCCTTGTTGAAACCGGCAATGTCGTCCTTGTGCAGCAAGGCATAAAGCGGGGTGTCGAGAAGTTTCGGCTGGCTCATGTCAGATCACCTGTTGGTTTTATGACGCCAGTATAGTGCCACTATTTGGCGGCCGTGAAGCGAGCGAGGGCTTCACGGCCGAAATAGTTTCTTACAGCCCCGGCAGACGCTGGCGGATTTGTGCCACGACGGTATCCAGAGTTCCGGATTCATTGGTCTGCACGCGCTTGCTGCGCAGGATTTCGTCCGGGGTCAGCGCTTCACGATTGGCCTGCTGGGCTTCGATCACGGCCAGCGTGGCGTCGGACGGATCCTTCTTGTCTGCCTGACGAATCGCCAGCCAGCTCTCGATCACCGCTTGTGGTGCGTTGCAATCGAGGATCAGGAACGGCGTGCCGGTGGCCTCGGCAACCTTGGCTGCATTGTCACGTTGTTCGCGCTTGAGGTAAGTGGCATCGATCACCACCGGGAAACCGGCGTGCAGGATCACGTTGGCGATTTCATGCAGACGAGCATAAGTAGCAAGGCTGGCATCGGCACTGTAGATCCCGGCCTGTACATCATTGGCGACGGTTTGTTCGCCGAACAGACGCTTGCGCTCGACATCGGAACGCAGGCGAATCGCACCCAGCGCTTCGACCAGGCGCATGGCCACGTGGCTTTTGCCTACAGCAGATACGCCATGGGTGATCGCCATGAAGCGAGAAGGAATGGTGCTGTAGCTTTCTGCCAGGTTGGCGTAGTTGCGGTACTGGCGCAAAGTGGTGGCGCGCTGTACCGGAGTCGCGTCGGCCGGCATGCTGAACAGCGCGACTTTTGCACGGACCAGTGCGCGGTAGGCCTTGTAGAAATTCAACACTTCCAGGCCCTGGTAGTCGCCGGTCAGTTCTAGGTATTGGCTGACGAAGCGGCGGGCCAGGGATTTCAGACCACGGTCCTCGAGGTCCATCGCCAGGAAACCGGTGTCGGCCCAGACATCGGTGAAACGGAACGGCTCGTTGAATTCAATGCAATCGAAGATCACCACCTTGCCATCGATCAGCGTGGCGTTGCCCAGGTGAATGTCACCGTGGCACTCGCGAGTGAAACCCTCGGCCTTGCGCTGGGCGAACAGTGGTTTCAAACGTTCGAAGCTGCTTTCGGCCCAGGCTTGCAGGGCATCCAGTTGCAACAGATCAGCCTTGTCGCTGAGAAATGGCAGGATCTGCTCGAAATTCTGACGAACCGGCGCCATCACGCTTTCAGGCGTACCGGCGTCATGCCCGGCCGGAACCTTCGGCGCATTGAGGTGGAAGCGAGCGATCTGCTCGGCCATTTCGTCGATGTGGGTGGTTGTCAGCTCGCCATTGGCTTGCAGGGTGCTCAACAGCCCGGTTTGCGGGAACTGGCGCATTTTCAGCACGTATTCGATGGCCGGGCCTTCGCCGCCCAATTGCGGCGCTTCAGCGGTGCCGGTGACTGGAATCACTTCCAGATACAAATCGTCGGTCAGGCGCTGGTTGAGACGCAGCTCTTCACCGCAAAAGTGCTTGCGGGATTCGAGGCTGGTGAAATCGAGAAAGCCGAAGTTCACCGGTTTCTTCACTTTATAAGCGTAAGGACCGGTGAGCAGGACCCACGAAATATGGGTTTCGATGACCTGGAACCCTTCGACAGGGTGCGGGTATAAGGCCGGGTTTTGCAGGGCAGCGATCAGGGACTGGCTCACAGGCGATCCTTCAGAGACTGGGGGAATTCGAGGTCGCCATTATGGCCGCTCGCCCGCCCGACGCAAACCTCGGAGCGCTCCTGTTGAGTATGAATAAAGTGCGTATAATCCGCCGCCATGACTCGTACTCGATCCCCCCGCACTCCTAAAAAACCACCTTCCCGGGGCCTGCGCCCATGGTTGGGCTGGGCCCTGAAACTCAGTCTGGTCGGCCTTGTGGTGCTGGCCGGCTTCGCCGTTTACCTTGATGCCGTGGTGCAGGAGAAATTCTCCGGCAAGCGCTGGACCATCCCGGCCAAGGTATACGCGCGCCCGCTCGAGCTGTTCGTCGGACAGAAGCTGAGCAAGGACGATTTCCTCACCGAACTCGATGCCTTGGGCTATCGCCGCGAAGCCGTGAGCAACGGCCCCGGCGCAGCTGCGGTCAACGGCAACACTGTCGATCTGAACACCCGTGGCTTCCAGTTCTATGAAGGCCTCGAGAAACCGCAGCCGGTTCGTGTGCGATTTTCCGGTGATTACGTGGCCGAACTTTCGGCGACCAATGGTTCGAAGCTGTCGGTGGTGCGTCTGGAGCCACTGCTGATTGGCGGGATCTACCCGAAAAACCTTGAAGACCGGATTCTGATCAAGCTCGATCAGGTGCCGCCGTATCTGTTGGAAACCCTGGTTGCGGTGGAAGACCGGGATTATTACAGCCACTGGGGCGTGTCGCCGAAGTCGATCGCCCGGGCAATCTGGGTCAACACGTCTGGCGGCAGGATGACCCAGGGTGGCAGTACGTTGACCCAGCAATTGGTCAAGAACTTCTACCTGACCAACGAACGCAGCCTGACCCGCAAGCTCACCGAAGCCATGATGGCGATGCTGCTTGAGCTGCATTACGACAAGAAGGAAATTCTGGAGGCCTACCTCAACGAGGTCTTCGTCGGTCAGGACGGGCAGCGGGCGGTGCACGGTTTCGGTCTGGCCAGCCAGTTCTTCTTCGGCCAGCCGTTGTCCGAACTGAAGCTGCATCAGGTCGCGCTGCTGGTCGGCATGGTCAAGGGCCCTTCCTATTACAATCCGCGTCGCAACCCGGAGCGGGCGCTGGAGCGACGCAACCTGGTGCTCGATGTGCTTGAGCAACAGGGCGTGGCTTCTGCCGAACAGGTGGAAGCCGCTAAGAAAATGCCGTTGGGCGTGACCACGCGCGGCAAACTGGCCGACAGTTCATTCCCGGGCTTCATCGATCTGGTCAAGCGTCAACTGCGTGAAGACTACCGTGACGAAGACTTGACCGAAGAGGGGCTGCGGATTTTCACCAGCTTCGACCCGATCCTTCAGATGAAAGCCGAAGCATCGGTCAATGACACGTTCAAGCGTCTTGCCGGTCGCAAGGGTTCCGATGACGTGGAAGCGGCAATGGTCGTGACCAACCCGGAGACCGGCGAAGTCCAGGCAATGATCGGTAGCCGTCAGGCCAGTTATGCAGGGTTCAACCGGGCACTGGATGCGGTGCGTCCGATCGGCTCTCTGGTCAAGCCTGCGGTTTATCTGACAGCGCTGGAAAAACCGAGCCAGTACACGCTCACCAGCTGGCTGTCGGACGATCCGCTTTCCATCAAGGGCGCGGACGGGCAGGTCTGGAAGCCGCAGAACTATGACCGTCGCTCCCACGGTACGGTGTTCCTCTATCAAGGATTGGCGCATTCGTACAACCTGTCGACCTCGCGTCTCGGGCTGGCAGTGGGTGTTCCGAATGTGCTCAAGACCATCGGGCGCCTGGGCGTGACCCGAGAGTTTCCGGCGTTCCCGTCGATGCTGCTGGGGGCCGGTGGCATGACGCCGATCGAAGTGGCGACCATGTACCAGACACTGGCCAACGGCGGCTTCAATACGCCGATGCGCGGGATTCGCAGTGTACTGACCGCCGAAGGCGAGCCGCTCAAACGTTATCCGTTCCAGATCGAGCAGCGTTTTGATCCGGCGTCGATCTACCTGATCCAGAACGCCATGCAGCGCGTCATGCGTGAAGGCACCGGCAGCTCGGTCTACAACGTGCTGCCCAAAACCCTGACACTGGCCGGCAAGACCGGTACCAGTAACGATTCGCGCGACAGCTGGTTCGCCGGTTTCAGTCAGGATCTGCTGGCGGTGGTCTGGCTCGGTCGCGACGATAACGGCAAGACACCGTTCACCGGTGCTACCGGTGCGTTGCAGGTCTGGACCAGTTTCATGCGCAAGGCCGATCCGCTGCCGCTGGACATGCCACAACCGGACAACGTGGTTCAGGCGTGGGTCGATTCGCGTACCGGCCAGGGCTCTGATGCCAACTGTCCCGGCGCCGTGCAGATGCCGTATATTCGCGGCAGCGAACCGCCACCCGGCGCATCCTGTGCGGGCGAAAGCCCGACATCGGGCGAGTCGGTGATGGATTGGGTCAAGGGCTGGATGAATTAAGCGAAGAGGGTTTCAAGTGAACAAGTGGTTGATTCCAGCGGTGACCGCCGTGGCTTTGCTCAGCGGCTGCTCCACCGTACAGCGTGGTTCGATCCCGGTGGTGGACGCCGGCACAACCGTATCCAACAGCGAGCGTCTTTCAGCCAACGGCGGCTTTCGCAAAACGACGGTCAAGCGCCCGGTACAAGGTCAGGCGCAATCCCAGGCCATCCCGCAGGGCGATACTGGCGTAGTGGTGATGGTGCCCGGTGGCGGCGCCGCGACGTCGGCACCGATCAGCACTTCGCCGATCGTTCCGGGTCCGGCCTCTGGTGGTATCACACCGGGCCCCTATAACCCTTCGCCGGTCGAGTCCGCGCCGATCAGCTCCGGCAGCTACAGCATGCCTTCATCGCCGAGCGGCATTCCTTCGGCCAGCAGTGGCGGCAGTTTGTCCGCTGATGAGCAACTGGACGGCCCGGTACTTGCTCTGCTGACCACTGCGCAGCAGCAGCAGGCCGGCGGCGACCTGAATGGCGCATCCTCCAGCCTCGAGCGCGCTCAGCGCGTTGCACCGCGTGAGCCGCAAGTGCTTTACCGTCTGGCGCAGGTGCGCATGGCCCAGGGCGATGCCCCGCAAGCCGAGCAAACCGCACGCCGTGCGCTGACCATGGCTAACGGTCGTCCGGACCTGCAGGCCAGCCTTTGGGAGCTGATCGCCCAGGCTCGCGAAAAGCAGGGTGATTCTGCTGGCGCTGCACTGGCCCGTCAGAAAGCCAGGGTTTCGCTGTGATGGACCCGCGTCTCTCGAAAGTCGCCGATCAACTGTTGTTGATCGAGCGTGAACTGCGTGCCCAGGGTTGGTGGGACGAGGTCCAGCCTTCTGTCGAAGCCTTGAGCAGTGTCGAGCCGTTCTCGGTCGACACCCTCGAGTTCGAGCAGTGGCTGCAATGGATCTTTCTGCCGCGGATGAAGATGATCCTTGAGCAGGATCTGCCGTTACCCAAGGCCTCGGGCATTCAGGAAATGGCCCAGATGGTCTTCGCCCAGCGCAATCTGCAGGGCCAGGACCGACAGTTGCAGGTGTTGCTCAAAGAATTCGATCTGCTGATCACTGCAGCTCATTGAACCGCCGACTGCCAGTGATCACTGGCAGTTTTCGGCGATCTGTTTCTGCGTCTCCGCGATACGCTCCTGACGTTGCGTATCGCTCAGGCGGCGCAGCTCTCCTTCGGTTTCCTCCCTCAGACGCGGATTGTTCTGCAGCTGCGCCAGATTCGTGCGCGCCTGTTCGCAAAAGACCTTGAGCTGGTTCTGTTGGTCGGCGACCTGTTTTCTGACCTTGTCATCGATGGCTTTCTGATCGCCCAGCGGGCCGCTGCCGGGTATGGCTGGCGGACGCGTGGAGGGCGAGGGCGGCGTTTGCATTGTCGTTGCCGGCTGACCTTGCGGCGGTTGCGCATCGAAGTGCGTGACACCTTGAGCATCGACCCATTTGTAGATCTGACCGGCCAGGCACCAGGGGCTGAGGCCGATCAGCAGAGCGGCAAGAAGCGTTCGCATGCTGATTCCTTGGCAAAATTGCGCAATTGACGCTAACAGAGTAGCGCTTTTCAGGTTTTTTCTTGCGTTCTCATGTGGTTACCCACAATTAAGCACGTTGACGGCTTGACTTGCAGAGGGCGAAACAGAAGAATCCAAAGTCCGCTGTACAGGGACTGCCAGAAGCAGACCCTCTCGGCAGATCATGAGGCGCCTATCCGCGTCGACCTGTTACACCCGCAACGCGTTACCTCGCGCTGGGTGGGAAAGGCCCGCAACACTTGGGACGATCCCAATACTTGCTCAGTCAGTGCTGACGTAGTCGGCGACCACCGTCGCTCATGCTCTGCCGAGAAGTAAACCTATTAAGACCCGTTCGCCTTTTTGCGGACGGTATTCTGGCGTTTTAGAGGTGAACAACGTGGAGCTTTTATCTGGCGGTGAGATGCTCGTCCGCTTCTTGCGTGACGAAGGCGTCAAATATATCTACGGGTACCCGGGTGGTGCTCTCCTTCATGTTTACGATGCCCTGTTCAAAGAACCGGAAGTGACCCACATCCTGGTTCGTCACGAACAAGCGGCCACCCATATGGCTGACGGCTATGCCCGTGCCACCGGTAAAGCCGGCGTGGTACTGGTGACTTCCGGTCCAGGCGCCACAAACGCCATCACCGGTATCGCCACGGCCTACATGGACTCGATTCCGATGGTGATCATTTCCGGTCAGGTGCCAAGCACCATGGTCGGCACCGATGCGTTCCAGGAAACCGACATGATCGGTATCTCCCGGCCAATCGTGAAGCACAGCTTCATGATCAAACACGCTTCGGAAATCCCGGAAGTCATGAAGAAAGCCTTCTACCTGGCGCAATCCGGTCGTCCGGGTCCGGTCGTGGTCGATATCCCGAAAGACATGACCAATCCGGCCGAAAAGTTCGAATACATCTTCCCGAAGAAAGCCAAACTGCGCTCTTACAGCCCGGCCGTTCGCGGTCACTCCGGGCAAATCCGCAAGGCGGCAGAAATGCTCCTGGCGGCCAAGCGTCCCGTGTTGTACTCCGGTGGCGGCGTGATTCTCGGCAATGGCTCCGCGCCGCTGACCGAGCTGGCGAAAATGCTCAACCTGCCGGTGACCAATACCTTGATGGGCCTGGGCGGCTATCCGGGCACTGATCGTCAGTTCATCGGCATGCTCGGCATGCACGGCAGTTACACCGCGAACCTGGCGATGCACCACGCCGACGTGATCCTGGCGGTCGGTGCGCGCTTCGACGATCGTGTGATCAACGGCGCGCCGAAGTTCTGCCCGAACGCCAAGATCATTCATATCGACATCGACCCGGCTTCGATTTCCAAAACCATCAAGGCTGACGTGCCAATCGTCGGTCCGGTGGAAAGCGTCCTGACCGAAATGGTCGCGATCCTCAAGGAAATCGGCGAAACCCCGAACAAGGACGCCGTGGCCAGTTGGTGGAAGCAGGTCGATGAGTGGCGTGGTGATCGCGGTCTGTTCCCTTACGACAAAGGCGACGGCAGCAAGATCAAGCCGCAGACCGTGATCGAAACCCTGTGCGAAGTGACCAAGGGCGATGCCTTTGTGACCTCCGATGTGGGCCAGCACCAGATGTTCGCTGCGCAGTACTACAAGTTCAACAAGCCGAATCGCTGGATCAACTCCGGTGGTCTGGGCACGATGGGCTTCGGTCTGCCGGCGGCGATGGGTATCAGCCTGAGCTTCCCGGACGCCGACGTCGCCTGCGTCACCGGTGAAGGCAGTATCCAGATGAACATCCAGGAGCTGTCGACCTGCCTGCAGTACGGTTTGCCGGTGAAGATCGTCATCCTGAACAACGGTGTGCTGGGTATGGTTCGCCAGTGGCAGGACATGAGTTACAACAGCCGTCACTCGCATTCCTACATGGAATCGCTGCCTGATTTCGTCAAGCTCGCCGAGGCCTATGGTCACGTCGGCATTCGTGTCACCGAGTCGAAAGACTTGAAATCGAAGATGGAAGAAGCGTTCGCCCTGAAGGATCGCCTGGTCGTGATCGATATTTCGGTCGATACCAGCGAGCACGTCTACCCGATGCAGATCAAAGACGGCTCGATGCGCGATATGTGGCTGAGCAAGACGGAGCGTACCTAATCATGCGGCACATTATTTCCTTGCTTCTGGAAAACGAACCTGGTGCTTTGTCTCGCGTAGTCGGCCTGTTCTCGCAGCGCAACTACAACATTGAAAGCCTGACCGTGGCGCCAACCGAAGATCCGACCCTGTCGCGTCTGACGCTGACCACTGTCGGCCACGATGAAATCATCGAGCAGATCACCAAGAACCTGAACAAGCTGATCGAAGTGGTCAAGCTGGTGGACCTGTCGGAGAGTGCTCACATCGAGCGCGAACTGATGCTGGTCAAGGTCAAGGCCACCGGCGCACAGCGCGCCGAGATCAAGCGCACCACCGATATTTACCGTGGACAGATCGTCGACGTCAGCGCCAGCGTGTATACCGTTCAACTGACCGGTACCAGCGACAAGCTCGACAGCTTCATTCAGTCCATCGGCACCGCATCGATTCTGGAAACCGTCCGTAGTGGCGTGACCGGTATTGCTCGCGGCGACAAAGTACTCAGCATCTAAACCAAATTAGCGAATGGCCTGAGCGGCCTGGATATAAAGGGGAAATTCATGAAAGTTTTCTACGATAAAGACTGCGACCTGTCGATCATCCAGGGCAAGAAAGTTGCCATCATCGGTTACGGCTCCCAAGGCCACGCTCAAGCGTGCAACCTGAAAGACTCCGGTGTCGACGTTACCGTTGGTTTGCGTAAAGGTTCGGCTACCGTTGCCAAGGCTGAAGCCCACGGTCTGAAAGTCGCTGATGTGGCTACCGCTGTCGCTGCCGCCGACCTGGTCATGATCCTGACCCCGGACGAGTTCCAGGGCCAGTTGTACAAGAACGAAATCGAGCCGAACATCAAGAAAGGCGCCACCCTCGCTTTCTCCCACGGTTTCTCGATCCATTACAACCAGGTCGTTCCGCGCGCCGACCTCGACGTGATCATGATCGCGCCGAAAGCCCCGGGACACACAGTACGTTCCGAGTTCGTGAAGGGCGGCGGTATCCCTGACCTGATCGCGATCTACCAGGACGCCTCGGGCAACGCCAAGAACGTTGCTCTGTCCTACGCCGCCGGTGTTGGTGGCGGTCGTACCGGCATCATCGAAACGACCTTCAAGGACGAGACCGAAACCGACCTGTTCGGCGAACAAGCCGTTCTGTGCGGCGGTACCGTTGAACTGGTAAAAGCCGGTTTCGAAACCCTGGTTGAAGCTGGCTACGCGCCGGAAATGGCCTATTTCGAGTGCCTGCACGAACTGAAACTGATCGTTGACCTCATGTACGAAGGCGGTATCGCCAACATGAACTACTCGATCTCCAACAACGCAGAATACGGCGAGTACGTGACCGGTCCGGAAGTGATCAACGCCGAATCCCGTCAGGCCATGCGCAACGCCCTGAAACGTATTCAGGACGGCGAATACGCCAAAATGTTCATCAGCGAAGGCGCTACCGGCTACCCTTCGATGACCGCCAAGCGCCGTAACAACGCTGCACACGGTATCGAAATCATCGGTGAGCAACTGCGCTCCATGATGCCGTGGATCAGCGCCAACAAGATTGTCGACAAAACCAAAAACTGAGTCGTCGATCCTTGTAAGAAAAAACGCGGCCTCGGCCGCGTTTTTTCGTATGGGCGGGCTGTTCTGGTATAAAGCTGCTTCGTTTGTGGTCGAACCGTCGTCCCAGACACCTGTCGAAAATGTCCAATCCGTTGCAAGGTAATGTCCATGAGCGAACGCCCCGAAGAGCCGAACCAGGCTTCAGACGCCGAAAGCCTGCTGCCCATCGATGAACATGTCGAAGAAGGGCATGACGCAGAAGGTCGGAAAGTCCGGCATCGTGGTATCTATCTTCTGCCGAACCTGTTCACCACCGCGAACCTTTTCGCGGGGTTCTATTCCATCATCAACTCGATGAGCGCCCAGGCAGCGTTGAGTGCCGGTGACTCGGCGAATGCGAGCAAGTACTTCGCCTTTGCGGCGATCGCGATCTTCGTCGCCATGGTGCTCGATGGTCTCGATGGCCGCGTGGCGCGCATGACCAATACACAAAGTGCATTCGGTGCCGAATACGACTCGCTGTCGGACATGGTTGCGTTTGGCGTCGCGCCCGCATTGCTCGCGTTTGGCTGGGCGCTGGGTGACATGGGCAAGGTCGGCTGGATGGTCGCCTTCATTTATGTAGCGGGTGCGGCGTTGCGTCTGGCGCGCTTCAATACTCAGGTCGGGACCGCCGACAAGCGTTACTTCATCGGTCTGGCCAGCCCGGCGGCTGCCGGTGTGGTTGCCGGAATTGTCTGGGCATTCAGCGATTACGGGATTCAAGGTTCGAAAATGTCCTTCCTCGTTGCACTGATGGTTGCGGCTGCCGGCATGCTGATGGTCAGCAACATCAAGTACAACAGCTTCAAGGAACTGGATCTGAAGGGGCGCGTGCCGTTCGTTGCGATTCTGGCCGTGGTGCTGGTGTTCGCCGTTGTGTTCAGTGATCCTCCTCGCATTCTGCTGCTGGTGTTCCTTGCCTATGCGGCTTCGGGGCCTGTGCAGTACTTGTTGCATCTTCGTCGCCACAAAAACGTCGAGTGATGTAATTTCCCTCATACTCCGCAGTCTATGGGTGCATCTGTCCTCCAAAACTGCGGAGTTGTCATGCTGATCAAAATCCCCAAAGCGTCCGACTGCCACGAGTCGGACGTCACGCCTGAATCCATTTATCTCTCTCGCCGACAACTGCTCGGTGCTACGGCGGTCGGTCTGGCTGTGAGTAGCCTGTCGCGCTGGGCCAGTGCCGAAGAGGCCACCCGTTATGCCGATGTCGAGTCTGGCAATGCGCCCGCCTGGTTTACCGAGAAGCAGTCTTCTATCAAATGGGGAGCCGTGAACGTCAAGGATGAGGCGATCACGCCCTATAAGGACGCGACCCACTACAACAACTTCTATGAATTCGGTACCGACAAGGGGGACCCGGCAGCCAATGCCGGATCGCTGAAGACCGAACCGTGGAGTGTGGTGGTGGACGGGGAGGTGGGTAAGCCGGGGCGCTATGCGCTGGAAGACTTCATGAAACCTTACCAGTTGGAGGAGCGCATCTATCGTCTGCGTTGTGTCGAGGCGTGGTCGATGGTCATCCCCTGGATCGGTTTCCCTGTTTCGGCGCTGCTCAAGCAGGTCGAGCCGACATCCAACGCCAAGTACATCCGTTTTGAAACCTTGCAGGATCCCAAGAGCATGCCTGGACAGCGTTCAGGGTTTGCCCTGATCGACTGGCCTTATGTAGAAGGCCTGCGTCTGGATGAGGCGATGAATCCGTTGGCGATTCTGGCTGTAGGCATGTACGGCCGTGAATTGCCGAATCAGAACGGAGCGCCTTTGCGTCTCGTGGTGCCATGGAAGTATGGCTTCAAGAGTGTGAAATCCATCGTGCGGATCAGTCTGGTCAGCGAGCAACCGAAAACGACCTGGCAGAGCATTGCGGCGGATGAGTATGGCTTTTATGCGAATGTGAACCCGACGGTTGATCACCCTCGCTGGACCCAGGCCAGAGAACGACGTCTTCCAAATAGCCTGTTCAAGCCGAATGTGCGTGATACCCAGATGTTCAACGGATATTCGGATGAAGTCGCTTCTTTATATACAGGGCTCGATCTGCGGAAGAACTACTGATGCGATATCCGTTCTGGCGTGTGGGCGCGTTCATCACCGCGATGGTTTGGCCGTTGTGGTGGTTCTATCAGGCCTTTGAAGATCTGCTTGGGCCGGACCCTGGAAAAGTCCTGGTTGATCGGCTTGGGCTCGGGGCGTTGGTGTTGTTGCTGATTACTTTGAGTATGACGCCGTTGCAGAAGCTCACTGGGTGGGCCGGGTGGATTGCTGTGCGCCGGCAGGTGGGGCTGTGGTGTTTTGCGTATGTGGTTTTGCATTTATGCAGCTACATGGCATTCATCCTGGGTTTCGACTGGTCCCAACTGGGTGTGGAGTTGCGCAAGCGTCCGTACATTATTATCGGTACGCTCGGGTTTCTGGGGTTGCTGGCATTGGCGGTGACGTCCAATCGTTATAGTCAGCGTCGTTTAGGCGTGCGCTGGAAGAAATTGCATCGCCTGGTGTACGTGATTCTCGGGCTTGGATTGCTGCATATGCTCTGGATTGTGCGCGCTGATCTCAAAGAGTGGGCGCTCTACGCCTTCATGGGGGGGCTGCTTCTCATGTTGCGCCTTCCGCCAGTCGCTCGCCGAATCCCGCGTTTGTTGGGGAAAAGACAGGTTCTGCAAGAAAAGC